>DASRLI010000081.1:0-17019 GCA_035648535.1 Occallatibacter sp. | reverse complement strand
CCGGTCTCCGGCGGGATGCGTTAAGCTCCCAAGTTATCGACGCGCTCTAAGCGCACGAGACAAGGAGACCGGCTATGAGGAAGCCTAGCACTACGGCAGTACGTGGTAGGGGAAAACTTCAGAGTGAGCAGCTGACCATTGGACTCGATCTTGGGGATCGGTCGAGCTTCTACTGTGTTTTGAACGGAGCGGGCGAGGTGATTGTTGAGGAAAGGGTCGCCACCAGTCCGGAAGCGATGAAGAAGACATTCGGAAAGATGCCGCGGAGCCGAATTGCACTGGAAACCGGCACGCATTCGCCATGGGTAAGCCGCCTTCTCTCCGACCTGGGGCATGAAGCGATCGTGGCGCATGCCCGCAATGTCCGGCTGATCGGGCAGAGCCGGCGAAAAGATGACCGGCTGGACGCGCAGGCGTTGGCCAGGCTGGCCAGGATCGATCCGCAGTTGCTCTCACCGATTCAACATCGCAGCGCTCAGGCGCAGGCGGATCTGTCGGTGATCCGGGCTCGATATGCACTGGTGCGCACGAGGACGGCGCTGATCTGTTCGGCGCGTGGACTGACGAAATCCTTCGGAGAACGGATACACAGCCGATATGTGAGGGGTTTTAAACCAACTATGGGCGAAACACTGAGTCCGCAACTGCAGGTTGCTCTTGCGCCCATGTTGAGCGCACTTGAAGCGATCACCGCCCGGATCCGCGAGTACGATGCTCAGATCGAGAAGCTTGCTGAAGAGAGCTATCCGGACGTGGCGCTGCTCAAGCAGGTCAAGGGTGTTGGGACGCTGATCGCGCTGACCTACATACTGACGTTGGAAGACCCGCGGCGCTTTCGCAAGAGCCGCGACGCAGGTTGTTACATTGGGCTGCAGCCGGGCAGAAGGAACTCCGGACAGAGCGAACCTCAACTGCATATCACCAGGGAGGGAGACTCCTATCTGCGCATGGTGTTGGTGCAAGGGGCACAACACATCCTGGGGCCGTTCGGAGAGGACTCCGATCTGCGGCGGTGGGGACTGAAGCTGGCTGAACGTGGAGGCAAGAGAGGAAAGAGACGAGCGATTATCGCGGTGGCCCGCAAGCTGGCGGTGCTACTGCATCATCTCTGGATCAGCTGCGAGGCATACGAACCGCTCCACAATGTGCAGAAGCGGAGACTGGCAGCAGCATAGTTCAGGAAAGGCTGGAATGCACCACAACCAAACGCCGAGTTCCGGCGACTGCGCCCTTGGCCTGGCCCCCGCTCCATCACACGATGGAACGAGAGGGCGTCCAACAGATGGCAGCGCCGACTGTACCGAGAACACCCAATGTGCACCGAGCGCATAAGTCGCTCACCAAGAGTGCGGATGGAAGGGTGACGACAGCTTAAGCTCGGCACGGCAGTGGTGAGAAACAGGTCGGGAAAGGAGAATACCCATGTCTTCCTTCGCCCGGAGTGCCTTGCTATGGCTTGCTGCGGCGGCCGTCAAGGCTCGAGATAAACTCGCTGCGCTCGGCCTTGACCGCCGCCGCAGCAAGCCAAAAGATTACCCGCTATCCGGGCAAAGGAAAACATCAGATATGAACTTACCAAACCTCAAATAACTTGACAGAGACCGGCCTTCTCATGGAAGGCCAAACCGCGTTTCCACGACCGCTCGCCCTCGAAGCACAGTTTGGGAATCTTGTGTAAATCCACAGTCCCTCCCGGCGCAATCGGCGTTTCCCGGGACCGATCAGTACGGCGCGTCACTTTGGCGTACGCGCTGCCCTCGTTCCATTGAAGCGCCGAGCGACTCCATCAGCAGATTCGCGGCGGCAAGTGCAAATGCTTCGTCGTTGATGTGCGCGTCAAGCTCAACCAGCTGGATCGTTCGGCTGAGCGAGCTTTTCAATGCCCGGCGATAGGCGTCGAGCGCCTCTTGCGAGTAGAACGGCGCTCCTATCTTGTCGATGGCAGAAACTCCTCGCAGAGGAATCAGCACGGTCACTGGCCCGCTTGCACGGTTGAGCCTCGTGGCTGTGATCCGTCCAATCTCCGCACACTCGTCCGGGGTCGTCCGCATGAGAGTGACGCTGGGGTTGTGGATGTACAAATTGCGGCCTCGAAACTGGCGCGGCACCGTTTCCATTGGCCCGAAATTCACCATGTCGATTGCGCCCGGGCAGACCAGGTGCGGAATGCCCTTGCGCCCCGCCGCTTCCAGCCGGTGCGGTCCCGCGCTCATCACACCGCCCACCAATTCGTCCGCGAGTTCCGTGGTTGTCATGTCGAGGACGGCTTGAAACGCGCCGTCTTCGATCAGCTGTTCCATCGCCTGTCCGCCGGCTCCCGTCGCGTGAAAGACCAGTACTTCGTAGCCTCTCTCCTCGAGGATGTGCCGTGCGGCCGTGACGCATGGTGTGGTGACGCCAAACATGGTGGCCGCAATCGCGGGCTTCTGGTCAAGGGCGCTGGCTGGCTCCGATTGAACCATGCCGCAAATCGCAGCAGCAGCATTGCCGATGATTCGGCGGGAGACGTGATTCAGACCGGCGATGTCGAGCACCGAAGGCATCATGCAAATGTCTGTGGTTCCCACGTAGGGCTTGATATCGCCTGAGGCCAGTGTGGAAACCATCAGTTTTGGGAAGCCACAGGGAAGCGCACGCATGGCCGCGGTCGCAATTGTTGTACCCGCAGAACCGCCCAGGGATGCCACTCCATGAATCGCCCCTTGTTCAAAGAGCCGCGCTAGAATCGCCTTTGCCCCGGCCGCCATGGCGGTGACGCTTCGACCTCGGTCTCTCTCCGTTTTGAGTGCAGCGAGATTTTCATTTGCCGCCGCGGCCACCTCTGTTTGCGAGATGTCGGGTTCAAAGGGAGCTGTGCCAAGCACACCGACATCGATCATCAAGGTTCGCAGGCCCGCGCTCTCAATCCGCTCGCGCAGGAAGCAGAACTCTTCTCCCTTGGTATCGAACGTGCCGATGAGCGCGACGGTTTTGGTAATCATCGCATCAACTTTCCGGCAGCTCGCCGGCTGCAAGCACCCGGCACTCCGGCATTGCGCGGAGAAGCGCCTCAGGGCCCGGCGGCGAATAGACGGCAATCAATTTCAACGGCTCCCAGCCAGTGTTCACGGTGGAGTGGTAGATGTCGGCGGGAATGTGAATCATATCTCCGGCACCGATGGGTTCCCACTCTTCGCCGTCTACATCGATCATCTGCTTGCCTTGCCCGGAGACTACGTACAGAATCTCCTCGGTTCCCGGATGATTGTGTCGCGCGTGGCCTTTCCCAGGTTGCAGCAGCACAACGCCCATGGTGAAGCGCTCCGTGGCGGTGACGCGCGGTTCGCTAAGCCACTTGATCGTGCCCCAATCAAAGACCTGCGTTTCGACAGCAGCGGGTGTTACGAAACGGCGACCGGCGAGCTTAGACATGCCTGCTCCTTTAGTTGTGTCTCGTATCGATGTTGAGATTCTTGAAATTCCTTACCTGCTCGGTAATGGCGCGCTCAGTGGGCAGCCGCTCAATGCTCGAGGCGCCAAAGAATCCGCAAACGCCTTTGGTCCGGCTGAGGACATACTGAACATCGTCCGGCTCGGCAATCGGACCGCCATGACAAAGCACCAGAATCTCGGGGCGGATGGAGATGGCTGCCTCCCGGATGGCTTGAATGCGGTCAACCGATTGATCGAGAGTTAGGGCTGTCCTGGCGCCGATTGTCCCTTTAGTCGTCAATCCCATGTGCGCGATTAAAAGGTCTGCGCCTGCCTTTGCCATCGCCTTCGCCTCATCTTCATTGAAGACATACGGGCAGGTAATCAGGTCCAGGGCATGCGCTCGCGCAATCATCTCAACTTCCTCGGCGTATCCCATACCGGTTTCTTCGAGATTCTCGCGGAAGCTGCCATCGATCAGCCCCACCGTCGGAAAGTTCTGCACTCCGGAGAAGCCGAGCTGCTTCAGGCCGCGAAGAAATAGATCCATCACGCGAAAAGGATCGGTTCCACAGACGCCGGCCAACACCGGTGTCTTGCGAACGATGGGCAGTACTTCGCGTGCCATCTCCACGACGATGGCGTTCGCGTCCCCGTAAGGCATCAGACCAGCCAATGATCCTCGCCCCGCCATGCGGTAGCGGCCAGAATTGTAGATGATGATGAGATCGGCTCCGGCAGCTTCCGCGCACTTGGCGGAAATTCCAGTGCCCGCACCAGCGCCGATGATGAGGGTTCCCCCTGCACTACTAGCTTGCCATCGCTTCAGACACGCCGCTCGGTCCATTGTGCCGCTTCTCCCATTTGCCAGCCTTGATCACAAAGCCACTATACGGCTACTGACACCCCACCCAAGAAGGGAATTTGGGACTAAACTCGATCTCTTATTCTTCAAAGAGAGAAAAGGCCTGAATATGCCTGCAATTGAACGACCCTGAACGAAGCGAAGGCGAAACCCTGGGTCACCGTCCCCAGCACCGCCCCCGCCCCGTAGGGCCGGGCCGAACCTGCCCAATTCAACCTGCGATTAGCCGGGAGTGCCCTCGTCAAGAAGCCGATCAAAGGCAATCTCCGGATGTGCGACAACCCCAGAACTCCCCATTTCCCGACACTGGAGCGTGTGTGGGAACTGGTCTCGGAACCCGGAATCGTACCCGTGAGGCGAGGCGGTGGCATCACCAATCAAGAGAGCCGGCTGATGCTCGACCAGGCCATCGTCACAGGCCGCAGTGGAGTCTTCCTGAGCCTGACTGCGGAACAGTACGCGAGACTGAGAAACGCGTAGAATCCCACTCTCTCCGCCAGCTTACAAAGTAAGTTATTGATTCTACTTACATCATCAACAAAACAAAGGTATTAACGCAGAGCATGGCGGGTGCGCTGTATGCGTCCTGTGCGGCTTGGTACGCCCGATACGGCCGATTTACCTTACAAAATGGAAAGCGCCTTACAAAGCCGGAGCGACAGCTGCGACGCGGGCGTACTTCTCCGTACATATCCTTCCAGTGTCGCTATGGCTAGCACTGCCAGTTCCTCGAGGCGGATCTGAAGATTCCCCTGCCCCGGAAGCTGCACTTTGCAACATCAAATAAGGTGGTACAGCTCGTGCAGCGCGCCGGGGGATTCACTGACCAGGAGAGCCGGCTGATGCGGCGCACAAATATGCCGACGACAGTTACGGCTGGCCTGTGACGCCGATCTATGTTGAACTCCTCAAGCGCTTGCTCGCCCTGAACCATGAGCGCGCCGCCGCTTCGCAGGAATAGGCTTTGACAGCGCTACAGGGGCACCTACCGCCGCTGATTGGCCGCCTTTGGTTGAGTGCATGGACTGGTCGAACCGGGAGGTCTCTCTCATTAAGTCTCAATCACCACATCCTGAGCGGGCTCTTGCACCGAGGGTCTTCCATCTCGATCTCCACGCTATTGAACGGGCTCTTGCACCGAGGATCTTCCATCTCAATCACCACGCCATTGAACTGACCCTTGTAACGAGGGTCTTCCATCTCAACCACCACGCCATCGAACAGGCTCTTGCACCGAGGGTCTTCCATCTCAATCACCATACTTTTGAACGGGCTCTTGCACCGAGTTCCCTGTTACTCCACTATTTACACGGGGTTCTTGCTCGGTGAAATGATCGAGCAGGACCACATTGAGCAGCGCCTTGTGAACCTGGATGCGGCCGTTGTAACTGATAAGACCTAGCGCGCGAAAACGATTCATGAAGAAACTCACGCGAGACCGTGAGGTGCCGATCATTTCGGCGAGGGTCTCTTGCGTAATCGGAGGAATGAAGGTCTCCCGCTCTCCCGGCTTGCCGAACTCCACCATCAGTAAAAGGATTCGCGCCAACCGCTTTTCGCTGGAGTTGAAGAGCTGATCCACCAGGTCGGCCTGGGTACGCATGCTGCGCTCCAGCAGAAACTTCAGGAACAGGTCGGAGAACTCATGCTCCTGGTGCATGACGTGGATCATCTCCTCCCTCGCAATCTTGAGCGCCGAGCACGTGCTGATCGCAACGGCCGAAGTCAGCCGCAGTCCGGGAATCGCCGCAAGGGACTCCTCTCCAACAAAGTCGCCGCCGGAGAGTAGCGTAATGGTTGCTCCTTTGCCTACATTCGAAACAACGGTGAGTTTTGCCCGGCCCCTCTGCAGATAAAACACGGAGTCCGCCCGATCTCCCTGGGTAAAAAAGGTCTCATTTGGCTGCAACTCGATGATCCTTCGGCCAAAGCCCGCACGCGCGAGAAAGTCATCAGGGTCGAATGTGATGCTGTCCTTATCAACTATATGCATGGACCCTCCTTCGATGTATCCCGCAAGCGCAATCTGGATTGCGGTGGTCAACCCAAAAGGCCAAGGTGATTTCTTCAAGGAGAAAAGGGCATTCCGCACAGCCTGAGCTGCAACTCAGGCCCCGAGTCGCTTCCCTGGAGAAAGGCCGCAACTTTCGGGACGTGCTTCGGGCACTACAGGCCCATTACACAAATGTCTTACCTATGATCACCTAGATTCAAAAGCATTGTCTGTTCTGTTTTGCTCAACGCTTAGTGACTTCGCGGATCCAGCCCCTGGCAGTCCGGCCTGCATCAACCCTGATGGCAGGATCGAGTAGCACCAACCCGTCGCCCTTGACCTGCCCCTTCCCGCTGACCCTGAGATACGCATATGCCTTTGTCATGTGTCCATAAGGACTCTGTTCGGGCAGGAAGTCAAACTAATTCCAAATAATTAGTCTTTTATTTGATTTTAAAGGATTTACGGTGAAATGGCCCGCACCGCAAGCCGCAGTTTGAGGGAATATAAACCATTGCTCGCCTCCCACCGGACAAATCCCGGCTCCAGGAGAAGTACCTTCCCTCCCTCGGCCCGATTCAGGAAAATGTGGAGACGGACTACAGCTATCTAGCAACCGCGCCAAGAGCAGAAGTTTCGGCGGCGATGGCAGGAATGATCGCCGACGCGGATTACAGCAACTTCAAACACGAAGTCGCCAAGAGACAGGGTCAGAAGCGCTCACTCCTTTATCACGAAGTCTGGGACGTGCTCTATGGGCTCCAGACCGACCCAACGTTTGCCGATGACTAGCCAGCGGTAACTCCTGCGCTGGCCCCCTTTTACTCCCCACGTGACTCGGCCGTCCGATATGCCTCGCGGCCAGCCTCGACCGCTGCGGCTACCCGGTTTGATTGGTCATCCACGAGGCTCCTGCCACGCTCCACATACTCACCTACCTGCTCCTTGCCCTTGTTCACCAGCGTGCCCACCTGCTCGACGGCCTGCTTTGTACGAGTTCGCAGGTAATCCGTTCCCTCGCGAGCGCCTTGAGCAATGTCTTTTCTGGTTTCGCGACCACTCTTGGCGGCATAAAGAATTCCCACCAGTGCACCGACGCCGAGTCCCGCCAGCAACCATACCAAGCCCTGTACCTTGCTATCCTCAGCCATGACGAAGCATCTCCTTTCGCTCAGTTCCGAGAAACCCCAGACGTGCCAGATTCCATGATACGCCGCAAATTACCAGCCGTTCGTGCGGCCAATTCAGCGGTCCGGCGAGTGCTCTCGTCGGAAAGAATCCGAGCCAAATCCCATCGCATTGGACGCAGATTCAGAAGCAGTAGTTGCAAAGGCGGCGCTAAACCTGCTGCGCACCCGCACATCAAGCAGGTCTATACGGTTATAAGCGAAAGGTAGCAGCCTACTTTGCGCCGTGGAAGCACAAGATTGAGCGGCTCGAAAGGGGTGATGTTGTCTTCCTGTATAAATCGGGTGCGGGCATTGTTGCAATGGGCGAGGATGACGGCAAACTTGAGAAGGCCGCATATCACGACAACCCAGATCACCCGGACGAAGAGTATTTCAGGAAGTTGAGGAACTTCCAGTTAGTTGATCCGCCTTTGACAGCCGCCGAGATCAAGAGCCTGTCAGGTGTGAACTATGTCTTCAGGAATACAATGTTTGGAATCGATTCAGAGACCGGGATGAGGATTAGACGCGTGATCTTGGATCGTCCTCTGGCGGCGAAGAAGCCGCTGGCACGTCGCAAATGAACCCGATGGCGTTCCCGTTTGCACTTTTCGGGTTGTTGTGTCCGATAAATTCTGTTATCGGCCATAAATCAGTAGGGGGGGCTTGCGAAATTCGTCGTGAAATTGTGTTCACCGTCCGGAACCGGGGAAGGACGAAGATTTCTCGTTGATGACGGGAAGACGCGCGTCTCTGAGCTCTTGAAAGAGCGCTTCGTGATTGTTCCTTTCGCAGATTCTATTGTGTAAGCTATGAAAAGCTTGTTTCTGCTGGACTCGAATTCGCGTCCAGCCAGGAGAGCAGACAACGGATGCTGCCGGTGGCCATAGCTATACAGGAGTCGGCAGCTCCGTAATACAGACGAACGGTGTCTCCATCCGGGTCGATGGTCTGTCCGCAGGGAAACACCACGTCCTTGACATCTCCATCGCGCTCGTAAAGCTCCTCGGGCCCGAACACCCAGGAGTCTCCCCGTTGCAGGCAGATCTCCGGCCGTTCCAGATCGAAGAGCGCAAGGCCCAGGCGATAGATGCTGCCCGATGCTGTCTGCCGCACTCCGTGATAGATCGTCAACCACCCTCTGGCGGTTTCGATCGGCGGAGAGCACAGCCCGATCTTGTTCGCATCCCACCATCCGCCGCGCCGCGCTTCCAGAATCACCTTGTGGCTCCCCCAGTGCCGCAAATCCGGCGAGTAGGAGATCCACATGTGCGCGCCCAACGTTGTCACAGGGCGATGAATCAGTGCCCAGCGGCCGCCAAACCTGCGCGGCAAGAGCGCTGCGTCCTTGTCCTCCGGCTGCATGATCACGCCGAACCGCTCAAAGGTCTTGAAGTCTTTCGTCAGCGCCAGCGAAACTCCGGGGCCGCCGCGCGCGAAAGACGTGTAAGCCACCGCATACTTCTCCAGTTCGGGCACGTACGTGATGCGCGGATCTTCAATGCCCCATAGCTCCTCCGGGTACTCACGCGGATTGGCCACCAACGTTGGCTCCGGATCGATCCGCCATCCGTTGATCCCGTTTGCGGAGCGTGCCGCGCAAAGATGCGACAGGCCGCTCCGGCTCTCCACCCGGCAAAGCAGCAACGTATCTCCGTCGGCCAACTTTACGGCACCGGCATTGAAGACGCTGCTGATCGGATAAGGCCAGCTCTCCCGGCTGAGAATCGGATTGCCGGTATAACGCGTGAAAAGCGGAGCGTCGGGAGATAGTTTGTGTCCGAACTGTTCGAGAACCGAGGAATCTTGTAATGAATCAAGAACCGTATTCATATTCAAGATGTGACACTCATTTCCAGGTACGGGCAATGATACTTTCAGGTCAGAGGCCGGTGCTTTTTGGGGCCGCACCGCTGCAAGGCGTCGATGCGCACGCGTCGCTCCGCATCAGCGGCCCGGCCCGACTCCCGTCCGCCAGCACCGAGGGGATTGCATCCCCCGGAGTCCTTGGACGCTTGATGCGATAGGGTACGAGGCTGAAGCTGATCGCGAACTTGCAGTGCAGTCGGATTGTTTCCCATCCTAACCCTCTCCTGGATTGCGCCCGAGTGATGGCATCGTTTATGGATGGCTTGGAAGTCACTTGACGCTAACAGCCCAAACCGCGTTTCCACGACCGCTCACCCTCGACTCACAAATTGGCAATCTTACGGATTGCCACAATCCATCCCGGCGATATGGGCGTTTGTCGGGATCGATCCGGATCGCCGTCCGGCTTCGCTGGACTCGGGCGCAGCTTTAGCGGCGAGCGTGAAGGAGAAATGCGGGGTGCGAGGACGCGAGCTTATTCATCCTCGGGCAAGGGTCTCTCCCTCTCCGTCATGTACGGCTTTCTCTCGAAGTCTCGCTTTTGACGCCACATCTCCAGCGCCTCACCTGTAAGCGGCTCTCGCTTAATACAAGGCTTTGCACTGTTTGCCGTCGGGAACGCTGCGATCAAGATGCTCTCGACAGCGTCCCTCTGCGCTGGATCGTGAATGACGAATACAGAGAAGTAATTCCAGAAGTTGTTGTAGCGGCCGCCCGGCCTTCTCGCGTGAACAAACAACCGTTGCCAGAGCCAGCCGCCGGCTTTGCCGATGTAGTATGGAACGTCGTCGCGATATAAGATACCCGTCACGCTGCCTCTCCCTTTCGGCGCCATGGGCAGTATAGAAATTACGAATTGTAAATGAGTTGCTTGGAGCCGCCCATCTGTCGATACGGAAGCAGGCTCGGCTCGACTCGAATGCCACTCAATCCGTTGCGACAATGCGTTGCAGATTAGGGTTGAGATCCCATTTCTCTACAGATCGGAGGAAAAGAATGCCCTTGTACACTGCAATTAGCCAGGAAGGCTTCCTGTCGGATAAGACCAAAACGAAAATCGCACAAGAGATCACGCGGATTCATTGCACTATCATGAAGGTCCCCAGACAATTCGTCCGAGTTGTCTTCCTTTCGTATCCGCAAGGCTCCGGATTTACCGCCGGGGAAGAGGCTCCGATTGCTTGCCTCGATTGTATCTTACGGTCCGGCCACACGGCCGAAGAGAAAGCTGAAATGCTCGAACAACTCTGGTAGATGTTGCAAAATCTGATCTGCGCCATCGGCTAAAGAAAACACTCGGCTATCAGCGTAAAAGCGAAAGAGAATCGAGCCCGTATGAGGCATTCAACATCTCTTAAGGCATGAAAGATTCGAAGAAGGCGAGGGAAAATAATATTCAATCGCAATTCCAAGGATCCTTCCTGTTCGCCTCCCACTTGTTTGACATGGAAGGATCGTCGTGCGCAAATGTAATTTGGCTGAGCCTCATGTTTTATTCCGATTGCATGCCATTTTGTATACTTGACGCAATAGCGTAGCGGAAACTCGGTCGGGAAACAGAAGTAAAGAGACGCGTAGGTTGCAAGGCGCTCCATCACGCCGTTTCGCCCCGTAAATTCTCAAACTCGATAGCGAACAAACAACAAGGTATCGAAGAGGATCCCACCGATGGATAGCCCATTGACGCGCAGAAATGCGTTGAAAGGCATGATTTCCGCGGGAACGCTGGCATTGATACAGCCAACGTCATCCCTTGCGCAAGAACCACCCATTTCCCTTTCTTCCGGTCCGATTGAGATCGCGTTGACTACCATCAGCCCGCGGACCGTTCGAATCACCGTACAGCCAATCGAAGCAGGGGGCATTCAACCGCTCCCTGTCGATGGCGCTCTCGTCAAAGAACAATGGGGTACCCCAATCGCGCGTCTGCGCGAGTTCCGCGGCTCCAGAACAATCCTATGCGGTGAGCTGCGGGTTACCATATCGGATAAGCCGTTGACGATTCGGGTGGAAAGAGTCTCGGGGGGATTGAAGCACGAATTAATACAAGAGCTGACGTTGGACCCGGTTTCCTCGCAGCTGAGTTTCAAGACGGGTGATGGGCCGCTGTTTGGTATGGGGCAGGGCGGACCTCAGTTCGATCGTCGCGGCAACAACTACCAGATGGTCAACGGGCAGGCAGGCTATCATCTTGCAACCCACGGCGCCAGGGTGCCCATACAGTTGCTGCTCTCAACCTCCGGTTGGGGAATGTATGTTCACCTGCCCCTGGGCGGGTTCGATTTGTCCGGGAAGGATGGCCGTCTGATCCCGGATAAAGGCAATGCGGCGCTTCCGTTGGATGTCTTTCTTATCGGGACAAGAGAGCCGGCGGAGATACTGCGTGAATATGCGACGATTACCGGATTTGCGGAGATGCCTCCACTTTGGTCGCTCGGATATCAGCAGTCGTATCGGACCCTCGGCACTCCGGAAGAGATCATGCAGGAGGCGAAGACTTTTCGGGAGAAAAAGCTGCCCTGCGACACGATGATTTATCTCGGAACCGGCTTTTGTCCCAACGGCTGGAACACGGACAACGGTGAATTTGGCTGGAATCTACGGGCCTTTCCAGATCCGGCGGCGGCCATAAAGGAGTTGCACAGCGAGCATTTCAAGGTAGCATTGCACGTGGTGATTGAAGGCGAGCATCTTACCGGGAGAGTGAACGATCCATGTACTGCTCCGCCTCTGCCCACTGGACGAACTCCCGACCATCATTGGCCGCCTGACCGGCAAGTCAGTTGTTACTGGCCTGCGCACAAGCCGCTTATGGATCTCGGCGTAGATGGGTGGTGGCCTGACCAAGGGGATGGATTGGATGCGCCGTCGAGGCTCGCGCGCAATCGAATGTACTTCGAAGGGCAGCAAATGTACGAGCCAAACAAGCGAGTCTATGCACTGCACAGAAATGCGTACGCCGGCATGCAGCGCTATGCTGCGTTTCTCTGGTCCGGCGACGTTCAATCCCGATGGGAGACGCTTGAGCTCCATGTTCCTAATGCCATCAATACCTGCCTTAGCGGCATCCCGTATTGGGGAACCGATATTGGCGGCTTCATTCCCACGCAGGAGTATACCGGCGAACTCTATGCACGTTGGTTTCAATTCGCCGCCTTCTGCCCGCTCTTTCGGTCCCATGGCCGCGACTGGAAGTTACATCGGCCGTGGGGATGGAACACGGGCGAACTGGGCTATCCAGAGACGCCCGGTTATCATCCCTCGGAGGCGGAACTGCACAATCCTGAAATTGAACCTGTCTGCAGAAAATACCTCGAACTGCGCTACCGTTTGATGCCGTATCTCTACTCGGCTGTGAAGGAAACATGCGAGACAGGCCTTCCGGTCATACGCGCGCTGTGGTTGCATTATCCGGATGATCCAGCGGCCGTCGCCCGCGGAGATGAATACTTGTATGGAAGAGATATCCTTGTCGCTCCGGTCGTCGCAAAGGGAGCCACAAGCCGCACGCTCTATTTGCCACATGGTGCATGGTTTGACTTTTGGACCAACACAAAGCGCGATGGCGGCCGGGAAATTTCCCGCGACGTGGACCTTGACACACTTCCCCTCTATGTCCGCGCCGGAGCCATCGTTCCAATGGGTCCGCTCAAGCAATTCACCGGCGAGCAGGTCGATGGGCCGCTGACATTCACCGTCTATCCGGGCGCCGATGGAAGATTCTCTCTTTATGACGATGACGGGGAAAGCTTTGACTTTCGCAGCGGCGCATTCATGAGGGTGGAACTGCAATGGAACGATCGTTCGCGACGTCTCACACTCAAACTAGCCGACAGAAGCAGGATGCTGTCTCCAGGAACAATCCCTCTTGAGATTCGTGTCGCGGGAGCGGCTCAAACCAAGAAGATTTCGTTTGATGGAAAGCCCGCATCGGTGACTCTCTGATCGCCTTTCCATTCAGCTGTCGATGAGACAAACTGCGCTGGAACCGGTTGATTGCGGGGCCACGCCTCTGAGTGCTTGATCTTGAACGAAGCGGGACGCGCTGAGTCTCGATATTAAACGCACATTCATTCGCGAAACTACGTGTTCGGAGGCCTGGGACTTTGCCTCCGCAGTGGCTCGATGACAGCGGACATATCCTTATCTGCGTAGCCTTTCGGCCATTCGTTCCCAGTCCGAGCTCTTGATGCTACCATCATCCGACTTGCCTCTTGAAGCCTCCGGGCCGACTGGTTGTAGGGCTCGCAGCTGCGAAATAACAGGTGGCAGGGCCTGCGCGAGACCCGAAACGATCAGGTTAAGCTGCATGCTCCCCAGGTTTGGGTTCAGTCCTGAATTAACGATGTCCAGCCAAGAATTGACTTCATGATAGATGCTCTTAAGTTGCATCCGAAGGTAGCATCACTCTATTGCGATTCTCCACCCAGGCTTTGATCGATGGTCGGCGATAAACATCTCCCATTGTCGGCCGTTGGGAACAGTCGAGATTATCCTCTAGCTCCGAAATGATGTCGGCCAAGGACAGCTCCGGCGGTGGTACGGCGTGTTCGCTCGTTTTCTTGAATTCGTCACTTTCAAAGACCGTTCTCAACGCGCTTTCAAGATCTTTGCACAATTGCTTGCGCGCGCCGCGTACTTCATCTTCGCTAGCTCCATCGCATAGGTGGTAGCTGATGGGAAATCGACGGTTCAGGAGGTCAAAAGGCATGTTTTCGCGGCTTGGCTCCCCATATGCGGAATTCATCGCTGAGAGGACGCAGTTTTCCCCCAACACCTTTAGCGCGTAGCCATATTCCACAAGCACGTTTGGGTTCGGAGTCGGATCCCCTCCCTCACGACTTCCACAAAATGTCAGGTCTGCCACAAACGCCGATGCTCCCTCAATTTTCGACAAGATCGTTTCGAAGATCCGCGGAGGGCCGGGGACGTTTTTGGTGTCTTTGTCTACGGAGAGCTCCCGAAAAGGCTCGTCGATGTTTGAATCGGCCGCAATTCGTTTCGCCGCTTCTTCCAGCGCTCTCTCTGCGAGGTTCCTTCCCTCTCTGGACGGCCTGTCACTTTGCCAGGAGAAAAAGACCTTGTATCCCATCACTTTCCTCACGAGACTCTCTTCGCCTTCATACTAAATTTTAACGATTTCCCGCGCTCGGGCGCCGAGTCACCCGTTGAGACGAGATTGGTCCCCGCAAGTCCTAGTGCTGTATCTGGAGCGCCCACAACGCAACCGTGCGCATCTGCATGCTCTCAGAGGGGCGCTTCTGATACAGCGACTTGAAGGAAGCCGCCCTCATGGAAGGCTATGTACTTTGAATCGGTCTGAGCGGGTGCAGGGGGATCAGGCACCGGCCGAGTTGGGTAGGATGTTCGGCTTTGGCGGTGCGATGGTTCGGTGAAACACCGCAATGAGGCGTCAGTCGAGGGCTGAAGGGATAGCCGGCCGAACAATCCGGATCAGATAAGACAAGGGATCTTGGTAGGCGCCGAAGCACGGGCAGTGACCGAGGATGTGAATAGAGCTTCATGCTGCGTGCCGTTTTGGTTGAAGTGGGGAGCGAAGCAGGAGTTGGGCGGCAGAGAGCCGTTCGACAACGTGCATGGTTCCGCCGCAGACTGGGCAGTTCCAGAGTGAGTGAGTCTCTTCAGTAGGCGATTCAGCTTCCGAAGCTGTCTTCTCCTTTGATCCGCCGAGCAGTCGAAAGCACAGCGGCAACAGAGTAGCGCGGTTCCGGTTGGCGAGGAATCCGAAGTTGCGGATGCGCACGAACCCCGGTGGCAGCAGATGGAGCAGGAAGCGTCGCAGGAACTCATCTACGCCCAGAGTCATGAGCCGCTTCTTGTTGCCATGCGCAGAATCACGCCAGCGGAAGGTGACGTTGCCATCGGAGAGAGCGACTAGCCTGGAGTTCGAGATGGCGAACTCCCTCACACCTGCCGGGACATCCCGCCTGCACCGTTTGCAGGTGACAACTAACTGTTTACGCCCCAGGATTGGGAAGTGTCGATTTGCCGAATGTTGCATTATGTCATTATAAGTGATTAAATAATGATGGTTTGACACAATGACTACAATAAAGCCAATTGAGAGAGCCATGCAGTACGTCCGCCGTAAGGGAATCGTGAGGCCCCGCGAGATCGAGGCCCTCGGGATTCCGCGAGAGTACCTGCTGCGTCTCCACCGTCGAGGAAAGCTCAGCCGGAGCGCGCGCGGGATCTATACGCTGCCAGACGCGGCGATCACGGAGCGCCACTCCTACGCGGAGGTGGCAAAGCGCGTGCCGGAAGCAGTCCTGTGCCTGCTTTCGGCCCTGGCCTTTCACGAATTCACGACGCAAAGCCCGGCATCTGTCTGGATTGCTCTCGGCAAAGGGGCAAGAAAGCCTGCCATCCTGTCGCCTTCAATCCGGGTGGTGCGTCTCACCGAACCTTCGCTTTCCGAAGGCGTCGAAAAGCATACGGTTGAGGGCGTGCCTGTGCGCGTTTACTCAGCCCCGAAGACCGTGGCAGACTGCTTCAAGTTTCGCAACAAGATCGGCCTGGACATCGCCATCGAAGCGCTGAAGGACTGCCTCCGCCAAAAGAAGGCCACCATCAACGACATCTACCGCTATGCCAAGATTTGCCGCGTAAGCAACGTCATCCGCCCCTACATGGAGGCGCTATGACCCGCGAACCGGCGAAGAATCCCGCGGCTTCAATCCGCGCGCGTTTGCTTGCTCTGGCTCAGAGCAAGGGCCAAGACTACCAGCGAATCTTGGGCAGATATGCGATCGAACGGTTTCTGTATCGGTTGGGCAGTTCGAACTTCCGCGACAGATTCGCAATCAAGGGAGCAACGCTGTTTACGCTCTGGACTGGCGAGACTCACCGGCCGACGAAGGACTTGGACCTGCTCGGATGGGGATCGTCGGCCCTTCGTGAAGTCGAGGAAACGATTCGTGCTATCTGCAAGGTCGAAGGGAATGACGGCATTCTGTTTGACGGCGAATCGGTCGAGGGAACAAGAATCAAGGAAGAGGACGAGTACGAGGGCGTGCGCGTGAAATTCCACGCCGTCCTGGCCGGCGCGCGGATACCGATGCAGGTCGATATTGGATTTGGCGACGCCGTTTATCCAGAGCCGGAATTCGCGTCCTTTCCCGTGCTGCTCCCTATGGAGCCGCCGGTCATCCGCGCCTATCCACGCGAAGCCGCCATCGCGGAAAAACTCATTGCAATGGTTGTATTGGATATTCGCAATAGCCGCATGAAGGACTTCTACGACATCTGGTTCATGGCCAACACCTGGACCTTTGAAATGGCCACCTTGCGCAACTCGATCCTCGCGTCCTTTGAGCGGCGCGGGCTCGCAATTCCCTCGGATGTTCCTTTCGCTCTGACTGAAGAATTCCTGGGCGATCCGCAGAAGAAACAGCAATGGAACGCGTTCGTCAGCCGACTGTACCCAGGCAGCGACTCGACCTCTCTCGAAGAGGTTGGCGCTCTTCTCCGCGCCTTCGTCTTGCCGTGCATCCTCCCGGCGCCGACGGCCAATTCAACTGCCCGGCATTGGACTCCGAGCCTTCACTGGAGCGAACAGCAGTGAGCTGTCAACAACCTCAAGCCAACATTGAGAGCCGTGGCTGATAGTCTGATTTCCGTGGTTCGGTACAATAGCGGTACACTCATCAGTTTGTCTGGATTACGGTTTATTGCGCTAAACTATTATAAAT
>DASRLI010000080.1:0-15778 GCA_035648535.1 Occallatibacter sp. | reverse complement strand
TTGCCGAATTCAACTACAGGCTCAACCGCCGCACCATGGAACCGGACTTGATGGTTCGCCTGCTGCGCGCCTGCATCTGCACACAAACCATCACTTACAAACAGCTTGTCGCCATGCCGGAGCAAGCTTGATATTCATCTTCCGAAAATGCTATAGCTGAACGGGAAACCCCCGGAGAAGCCTATTGCACCGCGGGTTTCATCGGGCAGGCACCGTAGTCCTTCGAGAGCTTATCCACTTGAAATTGCCGGGTAGCGCCGGCAGTTTTCTTTTCCTTTTTGCCGGAAACGTGCACGCGCTCACCTTGCTTGACGTCGGTCACCGCTCCCACAAGAGCGTACGGCTGGTCGCCCTGATTCTCAAGCACCAGGCCGCCGGCGCCGGACTCTACACAGCCGGTGATGTTGTGGCTGGTGTAGCCATGGTGAATGACGACGTAGGTGACGATCACGATCGCCGCGCCAGTGGCAACAATGGCAATCAGGATTCCAGCCACCTCGGACTTGCTCACGATGGTGCCGGTCTGGGCGTTCGCCGCCGGGGTTGCGGTCAAGGCCGCGGCACAAAGTACGACCGTGGCAACCATGCTTCGGAGTCTTAATTTCAAATCAGGCCTCGATTCCAATTCATGCGTCCAATTCATGTATTTTGGTGCCAGCTATTTGTGGCTTTCCCGGTTCGGCTTCGCCGTGCACAGGCTATCCCTTGGAAAAGAACCGTTTCGTCGAATGCTCGAAAGTTTCGGCAGTGTGAGTGGGATTCAGGATGGAAGGGGAAATGGTAACTCCACATTCTTACCTTGGAAAAACACGATTAGCAAGATATTTCCTCCGCGCGCCCCCTCCCGATCACCGCGCCAGGGCACCAAAGCACGGGGCGGGAGCAGCCGCCAGTATGCAGGAAACTTTCGTAAATAAAATCCTTTACAGGCGTGACCGGGAACACTTTAGGGGTGTTCCGGTGTCTAAGACAATAGGGAGCGCGGGACAGGCGGCAATTTGCCGTGTGTCCCCCGAATCCCGCGGACTCCATGGCAGTATCGGTTTTCCGGTGGCGACTTTTAGCCGCCGGAGGGAGTGGCCGCATCCAAGCTGAGGGAATCTGCCAGCCGGGCCGAAGCAAGGCCCGGAAAAAGACAGATGCCAAACGTGGCTGAGATGCGGTATAGGTGGGAGGACACTGAATTGCAGGCGGACCTCACCATGGGCAATCTTGCCAGCGCGCTGACGCTCCAATCAGAAGAAGCGGCTCTCATTGCGGAGCTACGAGCCGGCTCAGAGGAAGCGTTTGCGTGGCTGATCGCCCGCTTCCATCAACCCATCTACTCGCTGCTGGCGCGCATGGTTTACGACCGCGACGACGCTGCAGACTTGACCCAGGAAGTCTTTGTAAAGGTCTTCCGCGGAGTGCACAGCTTTCATGGCGAGTCGTCGCTGCGGACCTGGATTTACCGGATCGCGCTGCGCGAGGCATCAAACCAGCGCCGCTGGTGGATGCGGCACAAGCAGCAGGAAGTGGCAATCGACCAGGAGATGACGGAAGGAGAAAATGGATCGCAGGTGCGGCTGAAAGAACGCCTGGTGGATCCGTCCGATTCGCCCTACGATGCGGTGGTGCATGCAGAGAACCGGGCGCGCGTTGAATCGGCCTTGAAGCAGGTTCCTGAGCCATTCCGCACCACATTGATTTTGCGTGACATTGAGGGATTTGTTTACGAAGAAGTTGCTGAGATCCAGGGCGTGAATCTGGGCACCGTAAAGTCGCGGCTGGTACGCGGACGGGCCTGTTTGAAGACTCTCTTGACGGCGCCGAACGCGGGCAAAGACCCGTCGGCTTTTACCGAATACGAAATGCCCCTGGGAGAGGAGGCACGATGAATGGCTGCGAGGCGATGCAGGAAAGATTTTCGGAGTATCTGGACGGCCGGCTGAACGGACGGGAGATGCAGCAGATCGCTGCCCACCTGGGCGGATGCGCGAAGTGTGCCCGCGAATGGGCGTCCCTGCGCGAGGCACAGTTGTGTCTAGCCCAGTTGGGTCCAGTGGCCGCGCCTGAAGATCTTCTGCTGCGAATTCGGGTTGCCGTCAGCCAGGAGCGGGCGCGCAGTAAAGTGAGTGTCTTTGATGCCTGGGGCCTGGTGTGGAAGAACACCGTCGGTCCGTTTCTGCTGCAGGCTTCGGCGGGCTTTGCCAGCGCCGTGCTGCTGATGGGCACTGTAATCGTACTGGGCACCATGTTTACGCAGCCTGATACTGCGCAGGCCAACACGGATGAGCCGCTGGGCAACCCCACCGCGCCCAGGCTGGTAAGTTTCTCCAGCGGAGTGGGCAGCAACCTTATCGGCGCCGTCTCCGGCCCGGTGATTGTGGAAGCCTATATCAATGATGAGGGCCAGATGTACGACTACCGTATCCTCTCCGGCCCCACCGACAGCACCACCTGTTCTCAGGTGGAGAATCTGCTCTTGCTCAGCCGGTTTGAGCCTGCTCGGTACTTCGGCCAGCCGGTCCGCGGCCTTGCGGTGCTCTCCTTCTCTGGCGTTTCCGTGCGGGGGTAAGGCACCTTTCAGCTCTTAGCTCTCAGTCGTCAGCTAGCAGGCAAGTCGCGCGTCCTTATAGGTGTTCTCGCTTTTCGGACTGAGAAAAACTGCGCATTCGTCGAGGCACGATTGGAATTTGCATGAAAGGCTTTGCTTCGAATGAGATGTCCGTGTTGGAACGGACTCCTGCCTTCGCAAGACGAGCTGAAAGCTGATAGCTGAGAGCTGACAGCTAGCTATTTGACCCTGCCGCTGCGTCTAACTAGACTTGCAGACAGGGTCTCCTAATGACATTTCGTACAATTCGATCCTCTTATATTCCTGCGGCCGTTTTTTTGTGCCTGCTGGCAGGTGTTTCTGCCTCTTCGGTGCTAGCTCAAGCGCCAAACGCCCAATCTTCAAGCAGCAGTCCAACCAACGACCAGGGTTCGACTTCCGCGCAGGCGTACGTGCGGGAGAAGACACCGTCGCTTGTAGACCCGGCCGGACCCACCATCTCCCTGACCAACGCGGAGCCGGTATTCGTGATGGCCGCGGCCTTGAATATGTGCGGCTATGACGAGGGGCTGGAAAGCAGCGCGCCGGTGCGCAAGCAGGTGCGCGATGAGATCGACAAGGCCCTGGCTGCGAGCGAGGATGCGCGAGCCAAACGCGACGCCGTCTGCCTCTTCATTGCCCAGCACAAGATGACGGGCACGGAGCTGGACATCGCGCAGTATATTTCGCTTTCGCTCTATCTCACGCCCCCGCCAGATCTTGAGACGACGGCCGATTTGACCGAGATGCCACCCGATGCGACGCAGGTGGCGGAAATTGTGCCGCACCTGAAAGATTTCGCCGACGCAGTCGACCTGCACGGAATTTGGCTTACAGTGCGCCATATCTACGACGAGCAGGCCGCGCAGTTGCACGATCCTTTGTCGAAGATGATTGTTTCAACCAACCTCTACCTCAAGATGGCGGCATCCACTTATGACGGACGGCGTTTCATTGTGGTGACCGAGCCCATGCTTTCGCCGAGCACAGTGAACGCGCGCATCTATGGAACCGACTACGTGGTGGTGGTTTCGCCGGTCAACGGCACGATTCACATGAGCGACGTTCGCCACACCTATCTGCACTACGTGATTGAGCCGCTGCTTTATGCACGAGCCAACGCCATCGACCGGACGCAGCCGATTCTCAAAGAGATTCGCGAGGCGCCGCTCGAGTTCCGCTACCGTTCCGACACCGTGCCGTTGACGGTCGAGTGCCTGATCAAGGCGATTGAAGCGCGGACCATGAACACCGGAATTCCGGAGTACAAAATTCCCGCGGATGTGGACCGTTCGCAACTGCCACGCTACCAGCATGAACAGCAGGTCACCGGGCAAAAACAGGAAGCCGTCCGCGTGGCCATGGTGCAGCACGATATGAAACAGGGGTTTGTGCTCACTCAATACTTTTACGAACAGATGATCCAGTTTGAAAGGGATCCTGCCAGCCTGAAAGACACCATCGGCGAAATGGTCTACAGCATGGACGTGGACCAGCAGGTGCACCGGGCGCGCCAGACCGAGTTCGACAAGGAAGCCGATACCGAGGTGCTGGGACGCAGCAAGCCGCACAAGATGATGGGAATGGAACTTGCCGAAGCGCAGCTCTCAAAAGGGGACATGGCAGGGGCCAGCGCCATGGCGCAAAAGGTGCTGGCGAAGCAGAGCGACACCATCGCCTCCGCGGCAGACAGCGCGCGTGCCTACTTCATTCTGGCCAGGGTGGCCGCAATGTCAGGGCATCCCGAGCAGGCAATCGACGATTTCCAAAAGACCCTTGTGATCACCAAGGAGCAGCGGCTGAAGGCCTGGTCGCACATCTACCTGGGCCGCATGCTCGACCTGGACTGCAAGCGCGACCAGGCCCTGTCGGAGTACAAGCTGGCGCTCACAGTGCGCGACGGGCGCGAGGATACGCGCCTGGCCGCGGAGCGGGGCGTGAAGAATGCCTACTCCGTGAACGGGCACACCTGCGACGAAGATGCGGACGACGCTCCCGGCCCCGTTCCGCCCAAGCCGGGAACCCTGGCTCCTGCGCAGGATGGTTCCCAGAAGCCGCAATAGTCCTTTCGCAATGGCTTGAGAGCTTGAGGGTGGCGTCTAATCAAAACATCGGGAGCGCGTCCCGTCCGGAATTTTCGGGCGCGGAAGTGTATCCGGGGACGATTCAGTAATTCGAATTTCGGCGAGGCGTATTTGGAAGCAGCACAAAAAGAACTGGAAACCGCACTCGGGTATGTTTTCCGAGCCCCTGAACTGCTGGTGCGCGCCTTGACCCACCGGTCGCTGGCCAAGGAACTGGCGGCCCAGGAACAGCAGCACGAAAGCTTGACTATAGCGGCGAGCGTGGCCGGGAAATTCGAGGCCACCATCGGTGAGCCAGGCGACAATGAGCGGCTGGAGTTTCTCGGGGACGCGGTGCTGGGGCTCGTGGTGGCAGAGGCTCTGTTCGGGTTGCATCCGGAGTGGCACGAGGGCGAGCTGACCCGCGTTCGTGCGCAACTGGTAAGCCGGCAGCATATGGCGCAGGTGGCCGAGGCCATTGGCCTGGGCAGGCATTTGCGGCTGAGCCGGGGCGAGGACAAGAGCGGCCTCCGGCGCAAAAGCACGGTGCTCTCTAATACCATGGAGGCAGTGATCGGCGCGCTGTTCCTTGACGGCGGACTCGAGCCTGTAAGGGCCTTCGCGCGGCGCCAGGTGTTGGGCGAAGCTGCTGAGTTGTTGGCGGAGGAGCTGCGTTCCGGCGCGGCGTTGGGCAACTTCAAATCCGCGCTGCAGGAGCGGTTGCAGGCAGAGCGGGCAGGAACGCCGCTGTACCGGGTAAAGAGCGAGAGTGGTCCCGGCCACCGCAAAAAATTTCTCGTTGAGGTCCGGCTCAAGATGGAAGCCGGCGAGCCCGGAAAACCGCTGGCGCGAGGTTCGGGCAGCACCAAAAAGCACGCCGAGCAGGATGCGGCGCGGCGGGCGCTCGACAGGCTCGACAATCTCGCCCGGCTTGCAGCAGCGGGCCCAGCAGGTGAGCCGGCAGAAGATGAGCCGGACGAGACAGAGGAGGAATAAACGGCGCAATGAGCACCCCAGCCAGCATTCCGGCCAAGATGCCGGGCGGGCACGAGTCGCAATTAGCGCACCTGCGCCTGCACTTGCCTACGCTGCCTGAGGCCCTGGCCTCGCTACTGCGCACCGTGGTGGTGGCGCTGTTTCTGCTCACGTTCGTACTGCAGCCGCTTCTGATTCCCTCAGAGAGCATGGAGCACACGCTGCTGGTGGGAGATTTCCTGCTGTTCAACAAGCAGGTATATGCACCCTCAAACAAGTTGACCAATTGGCTGCTGCCGTATCGCCCGGTCGAGCGCGGAGACATCATCGTCTTTCATCATCCGCAGCCGCCTCTGCTGGTTAAGCGCGTGGTGGGCATTCCCGGCGACCATCTGCGCATCGAAGACGGGCGCGTCATCGTCAACGGAGTTGCGCTGGACGAGCCCTATGCGGCCTTCGAACCGGCGCCGCCCAATCCCTTCCGCGACAACTTTCCCGCCAAGGTTTATACCGACCCGCAAGTCGATCCCGACTGGTGGATGCAGATGCAGGACCTGACGCAGAACGGCGAACTCGTGATTCCGGCGGGGGAGTATTTTGTGCTCGGCGACAATCGCAATCACAGCAAGGATTCGCGCTACTGGGGATTTGTTCCACGGCAGGCGATTGTGGCCAGGCCGCTGGTGATCTACTTCTCGTTGCGCCGCCCTTCAACCACCGATGTGCAGCAGGCCGTGGCAATACCTGAAGATGATAAACTCGGACACGACAGGCTTCTGTCGGCAAGACTGACGGGTTTCGCGCGCTGGAAGCGCATCTTCCACGTGGTGCATTAAAAACAGTGGTCAGTGAACAGTGGACAGTGATCAGGTGTCGGTGGTCAGCTGTCAGTGGCTGCGGTTCGGGCTTTTCACTGAACACTGAGCACTGTCCACTGTTCACTGATAAACGAGCGACAGGATGACAAAGAAGAAGACGCCGAACGAAGCCCAACCCGAACCGATTCCCGAACAACAAGACAGGGTGGAAGAGACGCCGTTTGAGGCGGTCGCCAGCATCTGTTCAGTGCTCGTGGTGGGTCTGTTCATTCTCACATTCCTCGCCCAGAATTTCGTGATTCCGTCCGGTTCAATGGAGGACACACTCCTGGTGGGCGACCACCTGGTCGTTGACCGCATCACCCTGGCCCCGGAGTCGAAGTGGATGCCGCTGGTTCACTATCGTGAGCCCAGGCACGGCGACGTGGTGGTATTCATCAAGCCCGTGCCCGACCCGGATGCGGACGGAAAACCGCAATATCTGTTTCTTGTGAAGCGGCTCATCGGCGTTCCCGGTGACCACATCCACCTGCGCGACGGCATCGTCTTCATCAACGGCGTGGCCCAGAGTCAGCCCAAAGAGGGCAAGGAAATGCCTCCTAATCCTGGCGAGCAGGTGTTTCTTGACGAGTTTCCAACCATCCCGCCCGCCATGGATCCAAGTGCCACTGAAGAGTGGGCCGTCGAAGCTCCTAATCACATCGAGAATGGCGACTTGGTCGTTCCGCCGGGCAAGTACTTCATGATGGGCGACGACCGGCACAACAGCCTCGACTCGCGCTACTGGGGCTTTGTGCCCAGGGAAAATATTGTGGGGCGCCCGCTGTTCAACTACTGGTCGTTCCAGACAGCCGAGGAAGCATACGAACAAACCGGCCTCGGCGCCAACCTGGCCTGGATGGGCCACGTAGCCGTGCACTTCTTCAGCGACACGCGCTGGAAGCGGACGCTGCACGTGGTGCGGTAAAGGCAGTTCTCAGTTGTCAGTTCTCAGTTGTCAGTGAGAAACCACTGGTTGCTGAGGTCAGAGAACTCAAAACTGACAACTGACAATTGATGACTGACTACTGATAAAGACCATGACGGAAGACGAGCAACGCCGGCAAAAAAAGCATAAGTGGCTTTGGCTGGCACTGGCGGTGCTGGTGGCCATCCTGGCGGTGCTGATTGTGCCGCCGCTGCTGAGCGTGAGCCGCTACAGGAGCCGGATTACAAGCCTTATTGCGGAGTCGCTGGGCAGGCCGGTGCGGCTTTCCTCGGTGCGGGTGCGGTTGCTGCCCCGGCCGGGCTTTGTTCTTGGCGATCTCACCGTTGAAGAAGATCCGGCGTTCGGCACCGAACCGCTGCTGCATGCCACCACTGTTACCGCCTACATCCGGATGCTCTCTCTCTGGCGAGGCAGGCTTGAGATCAGCGAGATCAGCGTAGACGAGGCCAGCCTGAATCTGGTTCGCACTCCCGACGGACGCTGGAATCTGGATTCGCTGCTCCATTCGGCGGCAACCAAGGCCGGCACATCGGCTGCCGGCGCCGAAGCTCATGTGCCGCCGTTTCCTTACCTGGCTGCCAGCAACTCCCGCATCAACTTCAAAAACGGTGTCGAAAAGCTGCCGTTTTCCGTCGTCGACACCGACCTCTCCCTCTGGCAGGAAGATCCTGGAAAGTGGCGGATAAGGCTGCGCGGCCAGCCGGCCCGTACTGACGTGAGCCTCGACCTGGCCGACACCGGCGTGGTGGAACTCGACGCAACCGCGCAGCGCGCGTCCGACCTGCGGCAGATGCCCATCCATCTCGACCTGGAGTGGCGTGACGCCCAACTTGGCCAGCTTACCCGCCTCGCCACCGGTTCCGATGCCGGCTGGCGCGGCGACATGCGTGGCGAAGTGCATGTGGAAGGCACTCCCGATGCGGCCCAGGTAAAAACCAGGCTGCGAGCCACCGGCGTTCACCGCGCTGAGTTTGCGCCGGCCGCGCCCATGGATTTCGACGCCAATTGCGGGTTTGTCTATCACTATTCCCTGCGGTCGCTTCAGGACCTGGTGTGCGACTCTCCGCTCGGCGCCGGCCACGTCCGGCTTGCAGGAGATTTGCCGGGCAATGGCGACATGCCGCATTTCTCGGTAGAACTGGATCGGATTCCGGTGGCCGCTGGTCTCGATGCACTGCGCACGGTGCGTAGCGGCATTGGCGCCGGCCTTCAGGCGGCGGGTACAGTCAGCGGCAAAGTCAGCTATGCCGAGAGTCCCGCCACGAGTGGTGTGCTCAAAAAGCCGGTAGTCACCGCGAAGGTTCACTCGACGAAGACGAGCGCGGCAGCGCCGACAGCAGACCCGCTCACCGGCAGCTTTACCGTGGATGGCTTTGCACTCAGCGGAGAAGGCCTCAGCCGGCCCATCCAGGCGCCGAAGATGGTGCTGGAGCCGGCGGCCGTGGCGCAGGGACATGCGCCGGCGCTGGCTGGAACTGCTGCAATCTCCGTGGGCGGGACCATTCCACTCACCGTGAATCTCCGCCTGGGGCTCAAGGGCTATCAGGTAACGTTACGTGGCCAGGCAAGCATTGTGCGGGGTAGGGAACTGGCGCGCGCCGCCGGCATCAAACAGGCCGCGGCACTGGACGCTATGGCCGGTGATCCGCTGACTGTGGACCTCACAGCCGAAGGCCCATGGATGCAGGCCGAAGAGGTCCCCTTTAGCAGCATTGCACCGGTCCACCCCGCGATCCATGCGGCACATGGCGCCGTGTCCGGAGCTTTGTCTGCAGCAGCGTCCGGGCCAGCGAATGCGAAACCTGCCACCAACGGAGCCGCAAGCCCTGTCGTTGACAGCCTCAGCGGAACCGTGACGCTGCGCAACACCAACTGGAAGGCCGATTATCTCGCCAGTCACGTAGAGATTTCAGATGCAACTCTGCATTTGAACCTCGTCGGAGGCGCAGGCGAAAGCCGCTGGGATCCGGTCGATTTCTCCTACGGTCCGTTGAAGGGCAACGCGAGTCTGACCATTCCGGCCAGTTGCGATCCGCCCGCGCCCTGCCCGGCCAGATTTCTAGTCCAGTTCGGCGAACTGGATGCCGAGACAGTGCAGACCGCGGCCCTGGGCGCGCACGAAAAGGGCACGCTGCTGTCCGATCTGATTGACCGGCTGCATCCCGCCTCCGCGCCGGTCTGGCCGCCATTTGAGGGCACGGTTAAGGTCGATTCGCTGATTCTGGGTCCGGTGACCCTCAAGGACGCAACGGCGGAGCTGAATATTCTGCCGAATAGCGCAGAGATTACTAGGCTCGACGCCACGCTGCTGGGCGGCAACCTGCACGCAGCCGGCACACTCGAAACGGGAGACAAGCCTTCCTACAATCTGACCGGGGATTTCAAGAAGCTGAATGCAACTGCGGTGGGCCAACTGCTGGGTCAGAACTGGCGGGGCGGCACATTCGATGCCAACGGAAAGATCGAGCTCTCCGGCTATACAGGAGCTGACCTCGCCGGATCGGCCAAAGGCACGCTGCACTTCGAGTGGCGCCATGGTTCTGTGGCTCCAGCTGCTTCCGAAGGCGGAACTTTCCCCGTGCCCCTGGCCCGGTTCGATCGCTGGATCGCGGATTCCGAAATCGCGAACGGCAAGATCACCCTGGGGAATAATGAGGTGGCGCAAGGTGGCCGCAAGCGAGCTGTGGAAGCCGCCGTAACCCTCGTCGAGTCGCCCAAGGTGAGCTTTGCCGCGCCCAAAGCGCCGCCGGCAAAGAAGCACTGATGGACTTTTGAAAAAAGCATTTCTTGAAAGGTACGGGCTTCAGCCCGTACATATATCCACGGCAAAATGAGCGTGGGCTTTAGCCCCTGAGGGAATCTCTACTCCGCAATACTGACTCGTTCTGGGAGTCGCAAATTTTCGCCCCGGTACAATGGACTCATGGCTTCTTCCCCATCTACTTCTTCTTCCCTCACTCAAATCCGTTGCATGGGTGTCCTCTTCGACATGGACGGGATTCTGGTTTCGTCCCTGGGCTCGGTAGAGCGCAGTTGGACCATGTGGGCCGAGTTGCGCGGAGTCGACCCAGAACGCACCTGCAAGATAGCCCACGGCCGCCGCGCCATCGACACCATTGCCATGCTCAGGCCCGACCTGGACCCCGAAGTCGAACTCAAGATCATCGAGGACCGGGAGGTCGAAGACAACGAAGACCTCACCGTGTTGCCCGGCGTGCTGAACCTTCTGGCAGCGCTGCCGCCAACGAAGCAAGGATTGCCCCGCTGGACTGTGGTTACAAGCGCCACCGAGCGCCTCGCGCGTGCACGAATGGCCGCCGGAGGCGTTCCCGCGCCGGAACGGCTTGTGACCGCCGATTTCGTTACCCGCGGAAAGCCGCATCCTGAGCCGTTTCTGGCCGGGGCGGCGATGCTGGGCTTTGCGCCCGAAGAATGCGTAGTTTTTGAGGATTCGTCGTCAGGCGCCAAAGCCGGCCGGGCCGCGGGATGCACGGTGGTGGCGACCACGTTTTCGCATCCCGTTGAGACACTGGACGCTGCGCACTACCTGGTCACCGATCTCACCGGCATAACCGTGGAAAGTGTCGGCGACGGTATCGCATTGAACCTGATCCCATTAGCCGATCAGACAGCAAAGCCGACAAGCTGATCCCTGAAAACTGAAAACTGCCCACTGCCCACTGCCCACTGCCCACTGATCACTGTTCACTGCCCACTGATCACTGTTCACTGTCCACTGTCCTACTCGTTAGCCTCGATGTGCCTTCCGTGCGGATCCTGCATGGGACGCGTGTTCATCTTGAACAGGTTCGTGTATGTGCGCAACTGGTCGCGGCTCAAGGTCCCTTCCTGCTCCAGCACAAACCACCGCACTCCCTCTGTGCAGGGCGGGTTGGTGAGCGAGCCCATATAAGTCCAGTACCCGCGCTCGGCAGGCAGCAGGCCACCAGGATTCACCATCTCCGTGATCTTTTCGGTCTTGCCCGTGATCGTGGGCAGGTGTCCCCAGAGAGTGGCGAGCACGGCGTTCGGCCTGTTTTGGTCCTCGATCAACCGCGCCGCGAGAATGGCCATCTTGCCATCGGCGCTTTTGTGCACCAAATGGACGCTCATGTCGGCGAGTTTGGCCTTGACCGGTTCTTCGCTGGGATGGTGGAAGTCGTACTCCACCAGGTTGTAGCGGACGCCCCCGGCCACAATATAGCTGCCGGGATTCACGCGCGCCACAATCGTATGTCCGTCGTTCTCAAGCGTGACCGACCCGGCCATGTAGTGGAACTCGATGGGCTGGAGCGCCTTGTTGAGTTTGGCGCCGCGAATGTCGAGCGGAGACTGCTCGTGGCCTTTGGAGCAGGCTTCGTACGCGGGGTCCAGCTTGCCCCAGCGCAGCGGACCAGTCTTGCCCTCGTAGCTCCACGGAGCTGTAGTCTGTGCTGCGGCCATGGTGGCCAAACCAAATGCAAGTCCGGCGAGTGCAGATAAACGCGCAAATAAACGCATGAATAGCTCCTGGGAATAAAGTCGTTCAATTGCCACGGTAAATTCTAGGTCACGGAGAATTCTAAGCCATTGACGCGGTCCGCCGGAAAAAGCAATGGGACCCATCGCGTTCGATGGGTCCCACTCCCTTGGAACCTTCTGTAATGTTCTCTTACTTGGCGGCTGCGGCCTTGAGACCGGCCTGCTCTGCCAGGGCGGCTGCCTTGTCGGTGGCCTCCCAGGTGAACTCGGGCTCGCTGCGGCCAAAGTGGCCATAAGCTGCGGTCTTCTGGTAGATCGGGCGGCGCAGGTTCAGGCTCTCGATAATGCCTTTGGGCGTGAGCGAGAAGTTCTTGCGAACCAGCTCGGTCAGCTTGGCCTCGCCAACCTTGCCGGTGCCGAAGGTCTCAACGCGAACGCTGACCGGATCGGCAACGCCAATGGCGTAAGCCAATTGAACTTCTGCCCGCTCGGCCAGGCCGGAGGCAACGATGTTTTTGGCGATGTAGCGCGCCATGTAAGCCGCGCTGCGGTCGACCTTCGTCGGATCTTTTCCCGAGAAAGCGCCGCCGCCGTGACGCCCTGCTCCGCCGTAGGTGTCCACGATGATTTTGCGGCCGGTGAGCCCGGTGTCGCCCATGGGTCCGCCGATCACAAATCTTCCCGTCGGATTGATGTGGTACTTGGTGTGCTCGTCGAGCCACTTCGACGGCAGCACCGCCTGGATAACGTACTTCAGAATGTCGGCGTGCAATTCCTCGTTCGTCACACTCTCAGAGTGCTGGCTGCTGATAACAACGGCGTCGATGCGCGAGGGCTTGCCATTCTCGTCGTACTCCACCGTGACCTGGCTCTTGCCGTCGGGGCGCAGGTAGGGCAGCTTGCCGCTCTTGCGGACCGCGGTCAACTGGCGGCAAAGCTTGTGGGCCAGCGAAATCGCAGCGGGCATCAGCTCGGGGGTTTCGTTGGAGGCGTAGCCGAACATCATGCCCTGATCGCCGGCGCCACCGGTGTCAACGCCCTGCGCAATGTCGCCGGACTGCTTATTGATGGTGGAGATCACGGCGCAGGTGTTGGAGTCGAAGCCGTAAAGGGCGTTGTCATAGCCAATGGAGGCCACCACGCCGCGCACCAGGCTCTGGAAATCGACGTAAGCCTTGGTGGTGATTTCGCCGGCAATAACCACCAGGCCTGTGGCCGTAAGAGTTTCGGCGGCTACGCGGCTGTAGGGGTCCTGCTCCAGGCATGCGTCAAGGATAGCGTCAGAGACCTGGTCGGCTATCTTGTCGGGATGGCCTTCAGTCACTGACTCGGAGGTAAACAAGAAACGGTCGCTCAACTTCAGACTCCTGCCCATTGAAGGGATTTAATTTGGTGGCCTGCCGTTTTCGTTGGCCAGCGTTGGATGGGCCGCTCAAGAGCGCAAAACTTATGCTGCTCAGTTTGGCCGTTCGCCAGCATCGCGGGCGCACCTGCACTGGCAGACCAGAGCCTGACTGTGCATCTATATGTTAATCGCGGTGGGCGCGCCAAAGCAAAGACCAGCAGCGAACGGGGAGCATTGCACTTTCAAGGGGGTCTGAGGGTGTTTGAACCGCAGTTGCCTTCAGGACCCTGGGATCAGAGACCGATCCGGACCAGGATGTGCGCAACAAGAGTGTTCGTTGTGTAGATAGCAGAGTGAAGAGCGCCGTGCGAACCATGAACCGGCAGCAACGTGCTCCACCAGCCGGCTCGCACGCCGTAGTAGCGCACAGTGAGGTAGCCACCGGCGGCGACCGCAATCAGCAGAAGAATGGCGCCGATCCAGCGCAAGCGAACTTCAACGGCGTCGTGGCGCTGAATGCGCGCCTTGCCCACATTGGATGCAAAGGCCGTCCAATTGCGATCGTCCTCATTCATCTGGCCCGAGGTGTCGTAGGCCTTGAGGTAGCGATCAATCCAGTCCTGCTGGTCGAGGCCAAGAGCAGTCGCGTACCCGCGCACAATGCCCTTGCTGAGAATGCCGCCGGGAAGCAGACGGAACCTCTCTTCTTCCAGCGCAACGAGGTAGCGCTGGCTGATTTTGGTGACCGCGGTAATGTCTTCCAGCGCAACGCCGCGGGCTAGCCGCTCCATGCGCAGGTCTTCGCCGAAGTTGCCCATTGGTGATCGTTACCGGTCAAGGGCCAAAAACAAATCACCCCCCTCTACAATAAACCCGGTTTTAATTTCAGTCAAAGTGAGTTGTCTCTTCATCCTTTATTTTCATTAAGATGAGTCTTAGTGGTAAACAGGGCCCGGACTGCCCGAAAGCCGCCTCGCCCAAGAGTCCGCGGTCTCAGAATTTCCGCGAGCGGCGCGACCTGAACCTAGCATCCGGCAGCGGGAAGTGTAGCCACGAGTAACCTCTTTCTTGGCGCTCATCCGTACTCGCCCAGGCTGTTACCCTGAAGACCGGGGCGTTCGTGCAGATTTGCCCTTTACTACTAGACTGGAACCAGGCTCGAGAATGAACAAGCTCATCTTCGCCAATCTGATTCACCGTCCGCTGCGCTCCATTATCAGCGTTTTGGCGGTGGCCATTGAAGTGGTCATGATTCTCTCCATCGTCGCCATCTTCATGGGAATGTTGAACGACCAGAAACAGCGTACCAACGGCATCGGAGCCGACCTGGTTGTCAGCCCCTCGAATGCCAGCTTTATGAACGGTATGAGCGGTGCGGCCATGTCGGCAAAGCTGGCTCCGTTCCTCGCCACATTGCCTCATGTGGCCGTGGCTGCGCCTGTCATTCAGAACATCTCCATGGGCGACTCGCTCGAGATTCTCTATGGAATCGACTACAAGACCTTCGAAGCCCTCAAGCCGTTCACATTCATCGCTGGTGGACCGTTCAGCGGGCCCGACGATGTGATCGTCGACGACCAGTGGGCCAAGACCGACGGCGGCCACCACGTAGGAGAGACCGTCAACATCCAAGCCCTGCACCACGATTTCCGTATCTGCGGCATCGTCGAGAGCGGAAGGGGAGGTCGCAGGCTGCTTCCCATCGATACCTTGGCAGGTCTGACTGGCGCGGATGGCAAGGCGTCCATTATCTATATCAAGAGTGACTATCCTGCCAACGACGGCATAATCCGCCAGGAGATTGAATCAGCGCCTGGCCTGCAGGGCTATCGCGTGCAATCCCTTGACGACATCATCTCTATGTACACGCCGTCTCGTTTCCCCGGTTTCAATATTGCCCTCCGCGTCGTCATCACGATCGCCGTCATCGTCGGCTTCCTGGTCATCTTCCAGTCCATGTATACGGCGGTTCTTGAGCGCACCCGCGAGATCGGCATTCTCAAATCGATGGGAGCCTCCAAGGTGACCGTAGTCGGTGTGGTGCTGCGCGAGTGTGCGGTGCTTGCCGTCCTCGGCGTGGCGGTAGGCATTGCGGCTACTTTTGGAGTGCGCGCGCTGTTGGCTGTGCGCTTCCCCGGCTTTGCCTTTGAACTCACGGGACAATGGCTCGTCAACGGAGCGCTGATTGCCTTTGCGGGAGCGCTATGCGGCGCGCTTTACCCGGCTTGGATGGCTGCCCGTAAGGATCCCATCGAAGCACTGGCTTACGAGTAAGGCGATCAGACCCAAATCATCGCTGCACGGTCCGCACATACAAACCGGTGCGCCGGGCGTTCCCTCGTCACGGAGAATCCGCACGATTTTCCACAACAAAAGGCGGGGCTTTTCGTCACGATTTACAGAACTATAACAATTCCTTGACAAACTACTCATCCCAAGGTGATCTTATGGCACTAATCACAATGCAACCCGCTCATACAAAGCCGAACTTTCCCACATCACGGATTGAGATTCTTCGTTTCCATCTTGGAATTTCATACGCTTTATGCACTC
>DASRLI010000079.1:0-23862 GCA_035648535.1 Occallatibacter sp. | reverse complement strand
GCTGTCGATCAGGTACTTTCGCTCGATGCCGAGTTTTCTGAGTGCGATTGACTTGAGGTCGATGAGCTTCAGAGGTGGCTCGATGATGATCTCGGAATGAAGCTTGTTCTCAAACTTCAACTTCAGCATCGGCTTGAATCCCGGTGCGTAGGGGACATCGTGGAAGACCGTCTCCATCAGCGCGCAATCCTGATTTTCGCCGGCATAGAGCGTGGGGATGATGGAACCGTCTGCCCTGCGGATCGGACTGAAGCGCGCATCCCCGGCATCGCTGGGATTGAAGACGTCGGCATCGTACGCGGCGGGGTGAACCCGGTGGACAAGCCGGTTTCCGCCCCAATCGGTCAGTGTAGCCTCGAGCCGGCCCGCCGGCGGAGCAAAATGACTGCGGCCCGGCGAAGTCTTACCCATGGCTGACCGCGCTCACCGCGTCTCGCGCGGCTTCGACGACAAGTGACGGGTTGGTGGCAAGAAGGTCTTTCGGAGTCCGGTCGTCGAGAAAGCTATTCACTCCGAGGAACCACGCCCCTATCGCCCAGTCGGACAGCTGGCTCTCCCTAAAGATGCTGATAATCTCGCGAACCTCTTTGTAGGGCCTGAAGCCTTTGTCCGGGTTGAGCGCGAACAAGGGAAAGTAGTTCGTGCCTTTCTGGTTCACCGCGAAGATCTGTCCATCCTGCTTCCAGCGCGTAGGCTGGGAACTCGGATTGCTCTTGCTGTACCCGACCAGGCGTGAAATCTCTTCGGCGGTCACGAACTGACCGCTCGTGAGCACCTGGGCACGAGCGTCGGCCATCATCCTGGCTTCTGCCAGAGCCGCGGAAGGCAACCCAGGCATCATGATCCCGCTCAGCGCTTCTACGACCTGCTGAATCCGTAACTTCCGGACGTTCTCAAGAGCGGGGGGCAACAGCTCCGCAATGTCCCGCAGAATCTCAGCGTAGCCCATGGCGGAACTCTTGTCAGGCATCGTGATCAGGATGAAATGCGGGCCCGATTGACTTGCGCCTGAAACCGCGCGGACGACCTCATCGACGTCGCCTTCGAGGATGTTTTCAGGTTTCTGTATCGCGGCAGTGAAGGTCATAATACACCTCAGTTATGAAGAATATTATCACATTTTACGCTCATAGCTATAGCTTTCCGGCAAGGACCAGCTTGATGTTCAACATGCAATTCACGATATTAAATCGTTCATTTAACGGAATTTGAACCAAACAGTTCTTTGAATTTGCCCGATCAAATTTTACCGATCCGCCCGGATCGACTCCCGGAGTTTCCCTATGCAAGAATCCATCTTTGCCCAGTTATCGTTTTGCTTTGGTGACGAGAACGTGAATGCGACGGCACTCTGGGCCGCTCTTGAGGAAGCTCGGCCCTATCTGGCAGCCGGCCTCCCATCGTGGTCCCGATTGGAATTGCCATCGATAGGGCCAATCCGGCCGCTGACCGAATCCAGGATCAAACCCTGGTATCCGGCAAGAACCAAGCCAAAGATCATTCCACATGCAAGACCAAAAAGAAGAAATCCATTCAAGAGAAGCAGACCGCAAAGAAGACCACGAAGAAGGCTGGGCGAAGCAAAGCAATCGCCGCCGAAGCGGTCGCTGCCGCGGCGCCGCCGGTCCCTGTGGTCCGCGATGCGCCGGCGGACAATTCCGAGCCTCCCGCGTATGAGCAGGTTGCCTCATCTGGCGATCTGGCTGCCGAAGCCGAGGTGCTCTCTCCGGCCGATGAGTCTGAAGTCCTCCCGGTGCCTGAAACTTCCGCTGTGAGTGTTCCAGTTGAACCTGACGAGGTTCCCGTTCCCGAGCCATTGAATATAGAGACGCCCAACGATGACAGCGTCGCGGGTGAACCGGACTACGCCAGGGATAGCGAACCTGGCTCAATCCTGAGCGCAAGTTCCGGCCTCACGGATGTCGTCCGGCTCGCAGCGCGCGCCTACAGCGACAATCGTTCCGAGTATGGCGCTTCCATCTCCGGCGGCAACGATGGAGAGTGGAATTGGCTGCTTGACGATCGTGGGCGGCTGGTATCTCCAGGCCGCTCCGGAGATACTCTGGCCGATTTCATCATGACTTCGATCGCGAGTGTTTGGGACGATGCGACTGAGGCCGGTAATCCGCCGGAGAAAACCATGACCGCGATCGGCTAGGAACTTCATCGTGCCGCCGACATCCTCGGCCGGTGCGTGCATCGTATCGACGCTCTGCGCAATCAGGACGAGGATTCGGAATCCGATCGTGTGCGCGCACAGTTACGATGCAAGTACCAACCCAACATTTTCAAAAGTTTAGCCATTCGGCGTTTCGATTTTCTGCAAGTATTTTCTTGATTAGAATGCAAGTTTCGGCTGAGGCCTCCGCCTTAATTTGCAAGCCCCAAACGGCGCTCAGTAAGTAGCAGATAATACGATGTTTGCGATGTTCTGCTTCCACGGATTGTGTCGCCGGTAAACACCATTTGGGCGATAGTCGGAAGGACGGGCTCGGGTTACCTATTAAGCGACAACTCAGCGACTAAATGAGCCGCATACTGAATTTTTCGTCAGCCATCCGACTTTCTTTTATCTCGCCGTTGACGGCTGAGCAATGTACTCCCCAATCCCAGTACGCGGACACTGGGGCGTCTTTTCGTTACTAATCAATCCGAATACCCCAAACTGAAACTGGATGAGCGCTTTGGCCTGAAATCGTCAGCGGAGATCGAAAGTTAGAGTTGGCCAGTGCGAGAACTGGACTATCAACGTAGTCGGTTAACCGCCTGCATGTCGCCACTTTTAGTTTTTGCGTGGGAAGGTATACTTTAATGAAAATGATGGGTTGATTTTCGGTTCACACTACGAGGCCGCATGAAATGGACGGTCTGGAATGTCATCCGCCTGTTTCTCGTTCTGGCGGCTTCTATTGCGATGGGGATTGTGGTTACCTTGGGGATCGCTTGGCTGATGCTCTGGCTGGGTAAGGTCGTAAAAAGTTGGCAAGGCAACATGGCTTGGGAGTTATTCAGCACAGCTATCGGAGCCGTTCTGATAGCTCTCATCTTCTGGGATCGGATCGTTACGGCCTTCCTGTTATTCAAGGGCTATAGCGCCAAGCAAGTACTTTTCGGAGACGCTCCGGACCGCCTTCTGAGGGTCGAAAAGAAATGGGAGGAGCGAAGTACGAACTGGGGGCGATTCTTCGGTAGAGAGTGAACTGGAGCCTTCGGCGCAAGCATCCACGGCTGATGACTCACCCTTTCTTTTCACTTTGCCCCCGCCGGCTGCTCTGAGACAGTGCCGTCTTCGTTTAAATACTCCAGATACTCTTTGAAGTCGTTTTTCATAACGCGCCGGGCCAGACATCTCAGCAGCGGGAGCCACTTTGTCACCGTCTCGCGATCTTCTACTTTATCGAGCAAAAGAAACTCTCCCGAGTCTAAAATGCCGTGGGCGATTCTGTCCCGAATCGGGCGCAACTGGGTATCGCGGATGTTGCCAATCTTCTTGCCCACAGCCTCCAGGATGAAAACTTGGTCAAATACTCCATCATCCCAATCACGATTGACATAAAAGAGTGCATTAAGCCATTTTTCCATAGCAGCTTTGTCCCGCAGCGGCAATTGCTCTCCCGGCCTAACCTGTTTCAACGCTGCCTTATGTTTTCTGCCAAGCCTTTCACGCCGCTTCTTGCTCATTTCGAGGATTTTGTAGAAGCATAAGAACCGGTACAACGGGGTGTTGCTATTCAGCGCCTCCCTGTAGAGGGCGATACCGTGTTCAAACTCCGGGTCATTAAATGTTCCGGCACCTCGAACGGCCATCGAAACGAGCGGGAATCTCGCAATGAACGAGATGCTCTTTGCTTGTGTGGCGGTTTCAGTCACTTCCGTTGCTTCGATGATTAGCGGAATATCGAGTTGAGATGAAAGATTGCTCAACAGCCCTTGTACGGCTGTTGATGCGAGTTTCTCTGCTGTGCTCCTGTTTGCCGCGAAAAACGGATCGCTAATCAGCTTGCCAAGAAAACCAGCTTCGTTTGGGAGGCCGTGAAAAAGGAAACCGACAGTTGCGCCTTGGTACGACATCTGGATTTCATCAGGATCAATGTCGACAACTACGGCGGCCTTTGCGATGGCAAGGTGAGAATCGCCGCGAAGCGCGTCAGCAAACTTAATCTCGTTTTCAGGCGAGTTGCGCGTGTTTGGTTTCGCGAGAATAAATGCCACCGTGTAAATTCCCGGAAGGCCTTGGGGGCCGTGTGCATTCAGATGGGCCTTGTCACCAATGTAGTGGGGGACTGCAATGATGCCTTGCGCTTCGCCGGGGAACCCCATGAGTTTTGCCCGTTTGGCTTGTGTGTCCCCACTTAGTTCAGCTTTCGGCATGAAAACAATCTACCAAGATTCTTACGGCATCGGCGAGAGCAAAATCGCCGTGTCACGTTTCCAGTGGGTCCTGGAAACGCGGTAAGGCCTGATAGCGTCAACCGAGAATCATGCGCAGGCAGATCGTCGAACACTCACCGACCTCGCGGTGCTCATCGCAGATGTGTTCCTGATCGAAAGGCCCAAAAGTAAGCTATTGAGTGCTTCGGGAGTTCAAGCTGCTCCGCTCCTAATCATCGATTTGACTACCTCATGTCCATTCAGGAATCCACTGGCGTTGCCTAATCACAGGTATGCATTGCAAATGCGGAGAGATGGTGACGGCACACTGGTGACGGCATTTTGTAGCAGACGGTCGGCCGTCCGACTGCGTACGACGACCAAGGCTTTTCGACCTTAGGCCTCTGGCTTAAACAATGGTGTTCGATTTGCCGTTATCCATTCTTCGGAGGAGCGTATCGAGCAACGACGTTCCTTGCAGACCAAGCCAGCCCAGAGCGGAGCGTCTGGTTAGTTTGGCGCGAAACAGATGACCCATGTCGCATGCTCGCTAGCACGAAAGGGCTATTCCGCAGGAGGTTTCAGAATGAAACACTCTTAGGGCAACCGTTGCCGAAAACCTCGTCCAATAGCTTCGCCGACGCCGACGCCGTTGTGTGCGTGCGGTCCTGAGGGTTGAACATGAAAGCTTTATCATCGATGCCAATCCGGCCCCTCTCCTGGGTATTTCTCATCTTCGCAGTGGCCACGGGCAACAGCTGCGTCGGCCAGCAGCCGATCCCTGATCTGTCGGAGGCAAGCCTCGAGCAACTGGGAAATATCCCGGTATACGGCGCATCCATGCACATGCAGTCATCCGGGGACGCCCCGTCTTCGGTTACGGTGATTACGGCCGCTGAAATTCAGGAACATGGTTACCGCACTCTCGCGGACATTCTGCGAACCGTTCGTAGCTTCTACGTCACATACGACCGAAACTACAGCAGCATTGGCGTCAGGGGGTTCGCCCGCCCCGGCGACTACAACACAAGAGTCCTCCTGCTCGTCGATGGTCACAGATTGAACGACGATATTTACGACGAAGCAATGATTGGTACCGAGTTTCCGATCGATATTGAAATGATCCAGCGGGTCGAGATTATCCGCGGGCCAGCTTCTTCTCTCTATGGAAGCAACGCGCTTTTCGCCGTAATCAATGTCATTACGAAGCGCGCTCATGATGTTAGTGGATTGGAACTCTCCGCCGAGGCTGGATCTTTCAATACCTACAAGGGCAGGATCAGCTATGGACAGGAGCTTGGACAACTCCAACTCCTTATTTCCGGATCCTTCTATGGAAGCCGGGGACAGAATCGGCTCTATTACCCGGAGTTTGACTCACCAGAGACGAACAATGGCATAGCGGCCCATGTGGACGACGATCAGTTGGGTACTGCTCTCGCCACAGTATCGTTCCATGATTTCACTCTCCAGGCCGCCTATGGCACGCGGGAGAAGGGAATTCCGACAGGATCGTACGACACCATCTTCAACAATCCAGGTACCCGAACGACCGACTCCCACGAATACTTCGACGCACGATACGATCACACCTTCGCGGGGAACTGTGCGCTGTTGGCGCGGCTATTCTTTGACAGAGATACCTACCAGGGGACTTACATGGACCCGTCCTCTCTGGATCCAACCCAGGTAATTCCGAATTTGGATTATGCCGCCGGAGAATGGTGGGGAACTCAGATTCAGGCCGCCAAGACCGTTTTGAAGCGCAATCGAATCGCCGCCGGTGCTGAATACCGCGACAATATTCGCCAGAACCAAAGCGACTACGATCTGAACCCTTACTCGCTTTATCTCAACGACAAGCGCAATTCGTTCATAGGGGGAATCTACATCCAGGATGAGGTTCCGATCACTAAGTCCCTGGCCATGAGCGCGGGGATCCGCTACGACTACTACAGCGATGTTGCTGCCAGTACCGACCCGCGCGTGGCGCTTGTCTATCGTCCGGAGAGCAAGACCAATCTGAAGCTCATCTACGGCAAAGCCTTCCGCATCCCGAACGTCTATGAAAGATACTATTCGGTCGATCCCAATCTTCCCAATCCGGCCCTTCACCCGGAAAAGCTCGAATCTACTGAAGTCGTCTGGGAGCAAGGCATCTCGGATCGCCTTTGGATCTCAACCTCCGCCTTCCATCTCACTGCGAATGACCTGATCAACCAGCAACCCGTGGGCAGCAGTCAGTTCATATTCCAGAATGTTCAGAACGTTCAATCCACGGGCATCGAATTCGAACTGAAGGGCCAGCTGCCCCACGGCCTTGAAGGCAGCGCCAGCTACAGCTTTGGAGAAGCCAAAGATAACGACACGAAACTGTTTCTGAATAATTCGCCGCGCCACCTCGGCAAACTCGACCTAGTACAGCCACTGCTGCAAAGGAAGCTCTTTGCCAGCCTGGATGCTCAATATAGGAGCGGGATGACAACTTTTACCGGCGGCTCAGTTTCGTCGTTCCCGATTGTCGACTTTGATCTCTTCGGTCAGAAGATCAGCAGGCATCTCGATCTTTCGGCGAGCGTCTACAACCTTCTGAATAAGAAATACTACGATCCGCCCTCAACTGGAGTTCCAGAATCCGCCATACAGCAGGACGGCCGTACTTTTCGCGTGAGTATGACCTGGCACCTCGGCGAGCGTTAATAAGCAATGAACCAAGGGCTAAAAATTCGCATCTGCTGGATCGCCCTGGGCATGGGGCTTCTGACCCCGTTGTGCCGCAGTGCAGTTGCCGACGCCCAGGCAATCAGCGAGTACCAGGTGAAAGCTGCGTACCTGTACAGTTTTGCGAAGTTTGTTGAGTGGCCCGCGGGGACGTTTAAGAACGCTGTGGATCCGATTCGATTGTGCATACTGAACGACAAATCGTTCCAGGTGCAATTGAATCAGATAGCTGAAAACCGACAGATCGCCGGGCATCCCGTACTTGTGACTTTGGTCCAGGACGGCAAGCAGTCTCGTGGCTGCCAGGAGCTGTTCATCAGCTCGTCTCAAAGCCGGGAGACTATGCAGATTGTTGATTCTCTTCGCGGCGCGAGCGTCTTGACTGTGGGAGAAACAGATGACTTTGTGGAGCAGGGCGGAATCATCAATTTCGTTGTGTTTGGCGAACACGTGCAGTTTCAAGTGAATCAGAAAGCAGCCACGCAGGCAGGGCTCCACATGAGTTCTCAGCTTTTGAGCGTGGCGAAACGTGTATTCAAGTAAGGTTCGATTGGAATGTTCAGATTAAAGCCATTTCGTGATTGGTCGATCCGCCACAAGTTGACGGGCCTGTTCATGGCCATGGCTTTCATCACTGCGGTTACAGTCTCTGTCTCCATTGGAGCTTTCGATCTGCTGGGGTTGGAGCAATCAATGGCGCGGAACCTGTCTATTCTGGCAGAAGTTCTGGGTCAGAATAGTGCAGCAGCTCTCACCTTTCAGGATGCCAAAACAGCACGCCATGTTCTGGAAGCATTGCAGGCAGAACCAAGCGTTACCGCGGCCTGTGTCTACACCGATAGCGGAAAGCCGTTTGCAACCTACGTTCGGCGGGGAAGGGACTCTGGTTTTGTCCCTCCACCTGCACACAGTCCTTCGACTGCCTTCGAGAGGGACCGCCTGGCCCTTTTCCGCTCGATAGTCTTTTCCGGCGAGACGATAGGCTCAATCTATATTGAGTCTGACTTGCAGCCAATGCACGCTCGGCTGCGGGAATACTGTTTCGCAATCATTGCCGCCGCTTTTCTGACACTGCTTTTGGCGCTCTTGATTGCGCCCAGTCTCCAGCGGCCAATTTCTCGCCCCCTGATTCAATTGACACAAACGGCCGAGGCGATCTCGAAGGCAGACAACTACGCAATTCGTGCAGATCTCTCGAGCAGCGACGAGTTCGGAATGTTAGGTTCCGCATTCAACGAGATGCTGGAGCAGATCGAAACGCGAAACCACGAACTACGTCAACACCGGGAGCATCTTGAAGAGGAAGTGACTTCGCGGACTGCCGAACTGCTGGCGGCAAGTGCGCGGCTGGAGTTGCAGGCAGAAGCGCTGAATGCGGCCTCTAATTCAATTCTTATCACGGACCGCAACGGCAATATCGTGTGGAGCAATCCTGCATTTTCACAATCCTCAGGTTACTCGGCGGCCGAAGTCCTGGGGAGGAGTCAAAGCTGGCTCAGTTCCCGAGAGCAGGACATCGAGGCCTTTGCGCGCATGTGGGCCACCATCACCAGGGGCGAAACCTGGCGCGGTGAAATCGTCAATCGTCGCAAGAATGACGGTCTTTACACAGAAGCGGTGATCGTCACTCCGGTCTTCTCGCAATCGGACGAGATCACGAATTTCGTAGCGATCAAAAACGACATCACTGCACGAAAGCTGGCAGAACAGGCTCTAAGCGATGCGGAAGAGAAGTACAGAGCCATCTTCGAGGATGCCGTCATTGGGATTTTCCAGATCAACCCAGCGGGCCGCCCGGTAAGCATTAACCGCGCACTGGCGCAAATGCACGGCTACGATTCCGCAGAGGAATTCCTGGCAGAAGTCACCGACATGTGGCGCCAGATTATCGTAGACCCTGACAGGATGCATTCAATTGTCCGTGAGGCGCAAGAGAACGGCATCGTGCAAGGAGCCGAAATCGAAGTCTATCGGAGAGATCGCTCGAAAAGATGGATAATTGCGAACATACGGGCAGCGCGTGATTCGAAAGGCAACGTCGAGCTTTTCGAAGGAACAGTTGAAGATATTACCGAGCGCAAGGTTGCAGAAGAGCGGGTGCAATTCCTGGCCTATTTCGATGCACTCACCGGACTGCCCAACCGGACTCTCCTCGAGGATCGAATTGCCATAGCACTTGGCGATGCGCGCAGACGAAAGGAAAATATAGCGTTCCTGTTCATGGATCTCGATCGCTTTAAGATCGTCAACGACACGTTCGGGCACTCGGTGGGCGACATTCTCTTGCAGGAAGTTGCGGAGAGGCTGAAGAAGTGGGTTCGCGACCAGGACACGGTTGCGCGAGTTGGTGGAGACGAATTCGTCATCATGCTGGCGGGCGTCCAGTCAGCGCCAGACGCCGCTTCGGCAGCCGAGAGACTCGTAGGCCTGGTTGCAGCGGGATTCTCTATCAATGGCAATTCCGTAAACGTCACCTGCAGCGTTGGAATCAGTATGTTTCCTGACAATGGAATGGACGGAGAGACGCTCATCAAGCACGCGGATGCGGCCATGTATAGCGCCAAGCAGAAAGGGCCGAACAATGTTGGGTTCTTCACGGACGACCTGAATGTTCAGATGGTGGAGCGGTTGAGACTGGAAAGCGGTTTGCGCCATGCGGTCGAACGGAATGAGCTCTACCTCGTCTATCAACCGCAAATGGATATGGCGACGGAGGGGATTATTGGCGTAGAGGCTCTGCTTCGCTGGCAACACCCGGAACTGGGACTGGTTCCTCCAGATAGATTCATAAGCATTGCCGAGAACAGCGGATTGATTGTGCCGATCGGTGAATGGGTGCTCCGGACTGCCTGCGCTCAAGCGCGCAAGTGGCAGGATGAAGGACTTCCCGCGGTGCCGATTGCGGTCAATGTCTCAGCAGTGCAGTTCCGCCAGGACGGATTCCGCAATCTGATCAAGAATGTCCTTCGCGAGACCGGGCTTCCCCCTCAGTATCTCGAATTGGAGCTGACGGAAAGCCTCTTGCTAACCAATGCCGATGTGATGTTCTCGGTTCTCAGCGAACTGAACGAAATGGGTTTGCAGTTGGCGATTGACGATTTTGGAACAGGGTATTCCAGCCTCAGCTACCTGAAGCAGTTTCCGGTCAAGAAGCTCAAGATCGACCGTTCATTTATCAAAAACGTGGTGCTGAACCAAAGCGATGCAGCCATCACAACCGCAATTATCGGAATGGCGAAAAGCCTTGGCCTCAAAGTAATCGCGGAAGGTGTCGAAACCGAGGCGCAGATGTCATTCCTGCGTGAGCATCGATGCGATGAGATTCAAGGATACTATTTCAGCAAACCCATAACAGCCACCGAAGTCGCTGACAAGTTGCTCTGTGCACCCGCGCAAACGTAAGTCCGATGATTGGAACTCTTTAGGGAGCGACTCTGGCCATTTCACCAAATCATGAAACTAGATCCCGCACACTACAAAGTCTGTTACGGTCGCCGGATTGAAAAAGGTTCAGTTTAGAGAGGAAAAGAGCTGACAGGTACAGTGGTTTCCTCCTTCTGTTCATTCTTACCTCCTACGGCGTCTCTATGTACTTCGGTGGATATGGCCTTTACCGCGCTCTTGATTGTCGGAACTGGTGGGGTTGGCTGCTGACTGGATTGGCTTTGTTGCTTGCTATTGTCGCTACACTCAGTGGGGGCTTTCGCGCTTTGCCTTGGGACTGGACTGAACGCTGGCACGATGAGCAGCAAACCGAATACCCCCAGTTGTTTATGCATGATAATCAAAAACCTATCACAACCCACATCGTCTCTCGGGAACTACATCGGCATGTGGTGGAGTTGTAGTTCCCGAATTTTTCCTGACCACGAAATTCCATCCGCAGCTCGCCAAGAGTGCTAATTCACCTTGACGAGCTGTATCTTTTTTGGTACATTTATGAAGAACATGTTGAAACGTTTGCCCGCCCGGTTCTATCGCACAGACAGTGGTCGCGAGCCGGTCCGCGAATGGCTACTAGGGCTCGATGCAGGAGATCGCAGAGTTATCGGCGAGGACATCAAAGATGTTGAGTTCTCATGGCCGATCGGAATGCCGCTTGTACGAGCGTTGGGCCATGGCGTCTGCGAAGTTAGGAGCAGCCTGGCAGGTGGCCGTATCGCCCGTGTGTTATTTTGCATCGAACTGAATTGCATGGTGCTCTTGCATGGCTTTATCAAGAAGACACAAAAGACACCCCAAAAAGAGATTGATCTTGCAGTAAAACGCATGAAAGGAGAACGCGCATGAAGAAAACAAACATTGGATCTACATTCGATAGCTTTCTTCGCGAAGAGGGCATCTACGAAGAAGTGAGCGCAAATGCCATCAAGCGCGTGGTCGCCCGCCAGATTGCATCCGCTATGTCTCAAAAAGGCATCACGAAGGCCGAAATGGCGAGGAAAATGAGCACTAGTCGGGCCTCTCTGGACCGGCTTCTTGATCCTGACAATGGCGCAATTACTTTGAGCACATTACAGAAAGCCGCAAGTGTAGTCGGCCGCGGAATTCGCTTAGAACTTGTCTGAGGTGCCGCGCTCATCTTGCGATACGCTAACTCACGCAACGTTCGCTTGCTTTGCCATATTCGTCTTACCTACGGCATTTACCGGCGCTTTACGAGCAGGCAGTTTCGCTGCCTGCCTACTTTCAGGATGCAAAATCATGGCTAATGGTACAGGCTCGATTGCAACAGCCTGTTGTGCCAGTCGGTAGAACATCTTGCCGCGATTCATCGACTTGCGCCGGTTAAACCGGAAAGTAAACTCATCCATATAGTAATCAAGGTGCTTATGACTCACTGCCCCTTGGTGGGTCCCGATCAGCCACCTCTTCAGCAGAGAGATCACCAGATGCACACGCGGCAAAAGTTCTGAGGCGGCCTCTTTCTTGCCCTTCAATACAGTAACCTCGTGTGTATACCCCAATGAACCAACCGTGCTGTATCCTCGCCAGCCATCGGTATGGATCACGCTGCCCGGCTCGACAGATTCCTGGATAAAGAGGTTGAGCGCATCGGCTGATGCGTTAGGAATTTGCCGAAAACGAATTCGACCGATTCCTTTCCCGTCTTCCTCAGTTGCAACTACAACGAGAGTCTTATCGACGTTTCCTCGACCGCGCAACTGATCTTCTGGGCTGCCGATAAAGCATTCGTCAACTTCCACCCGCCCACTTAAAAGTTCCCGGCCGGGTCTAATCATCGCCCGGCGGAACTTGTGCAGCCAGGTCCAAGCGGTTTCGTAACTTTTCAAGCCGAGAACTCTTTGCAGTCCTAAGGCGCTGGCTCCATTTTTCTGCGAAGTGACCCACCACATTGCGCGAAACCATACGGTAAGGGGAGTTCGGGTGTCTTGGAATATAGTGCCAGATGTAATGGAAGCCTGGTACTTGCAATTCGTGCATTGAAGAAGAACAGTACGAATTGGCCAAGTCTCTGTACCCCCGCACCGCGGACAACGAAAGCCCTCGGGCCAGCGGAGCCGCGCTAAATATGCGCGACAAGCCTCCTCTGTCGAGAACATCCTTTCTAATTCAATAATGCTGCGTGGGTATTCTTCAGCCATCCAAATATACTACCTATTGTGGCAACATGAGTCAAGCAGATACCCAGCTTAACTTGATAGCCGTAGCCGAGCGAAGTGAGCACGGCTACGCCGATGTTCCGCCTGGATCAATAAACGACCAAATCGAGAGCGAGTTGGCCGCATTCGGCTACGCGGTTGCACTCAGTGATCGCCTATGGGTCGGGGGGTACCGAGTCCACACGCCAGAATCGATCCAATTTGGGAACTACAGGCCATATGTTTCGCCGTCAATCTTCACTTGCGCGTCGTCCCGGTCCGCACATGTCCCCAATGCCCGCGACTTCGACCTGGAAGCTGTCCTTGAAGTGCGCGGAGAACTCCCCTCGAACTGACAATCCTCGCAATCTTGATTTCATTCCGGTCTCCAACCAACGGACAGCCTGCGAAGACCTCGAATCATTCTGATCAGTTTGCTTCAGCGTCGCCGAACATGCACTACGCACCGCTTCCTATTCAACCCCCACCTGCCGATACCTCTGGTCATTCAAACAATTTTGTCTGCAGCAAGTTTAAAGGAAAACCATGCCTACTCTTCAGTTCATCCCCTCGATTTGTGACAGCGAAACCATTACCTGCTGGCGTTGCAACACACGCCAATTTCCCAAGAATGGCAACTGTATTCGCTGCCATCACTCTCTCAGTGTCGATTACGTATCTTTTCAAATCGGCGCTCGGCTCGATCCGCGTTCGGGAGATTACTCGAAACAGCTTGCGCGCTGGATCGGAGACCTGCTTCGGAGCTTGCGCAAGCGCCGCGGTATTTGTCAATCGCAGCTGGCAAAGATAGCCGCAGGAACTGACCGAAGTTACCTCTCCAAAGCGGAATGCGGTCTTGTGCTCCTCCCCTTGAGTAAACTTCTTCCGCTCGCTCAGGCTTTGGGTTTGACCGAAGTGATCCTGCGGTTCGAGGCGACAGGGCCTCGGGCAGTTCCAAAATCAAGCTGCCGTCGTTAACCCTGATGGCCTTTTTTCCAAAGATGTGCTCAGGAGGAACAATCCAAAGTACCCATTCGCATTCCGGGCCGCCGTTTCTCCCTGACAATCGAAGCAGCGGACCGGTTCGACAAAATTCGCGGCCTGGAAAGGAATCATCGAGTGGGAACGAACAGCAACAACACGCCGGAAGAAACCAGAGAGGAGGGTGGCGAGCCGGCATTTGACTTTTGGAGTGACGAGGGGGCGAAGCGCTTCAACGAGATGTTGGACGAAGGCGGTGACTACACGTCTGCGCATGTCCGTCTCTCTGGAGACTTCGAGGTGTATCTCGAGGACGAACAATGCGAATACCTTGATCCGGAACTCTATGACCCAGACGAAGAAACTCTGCCGCCTGGCGAGATGGAGTTGATTTTCGAGAACTCCTATGTGATGTAGTCCCGCACCGCGATCTTGAAGCCGGACCGGAAAGAACCGGACGGTATGGGCAATCCGCCTGAAAGCCTCGGCAGCAGGTGATTACGCACTCACAATGCCGCGACTATGTTCGAAGACAACCACTGGAGACACTCAATGAAAACTTTGATCCTTCGTTTCATCTCTATCTGCCTGCTTGGTGCCGTTGCCCTCACAGGGTGCGCATCCAGGGGATCGGAATTCCTCGGTAAATGGGTCAACACGAAGAATCCAAATGATACGTTCCACGTCACACGGAACGGCGACGAATACCTCATTGTCGGCCAGGACCAGAAGCCGGGAGTGGGAGCTATCTATAAAGATGGAACCCTTGAGATTAAGGGAACGCTCCTGTCCACTAACCTCACCTACGTCAAGAGGACCGACACCATTCTGACACCGGGATTTTTCGGCCAGGTCGAGTACAAGAGACAGAAATGATCGGGCTGGGACGACTCCCGGCCCGCTGCAATTCTCTCCGGCCGAGTGCGGCCAATGAATACACCTTAATACTCATGCCGTGCTCGGTCAGATCCGCCGAGTTCAGCGTTTGCGAAGGAGTACCGATGAACGGTATCGACCTATTTCTCCAGTTACCCATCGCTGCACAAGCAGCTGCCATTTGCTTTGTTGCATGCACATCTTGCCTGATTGTGATGCTTCTTGCCGCGCCGCGGCGAAACCGCTTCTTCTTCCGCTGGAGCCCGGAAACGAGATTCCTCGCACTGCTGGTGTCGCCGGTGCTGCTCATTATCTGGCCCATTGTTGTCTATGGGGTGTTCCTCAAATCTCGGGGAATAGACCCGGACGACCTCGATTTTGGCGACGACTGAGACTGTCAAGGGTCGCGCTGCTGGACCGCAATGAGTGTCGTGGCAATAAACGTGGTGGAACTGCCTCGGCATGATTCTCGGCGCCATGCGCTCCTCGAAGTTCATTTCCTCTCTATCTGCTGCACCACTTGCTGGGCAAGTTGCTGATCGTCTGGGACAGGATGGGGACGGAGCCGGATTAGGTTTTAACCAACAACCGGACGAGCGGAGTTGGAATTCCCTGCCTTGAAACGTCCGAGAGAGCTGAACCGGTCGAGTATTCATCGGCCCGTGGAATCAGCTTTAACAGCCCAATCTCTGCCCAGCTAGCTTAGCAGAAGTGCCCGGATAACGTGCGCCGGCGCGGTGTCGCTCGGCCTTAGTCTAGTCTGCGCCTTCCGGCAAACAAGCAGAGGTTTCTCTTCTTTAGCGATATCCAAACTTCAAAAGGTGAATGGAATATGAATCTGCCTGGTTTCCCTGTTGCACAACATGGGGAGACGCTCGCTTCGGTTATTGCACGTCATCTGGAGCGCAGTGCCGGAGGGAGACTTCGACTCCTAGAATTGTTTGGGCTGTACTTCGCCTCGCCCAGATCCGTAATCCCTCCTGATCTGCGTCGATTCTCATCAATCCTGCCGCCAGGCCATCCCTGGGAGGGCGCACCGGAAGTGATTGCCAATGGCCACACGCTCCTACCATTGTTGTTGCATTTTGCTCACCCTGAACGTGCCTCAGCTGTTCTCAGAACCGTCATCTCCGGCAACAGCGGAAACCCCTCTGCCTCGTTGGGAATCTCAGTTACGGTATTTAGAGATTTTCGGCACATGGCTAGATTCTGCCCAGACTGCATCGCACATGACCTTAAGACCTATGGGTTTCCCGTTTTGTATCGGCAGCATCAACCGTTATTCGTGACCATGTGTGCCGCGCATGCCCGCCCTCTCTGTTCCAATTGTTTGTGTGGTCAAGGTTCCCGTCAGGCAGTTGGCAGATGGCCGGCCGTTGCGGGTGCAGTGAGCCGCGCACGCCTCAAGTACTAGAGGCGGATCTCGATGCCAAATCGGAAGAGAACTGGCTATGGTTGTCGCGGCAGGTCACGACTGTTCTCGCCGAGCCAGACTTTACTCCGAAAGCACACATTGCAGCCGATCTTCTCGCGGCGCTAAGGCGTGGAGGCTTTGCGTCTCTTCATGGTGGTGGTCTAAGTCAGAATGCAATCTCCGAATCAATCCTCGATCGGTTTAGCGAACCGGTTCTCAGCCAATTAGGGGTAGGGCACTGGCGCAACTCTCGTGATCACTGGGCAGGTCGGGCTCTGTCTCGTAGCGTGATCGACGGCCGACGTATCCCATCTCTTCTGCGCATGCTGCTGCTCGCACGGCTCGTCACGGATGACATCCGCTCGCTGTGGAGCCCGGTAGCACCCAATCCTGCACCGCAGAAAGACTGTTTGCCCTTAGGTTACCGGACAAACTTTAACTTGAAACGAAAACGGATCGAAAAAGAAGCAATTGAATCAGCTCTCGATGCCGCAAAAGGAAGGCTCACAGTCGCTGCAGAACGCCTCGGTGTAAGTTTCTGCACGCTGGCAGCCGATCTTCGGCATCATCACATTCACCTGCCCCTATCGACAGTCACATCGAAGCGACTCGGGGCCAAGCGCATCGCTGCTATACGGGATGCCCTAAGGCATGGAATACCAAAAAGCAAAGTTCAGCGACAGTACGACGTTTCAGCCTGGTCGATTCTTCTAATCGAACTTGATCGGCCTGAACTTTGCGACACCCATCGCGAGGCAAGCGCTGTCCGACAGGGAGAGAAGCACCGCGATGCGCTTTTATCATTTCTACGCAATCGTCCGGGCAAGTCGCGAAATGAGTTTGCCAAGCGCCATGCCGGATCCTACTTTTGGCTGCGGAAGCACGACCGAGCCTGGCTCCAGAGCCATCTTCCTGCACCTCGCTGGGGACATAGGAAAGGGAAACAGAAGGCTGTCAAAGACCGCCATCCACTCGATCAGGCGGCATCCATGGCCGTAGGGCAAATTGCACGTCGGGAACTTGCAAGACCTGATCGGCCGATGCGACTCACGCGGACCCGTTTGCTGTCGGCAGTCGGTGCATTGGCCGCTCTTTCAGGTCGAGGAAGAGATCGGTATCCGTCAACGATAGCTGAAGTAGGACGTGTAGCCGAAACCAAGGAGCAATTCATGCGCAGAACCATCCGTTGGGCGCTGACTGAATTGGCTCGGCGATCAAAGGCCATTTCAATGAATCAGCTGTGTCGAGTGGCTCACCTTAAACCCCGTCAACTGATTGAGAATCGATCCTGCGTCGTCGAGTATGCGACTGACCTGGATTTGTCCTTCGATGCACGTAGTCCGCTCGCTCCTTAAACTCACAAGGTCAACGACCGCCCAGCGCTGACGGCTCGATCTCATACTTAGGGAACTGATAAGCCGGAACCTGTTGAAAGGAGGGCCTGCATAGGTTGACGGACGCGCTTTAGAACGCCCCTGCTCATCTTTATGGCCGCGGGACTAGCAGGGGCGACATGATCGCGATAGCTCAATTTGGCGACGCAGCACGCGATTGTGACAGCGACCAATGAGAATGGAGCCTAGCGGACGAGGGAATTCAATTCGAAGAGATAACAAGAACAGCGTGGCTCATTTGGGACAAATAAATTATCCCCGGCAGACTTCCTGGACAAATAATATGTCCCCGGGACAAATTTAATTGTCCCTGCACAGGCACCATGACTACTTTGCTTCGATGCCATGACTAGTTTTCAGTGTAGAACTGCGCGATATTACGGAATTTCAGCTGACGGGCGGCCACCAGCACGTCGATGGGGACGGCTTTGAGTTCGGCCAGGTGCTTTTTGAGTACGTTGCCCAGCAGACCGGTTCCCGCTTCATGATCGGTATGGATGCCCCCCGGCGGCTCGGAAACAATCTCGTCGACGCAGCCAAGCGCGGCCACCTCGGGCGCTGAAATGCGCATGGCTTCGGCGGCCAACTGCTTATGCGAAGCGTCGCGCCACATGATGGCGGCGCAGGACTCGGGAGTGATCACGAAGTAGAGGGCGTTTTCAAGAATCAGCACGCGGTCGGAGACGGCCAGAGCCAAGGCTCCGCCCGATCCGCCTTCGCCACTGATGACTGAGATGGTGGGAACGCGCAGGCGGGACATCTCAAGAATGTTGCGGGCAATGGCCTCGGCCTGTCCGCGTTCTTCGGCGCCCAGGCCGGGATAAGCGCCCGGCAGATCGATGAGGCTAATGACCGGACGGCCAAACTTTTCGGCAATCCTCATGCAGCGCAATGCCTTGCGGTAGCCCTCGGGATGGGGCATGCCGAAGTTGCGCTTTACGCGTTCCTTGGTGCTGCCGCCCTTGCGGTTGCCGATGACCAGGACCTCTTCGCCGGCCAGTCGCGCCATACCGCAGGCCACGGCCTCGTCGTCGCCATAGGCGCGATCCCCGTGAATCTCGCTGAAATCAGTGAAGACCCGCTCGATGAAGTCCATGGGGTAAGGCCGCTGGGGATGACGTGCCCGTTCGATTCTGACCCACGCCGGTGAAACTGCCGGCGCCTGATGGGAAGTTCCGGTTTCCTGTTCGCTCATCTGATTCTGGTGCCTCTCCCGGCAACGCCGCCGTCGGCCCTCCTTGATTCTACGGGTAGTAAGCGGCTGGGACAAATGCAATTATCAGTTTTAGATAGGGGAAGGTTGCCTACCGGCTTGGGGGTACGGATTATTTCCCAGGTCCCAAAGACGAGACCTTGTGCACCCTGCTGTCCGCTGACTTATTTGTTTTGGTCGTTTCCCAGGTTCGGAATTGAGGGGCAATTGAGGGGCACGCGGCACCTTGGCCATCGATATGCGGAGGCGGAAAGGGATTCAAAACAAATACAGCGAGTCAGCTCCCGCTTCGCGGGGATAGCGGGTCAGCAAGTCAGCAGGCTTGCGTGTAGGTGCATACAAAGTTCTCCTAGTACTGCGGCCGTGTGGATTTGTACTCTCCCAGGTCCCAGAATCGGGACCTGGGGCACCCAATCGTCATAATCCTTATTACGCAATCACGCGGTCATGGGACTAGTGTGCGCCGTTTGCCGGGCCGGATCGTTGCGCAGCAAGGCGGGTGACGGCATCGCTTTGCTTTACCATCTCGTGGACTGCGAAGCCCTTTTCCGCTAGCGCGCCGGTGGGGCAGGCCTGGACACATTTGCCGCAGGCGGTGCAGCTGCGAGCATGGCCCCAGTCGTCCTTGAGGTCGCTGACGATGCGGGAGTAGATGCCGCGTGAAGCGACTTCCCACACATGCGCTCCTTCGATTTCGGCGCATACCCTTACGCAGCGCGTGCACAGGATGCAGCGATTGTGATCGAGGACGAAGCGCGGATGGGACATGTCGACCGGCATCCGCGGGTTGTTGTAGGAATAGCGCACATGGGTGATGCCGAGGGATTGGGCCATCGATTGCAGTTCGCAGTGGCTGTTGGACACGCACGACGAGCAGATGTGATTGCGTTCGACGAGGAGCAGTTCGACGGCCATGCGGCGATATTGCATGAGTTTTGCCGAGGAGGTCTTGATGGACATTCCATCCTGGATGGGAGTGGTGCAGGCGGGCAGCAGGCGGTCAGTGCCGGCGAGTTCGACCATGCATACACGGCATGCGCCGACTGCGCTTAGTCCCTTGAGATAGCAGAGCGTGGGAATCTGCTTTCCATTGGCGCGGGCCGCCTCGAGAATGGTTTCTCCTTCGTGCGCGGTCACCAGTTCACCATCAATGCGGACTGAAATCGTTTTGTTCGGCAACGGGTTGCTCCTTTCGGGCTCTATGACTTCTATTCGTCCAACCCGAGATTTTGGTTCTGTGGCTTCCCACCCTTTCGCCAGAAAGAAGGCGAAAGGATGGGGCACGGTGTGTTCATTTCAGGATCCATCGGTCTCACTTCGCACTTGCGGTGATTCTCAGATCGCAGCGAAGACAGCGGCGGCATTCCTCGAGCGCCTCCTGCGGGCTGAGGCCGGCGACCACTTCATCCTGCGAACGCGCTCTTGCCTGCGCGGGCAGGGCATGGGCGGTGTGGCGGCGGCTGAGACTTGGCTCACCCGGCGCCTGGCGGCTGTATTCGAAGTCCGGGAAGAGCGAGTCCCAGCGCAGGACTGCGGTTCCCTGGTCAGACTTAAGATTTTGGGGCATGAGGCGCTCATCGATTTTGCGCGCGGCCTGTTTGCCGCCGCTCATGGCGTTGGACATGTTGGATGCGCCGGTGATGACGTCACCGCCGGCATAGAATCCGGGGCGGCTGGTCTCAAGCGTGAATCGATCGACGGCGAGCGTGCCCTCTTCCTTTAGTTCAAGGCCGGAGGCGCGGCAGAAGTCCTGGTCGAAGGTTTCGCCGACAGCGAGAATGACGCTGTCGCACTCGTAGCGTTGCACTTCATCGGTGGGGATGGGGCGGCGACGGCCGGATTTATCGTACTCGCCGAGGCGCGTCTTGACGATCTCGATGGCTTTGACGCTGCCGTCCGGGCCACCGATGATGCGATGCGGCGCGGCGAGGAAGACGAAGCGCACACCTTCTGCTTCGGCCGCCTCAACTTCCTCTTCGATGGCGGGCATGTCTTTGCGCTCGCGGCGATAGAGTATGGTGGCGCTGCCGCCCATGCGCAGAACCGTACGTGCGGAATCGATGGCTGCGTTGCCGCCGCCGATTACGGCCACCTTGGAACCCATCGCCGCGTTATCGTGGCGGGCTACGGACTCAAGGAACGGCAGCGCCGGGTAGACATTCTTCAGCTCGGTGCCGGGCAGATAGAGCCAGGATTCCTTCCACGTTCCGATGGAGAGGAAGACGGCGTCGAAGCTGCTGGCGAGTTCATTGAGCGGAATGTCGAAGCCGACCCTGGTGTTGAAGACCATCTTTACGCCGACGCCCTTGATGAGATCGAGTTCGCGACGGAGGACGGATTTGGGGAGGCGGTACTCGGGAATGGCGAAGCGCAACATGCCACCGGCTTCGCTACGTTCTTCAAAGATGGTGACATCGTGGCCGAGCAGGGCTAGATAGAACGCTGCGGTGAGGCCGGTGGGGCCCGAACCGGCAACGGCGACCTTGCGGCCGGTGGGCTCGAGTTTGCGCGCCCTGATTCGCTCTAGCATGGGCTCAAAACGGTAGGATTGGTAGATTTCGTCGGCGATGAAGCGGTGCACATCGCGCATGTTCACCACTTCGTCGAAGGATTGGCGGCGGCAGCGGTTGTCGCAAGGATGCTGGCAGACTCGGCCGGTGGATGCAGGCAACGGATTGTCGAGAACGACGGATTCAAATGCGTCTTCGAGGCGGCCTTCTTGAAAGAGTTCGAGGAAGCGTGGGATGTTCATGCGCAGCGGGCAACTGTTTTCGCAGGGCGAGAGAGCGAGTTCCTGACAGACGCCGGCGCGGCAGCGGTGAGCGACGATGTGATCTTCGTACTCCTCACGGAAGTGACGGATGGTGGTGAGCACCGGGTTAGGCGCAGATTGGCCGAGGCCGCAGAGCGAACATTCACGGACCATGCGGCCCAACTCGTCGAGAAGCGGCAGGTGGTCTGAGGTTCCATCGCCTCTAGTGATGGCGTTGAGAATGCTGAGCGCTTTGTTGAGGCCGACTCGGCATGGGACGCATTTGCCGCACGACTCGGAGTGCGTGAATTCGACAAAGTAGCGGGCCACGTCGACCATGCAATTGTCTTCGTCAAGAACGACCATGCCGCCGGAGCCCATGATGGAGCCGATTTGCGCGAGGGATTCGTAGTCGACGGGTGTGTCGAGCATCTCGACGGGGATGCAGCCGCCGGAGGGTCCACCGGTTTGCACTGCTTTTACGCGGCGGCCGGCGACTGCGCCTTCGCCGATGTCGTAGATGAAGCTCTTGAGCGGAGTGCCGAGGGGCATCTCGACGAGGCCGGTGTTCTGGATTTTGCCGACGAGCGAAAAGACCTTGGTGCCGGGACTCTTGGCGCTACCAGTCTCGCCGAACCAGGCTGCGCCGCGGCTGACGATGGGGGCGATGTTGCACCAGGTTTCTACATTATTGATGTTGGTGGGCTTGCCCCACAGACCCTTTTGCGCGGGGAACGGCGGGCGGGGATGCGGGCGGCCGGCGAAGCCTTCAAGCGAGGCGATGAGGGCTGTTTCTTCTCCGCAGACAAAGGCGCCTGCGCCCTGCACCAACTCGATGTTGAAGTTGAATCCGCGGTCGAGGATATTGTTGCCGAGCATTCCATATTCGCGGGCTTGCTCGATGGCGCGCGTGAGACGGCGAACGGCGAGAGGGTACTCGGCGCGTACGTAGACGATGCCTTCGGTGGCGCCCATGACGTAGGCACCGATGATCATGCCCTCGAGCAGCGAATGCGGATCACCTTCGATCTCGTTGCGGTTCATGTAGGCGCCGGGGTCGCCCTCGTCGGCGTTGCAGATGATGTATTTGACGTCGGACTTGGCCTTGGCAAGGAAATCCCACTTGTTGCCGGTGAGGAAACCGGCGCCGCCACGGCCACGCAGCCGGGCTGCCTTGATCTGCTCGATTACCGCGTCCTTGCGGCCGTCGATGAGCACCTTGTAGAGTGCCTGGTAGCCGCCGACGGCGATATATTCCTCGATATCGGAGGGATTGATGAGGCCGCAGTTGCGAAGGACGATCTTCTTTTGGCCTTTGAAGAACGGGAGCGCGTTCCAGGGTGCAATCTTCGGGTAGCCCTGGCCGTATTTCACGTTGGCGGTGATGTGGTCCCACTCTTCGATTTTGCAAAGGATGAGATCGGGGGGCATGATGCCGCTAGAGATGCCTTCGAGAATGCGGCCTGCGTCGTGGGCCTGCACTCGATGAAGGATGACGAGCGGGCAGCCGGGAAGCCGGACGCCTACGAGCGGCTCCTCAAAGCACGAACCGAAGCAACCGACGCCTGTGAGTTGCACGTCGAGACCGCTGCCTTGAATGGCCCCGTTCAGGGCGTGAAAGAGTTCTTCTGCGCCGTTGCCACGGCCACAGGTTCCCATGCCCACGGTCAGGCGCGGGACAGCCGGCATCAGCTTGGCCAGGCCGGATTCACGTACAGCGTTGAATGCGCCGATGTCCTGAATTCGCGGCATTATTTTTTCTCCTGCGTGAGTGCTCTCACTTCGCGCTGCAAGGTGCGCTCGTTTACGTGACTCAGGATGTGGTGGTTGATTTCAACCACCGGGGCCAGCGCGCACTGGCCGAAACATGCGACGGTGCGGATGGTGAACTTGCGGTCAGGCGTGGTGAGCGCGAGTTTGTCTGCCTCGCTGGATTCGCTGACTTCGGGATCGCTCAGGCCGAGATCGAGGCAGACCTTGGCCAGCAGGTCGCGCGAGCCGCGGGTGTGGCAGGCAGTGCCGCGGCAGACGCAGATGACGTTGTCGCCTTGCGGATCGAGGTTGAAGAGCGCGTAAAAGGTGGCGGCGCTGTAGATTCTGGCCGAAGGGACACCGGTCTGATCCGCGATGTAGCGCAGCGACTCCATGGAGAGAAATTTGTGCGCGTTGGCGGTTTGAACGGCTTCCAATATTCCCAGCAGGGCGCCGGGCTTGTCTTTGTGCTTTGCGATTACCTGGTCGATGAGGAGCTTTTCGTGAGCTTCAAGGACCTCGTGGACAACTTCACTGGCGGCGGTTGGCATGCTTCCTCCCCACCCTGACTACAGGACCGGCTCCGAGGAGAGAAGACAGGAGATAAAGGAAAAGAGCACTCGCCAACAACAATTGGGATACCCGGCGAAAGAGGATAATGCGCTTTAACGGCAAGCGCTATCCGTACGCGCTTCTCCCCAGAGATTGTCCGTTGGAACATTGATACTGTCCGGTGTGGTTACGATGTGCCTCAGATCACAGTCGATTGTGACTGTTGAGTTTGG
>DASRLI010000078.1:0-28536 GCA_035648535.1 Occallatibacter sp. | reverse complement strand
GCGTGACCTACCCGAAGATCGAGTTCGAAAAGGCCGTTGCCTGGTGCGAAGAGAAGACCGGCAAGATGCTGGCTCCGAGTCAACGGGAGGCGCTCAAGACCGTCCTGCTCAGCCGTGTCGCCATCATTACTGGCGGCCCCGGCGTGGGCAAGACGACCTTAGTGAACTCGATCCTCCTGATTCTTAGAGCCAAGAAGGTGAAGTGCCTGCTGTGCGCACCCACCGGGAGAGCGGCGAAGCGGTTGACGGAGACCACCGGGCTCGAAGCGAAGACTATCCACCGCCTGCTGGAGGTCGATCCGGCCACGGGGAGGTTTCAGCGCAACGAGGACAATCCGCTCGAATGCGACCTTCTTATTGTCGATGAGACCTCGATGGTGGACGTGCTCCTCATGTACGCTCTGCTTCGCGCTCTTCCCAAGGCGTCCGGACTGATCATGGTCGGCGACGTTGACCAGCTTCCCTCCGTTGGGCCGGGGAATGCCTTGCGAGACTTGATCGACAGCGGCGTGGTACCCGTTGTACGGCTGACCGAAGTGTTCAGGCAGGTGGCCACCAGCAGGATCATCACTAGCGCCCACCTCATTCGCGAGGGGAAGATGCCGGATCTCCGCGCCACTGAAGCCGGCTCAGACTTCCACTTCGTCGAAAGAGAGACGCCGGAGGAGATCGCGGCAACCTTGGTAAGACTCGTTCAGGACCGAATCCCAAAAGGGCACCACCTCGATCCGATCCGCGACATCCAGGTCCTTTGTCCCATGAACCGGGGATCGATCGGAGTCCGCGAATTGAACATCGTTCTCCAGACGGCGCTGAATCCGCCACGGTCCGGTGAGCTCGCAGCCGAACGATTTGGATGGCGCTTTCAGGTCCGAGACAAAGTCATCCAGACGGTAAACGACTACAAGAAGGAAGTCTTCAACGGCGACATTGGCATGATTGAGAAGATCGATCCCGTGGAGCAGGAAGTCTCGATACGGTTCGACGACAAGCTGGTTGTCTACGACTACGGGGAATTGGACGAGGTCTCGCTGGCGTACGCGGTGACAATCCACAAGGCGCAAGGTTCGGAGTTCCCGGCGGTGGTCATCCCGGTGGCCATGCAGCACTTTATGCTGCTCCAACGCAATCTTATTTACACCGGCATCACCCGTGCTAAGCGGCTGCTCGTTGTCGTGGGACAGAAAAAGGCCATGGGTCTAGCGGTTCGGAATGATCAGTCAAGGAAGAGGTATTCGGGGCTCCTGAGCAGCCTGAAGGAAACAAGCCGGTGATGAATTGCGACTGCTCGTAATATTCTGGACATTCAGTTTTGAGACTCGGCATGCCCACGGATTCACAACTCGACCGAATCCGGCGCCGTCGAATGCGCTACGCCGAACGCAAGCTCAAGGAAGTGCAACAGCGACTGGCACGGGCAGAGCGCAGCATCCTTCACTGGTCCCGAATACTCGCCGACCTCAGATACGAGCGTACTCGAGCAATTCAGCCGGCTCTCTGGCAGGAAGATGAGACCAAAGAAAAGAACTGAGCTGCGGCATGCGGGGGCCGATGACAGCACAGTTCGGTTTGTTTGGAGGCCGATTACTTTGCAGCAGACTATTGTCCCGCCCATTGTTATGGGATCTCATGTCGGTTCAGGGCGATCAAATACGATCGGGAAATTGATCAGATCGAAGTGCGCAAGAAAGGTCAAGGAACCGCGGACCGATAATGCAGTTTCACTGATCAGCGCGCTATATTCTCAGCTGGATCTGATCTGATTCGCCCGAACGAGGACTCAGCGCACCACCGAAGGGAGCAACGACAATGCCGGATTCAGAGAAGGATGCGGCCGCAGACGAGGTCGCTGAGCGCCGGGCGACATTCGACCTTGCGCTTTCGAACAAGCGAAAATATCCGGTGCAGGAATTCAGGGCCTTTGTGCAGACGGCGCGCCGCTACATCGCGATGACCAAGAACGACCCGATGATTCATAAAAGCGTAGCTCGAGCTGTGAATGGGCTGCGAGAATATCTGGCAGTTGAGAGGAAACGAATCCCTGGGGATGTTCTTTTTGAGGCAGACAGGTTGGAGTGCTTGCTGTTTGTCGGCTACGATCCTTCATTTGAGGGCGATGAGCCCCCGGGACTATGAGTGACGAGGTGGTCTATCAAACCACGGGCGTCACGTCTACTGGCCCGCTTCAAGCCAGGTAGGAGCGGTGTACGTAGATCAATGCTTCGGCGTTTTTCAGAAGTAATTCCTTGAATGCTTGCAACTGGCGCAAAGTAAAGGGCCTACGATCAAACTTATACGAAAAAACCTGACGTGTACAAATTGGAGAAATCACGATCCAGGTTCACATACTGCCAGGCTCGATATCGACGGCGGCATCTACTACATCCCGGAAGCGTTGCTTTCAGCCCAAATTCTTCTCTGTGGTTTCGCCGGAAACGTGGCTCACATCTCTGCGTGGCAAGAAAGTGAAAGTTCGTCTTCTGAAATGGATGTCCTGAGTTTTCCATGCCGTTCTTTCAAAAAAGCGCCAGCACTCGAGTTTTCCATAACTTTCTTTCGAAAAAGCGTCAGTAAGTGTAAATTTCTTCCTGCGAATTTTGAATATATAGTGTGTGCGCGTTTTGCGGGTGGAATCGCGCGATACGTGATCTTCCCCTCCAGGGTTACGAGCTGCCCCTTCAAGAGCGTCTAGCCGAAGGTAGCGTAGCTTCCCCAGGCGTCGACGCGGTGCCCTTCGGTGCGGGTTTCCTACCCGCCCTGCTCATTCTTCGAGCTCTCGCTGGTGGCGAGGTTGAGGACAGCGTATTCCTTCTTGTTTTGCGCGGTCTTCGCTTCTGCATTCTTTCCGGGGCGGCCGATGAGGATCACTTTGTTGAACATGCTTCCACCGACCACCATGGCGACGACTGGGACTGAACGCATCATCACCTAGATTTTGGAGACGACAATTGAGCATCAGAAAGAAGCCGTCTGCCGCAGGGCAAAACCCCGACAGTCTCACCATTGTTCTGATTTCTGACACGCACGAGTTGCACAGAGAAGTCGAGGTCCCACCAGGCGACCTTTTGATTCATGCTGGAGACTTCGCCATGAACAGCAGGAGCGCAGAGAAACTCATCGACTTCAATGAGTGGCTCGGTGAGCTGCCGCATGCCTATCGCGTGGTCATCCCGGGAAATCATGATTCTATCGTTGAAGACGCCTCCCGGCGCGCACTTATCACGAACGCCACGCTATTGATCAACGAAAGCGTAGAGATCATGGGCTTGAAGTTGTGGGGCTCGCCGACCACGCCGCTGCTTGGAGAAGCTTTTGGCGTTGTCTCTGATACGGTTCGAGCGAAACTCTACTCGCAAATCGCTGCCGACACTGACATTCTCGTGACACACGCCCCACCCTATGGCATCCTCGACAAGGCTCCCGACTCCGATCGTCACGAAGGGTGCCAGCAACTTTTCGCTGCGGTGCAAAGGGTGAAGCCAATGCTGCACGTCTTCGGACATGTCCATGAGGCGTACGGAACCTACTCGACCAATGACACCCTCTTCGTCAACGCCGCGCTTCCTGGTAGGGGATTTGAAATGAGGAACCGTCCACATGTGTTCAGACTGCCACGACGGTGACTTCGAAAATCTCACGCAAGCAAGCACACAGCCTGATTCTGCGAGTGCGGATTGTTTAGTAGCCATCGATTTGGATTTAACCACCTAGTCTTGGAAGACAACTAAGAGAGAGTTATATGCCCAAACACGACATCAATTCGGACCCTATCACAGTCGGCCAAGATGTCAGCTGGTGGACAGGGCGCGGCTCCCCGGTAGAGGTATCGTCACCAAGATCGAAGGTGACCGAGTCTTCGTCGAACCAGCCGAGGACTCCATCAAGGGAAGTGACTACCGCGTCCTCAAGCCGTCGGGACGGATCGCTTGGACTATGCTAACCCAAGGGGTCCCAATCGAACAGATCAACACCACACCAAACCCTTGGTACGAGAACAGTTGATCTGTTAACCATAGACCGGTTCGTTCTCCTACCCAGACCCGTCAACCATGGTGCTGCCCGGGCGGACACGTTCGAATATCATTGCCCACATTCACTCGGTTTTAGGGAGAGGTCGGGTGGCAAGACACGGCACCGTGATTGGGTCTTTCATGAAGTGGCGAGCCTTGGGCTTCCGCACCTCATCCAGACGGGACCATCTCTCGACGCCAAATTTTGAATTTTGTGCCCTGCGCCCATTTCTATGGATTAGAGTTGTGAGTACAAATCCAAAAGAGAACTCGCATGGAACTGACCATCCCGGCAGTCATTGTTGCATTGGTGGCTGGCGTTGCTTCTTCATGAAGTCCAGGCACCGGCGCACATCAGAACGCGATCCGGATGAGCACGCAAGCACGCGTCCTCTGGTCGCCCTGTGAAGCGAATGCCAGTCTCTAAAGAAAAGGAACCCGTCACGAAAAACGCGTACGCACCGCTTGAGTCATTCAGCTTCCAGATGTCTGGCCGGGCACAGAAGGCTGATGGTTCAGCCTTCCTGCCCGATGAATTTGTCGTATTTGACCTCGAAACGACAGGCCTATCCGCAGCGACGAACGAAATTATAGAGTTTGGCGCGATTCGAGTGGCTCGAAATGCCGAGTCCCATCTCACATTTCAATCTCTTGTGAAGCCGAGTCGCGAGGTGTCAGCGGAAATCACCCGGTTGACCGGGATCAGCCAGGAAATGCTCAACGCTCAAGGCCGTCCGATCTGGAAGTTCTCCCTCTGTTCCTGGAGTTTGTAGGCGACTGCCCTCTGGTAGCCTACAACGCTTCGTTCGACATGAGCTTCGTGCGCCATGCCGCCAGAAGGTGCGGACTCTCATTCCCTAATCCGTATACATGCGCGCTTCAAAAATCCCGGAAGGCCTGGCCTGAACTGCATGGTCACAAACTCGTTGATCTCGCCAGGCTGCATAATCTCAAGACGATCGACAATCACCGGGCACTAGGGGATTGCGGACGAACCGTCCACATTTTCATTCAGGCGGTTGAATTACTTGCTGAAAAGATCCGGTGGACTACTGTACCGTCCCATTCGTCGCCGCTAAAGACTGGACGCAATTTCACAGCCCGATGCGTCGCGGCAGATCGCTCCGGACTAGAGCAACCAACCCGCATTTTCAAGAGGCCAACTGTGACTCACTTTAGCAAGAAGTTCGCAACCCAACTCTTAAGCCCGACCGTTCTCAAAGAGAATAGTTGGTTCACCGACTTGCTCCTTCGGTGGCACCCGGCGGGCCACGCCGGTAACAGCCATCTTGGCGACTCAGAGGGGGTGCTCGCGAGAGACTGCGTGAACAAATGCGAGATGCAGAATCTTCGCGTGGCGTTTCGCGGAGGTTACATGAACTTCTACTGTGGCGGGCAGTCGATTGCCAACGTGAATTTCGGTCGTGACGGACTTCAGGCAAAGATTCATGTGAAGTATGTTTACGGCTCCAAGGGCATAGGACAGAAGTGCGTTACATTGACCTCTAAGGGATTTCCCGAACGCGATACTCGACAGCTCATTCCATATGGTGGTCTGCAAGAATGGATCTCGAACGCGAACTCCAAGGTCGGTCGGGAGAAGCGTTTCGTCGACTTCGTTCTGGCTCACAATTCCAACGTGATCGATCTTGAGATGGCGCTCCCTGCCTATTCCAAAATCCCGGGGAAGCGGCCGCGCGCCCCTCGTATAGATCTGGTGGCGCTCGAACGTTTCGAAGGTAGGTGGCGGGTCGCCTTCTGGGAAGTTAAACTCGTCGGCGATCCGCGGGCACGCTGCGAGGGAAACGAACTACCGGAGGTTGTGGACGACCAACTGATGCCCTATACCGATTGGCTCAGCGACAGTGCCCGCGCGAAAAGAGTGGGGGAGGCCTATCAAGAGAATTGCCGCTTGCTTGTTAGGCTGCACGCGATTGCAAGCCGCATCCGCCCGGATATTGAGGAACTCGGGAAAGGGATTATGGCGGTTGCAGCCAGCGATGCACCACCGCTCCTAGTCGACATAAAACCGCGCTTGCTGATTATCTACGATAAGAATGACAAATCATTCGTAGAGAGAGGACATTCTGACAAGCTAAAGGGCGCTGGCTTTCCCCTGAAGATCGTGAAGGTCCTGAGTGACATGGCTCTGTGTGGCCAATCATGAGCCTTTCCCTAACTGTTCATCGTGGCACGCATCAGATCGGTGGTAGTTGCATCGAGATTGAGCACCCGCAGGGCGACCGCCTCATCCTCGACGCCGGCCGTCCGCTGGATGCCCCTGAGGGCGCGACTGGCCTACTGCCCGCATCGCTCGACCGTAGCCGCCCCGCCACCGTTCTTATCAGCCATCCGCACCAGGATCACTGGGGTCTGATTAACGAACTTCCCGCCTCCTGGCCCATCTGGACTGGATCCAACTCCGCGAAGTTGATCGCCGTCGTCGGCGACATCACACGTCATCCGATTACCCGGACCTTCGAAACATGGAATAGCCGCTCGGGACCATTCGCCGTTGGGCCTTTTACCGTGACTCCGATCCTTACGGACCATTCCGCTTTTGATGCCTACATGTTGCTGATCGAAGGAGCCGGGAAAAGGATCCTCTACACCGGCGACTTCCGGCGCCATGGTCGCAAGTCAGTGTTGGTCGACAAGATGATGGCAAAACCGCCGGCTGATTTCGACGTACTCTTGAGCGAGGGCACGAACCTCGGATCGGACAAGCCGGTTAAGAAGGAGAAGGAGCTTGAATCCGACTTCGCCGAGTTGTTCAACCGGACCAAGGGCCGAGTCTTCATTTCCTGGTCTGGCCAGAATATCGACCGTACCGTCTCCATCTACCGAGCCGCGAAGAAAACGGGCCGAACGCTCGCGATAGACCTGTATACCGCTGACGTCCTCGACCGGATCTCGGAAGGGAGCCGCCTCCCGCGCCCGGGCTTCCCGAACCTGAAGGTCGTCGTCACGAGAAGGCTCGGATCTAATTACAGAAATCAGGGCCGCGAGGAGTTCATTGAGCGGATCGCACAGGCCGGGCATGGAATCTCCGCGAAGAAACTCGAAGGCGGCCGCCATATCATCATGCTGCGCAGTGGGTTGCTCGCCGACTATCAACGGGCAGGAGTCGTGCCGACCGCAGAGGATGCGTATAACTTCTCGATGTGGCGCGGATACCTCTCCGATCCCTTTGACTCGTATTACTCAGCCCCGCTGGACTGGCTGCGAGACGCCGGCGCGGAGATTGCCTACATTCATACGAGTGGGCACGCCTCTCCAGCCGATCTTCGCGCGTTCGCAGCGGCGGTTCGGCCGAAGATGGTCGTGCCGGTGCATGGCGCGAAATGGGACGAGGAATCGCACGGTTTCGGAGTGGTGTGCCGCCTCGCCGACGGGGAGACAATGGAGATTTCATGACGAGCCGGGTCGTGCCCGGCAGCTAAACCAGTACCCACACAGCCGTGACTTGGAATATTTGGTGCGTGGCTGGACGTTGATGACTCTCTCCGGGATTAGTCATGAATTTCGCCTTGGCGACGCGAATCCCGTGAGCTGGTCCGTCATTAATGATCCCCGTTGGGAACGGCGTTTATGGGGAGGTATTCCGTGATTCGGTTTCATCCGGGCGGTGGCAACACGCGCCCTGCCGGTCCTCGACGCCCTCGAAAAGCCGGTTGCGGGCATATGGAGGGCTCCCAGGGCACGGATAGTCGACATAACCGACCGGAACCCAGAATTCGAGCAGAAGCACCATACGAAGTACTGCGCTGACTGAGCATATTCTAAGCAACGAATGCAGCCCGACCCTCGCCAGGATTCTGGCTTGCGTGAGCGACGCAAGGCCCACTACTATGGCGCATCCGTCGCATGTTCAATCAGCATAGTGTTTCGCGCCGGGTCGCGTCGTACCAAAAAGGATGGGAAGAAGAGTCCGGCAATGATTACCTCAAGGGAAAGGACTACTCGTTTGCGACCCTTGTAAGCGGGAGCGGCGCAGAGTAGGATGAATCGTCTTCGAGCAAAGGAGAGAATGAAAATGGCAACTGCAATCAATCAGTCATCGATTCAGGACGTCCTTGAGACTCTACATAAGGCGGGTGTCCGCTCAAGGTACGAGAACTACATTGGAGGGAAATGGGTACCTCCAACCACGGGCCGATACTTTGTGAGTCAAAGCCCGATCAATGCGGAACCCATCTGTGAGTTCGCACGCTCCGGGCCAGCGGATGTAGAAAAGGCCCTTGATGCCGCGCACGCTGTCAGGGAAAATTGGGGTCACACTTCACCTGCCGATCGCGCAACAATCCTGCTGAAGATCGCCGATGTCGTTGAACAAAATCTGGAAACCCTGGCGCTGGCGGAAACCCTGGATAATGGCAAGCCCATCCGCGAGACACGGGTCGCCGATTTGCCCCTCACGGTAGACCACTTCCGCTATTTCGCGGCCTGCATCCGGGCGGAAGAAGGCGCGCTGACCGATATCGACAACGACACCGTTGCCTATCACTTCAAGGAGCCGCTGGGCGTGGTCGGGCAGATTATTCCCTGGAACTTCCCGCTGCTGATGGCTGCGTGGAAGCTGGCCCCCGCTCTGGCCGCCGGCAACTGCGTTGTGATCAAGCCGGCGTCGAACACGCCGCTGAGCCTGATGCTTTTTGCCGAACTGGCAGGCGCATTGCTGCCTCCCGGCGTGCTGAACGTGGTCACTGGACCGGGCGGGGAGATTGGCAAGGCTCTGGCGTCGAACAAGCGCATTGCCAAGATCGCCTTTACGGGCGAGACCACCACGGGCAGGCTCATCATGCAGTACGCGTCGGAGCCCATCATTCCGCAGACCCTGGAGTTGGGCGGCAAGTCGCCGAACATCTTTTTTGCCGATGTGATGGATGCCGACGACGACTTCCTCGACAAGGCGTTGGAGGGCTTCGCACTGTTTGCGCTGAACAAGGGAGAGGTGTGTACCTGCCCGTCGCGGGCGCTGATTCAGGAGTCGATCTACGACAGGTTCATGGAGCGCGCCGTGGCTCGGGTGAAGAAGATCAAGGTGGCTAACCCGCTCGATCCGACGTCCATGATGGGACCGCAGGTGTCGAAGGAGCAGATTACCAAGATTCTGGACTACATACGCATCGGCAGGGAAGAGGGCGCCCAATGCCTGACAGGCGGCGAGCGTGCGCACCTGGGCGGCGATCTGGAGGAAGGCAACTTCATGGAGCCGACCATCTTCGCGGGCGATAACAAGATGCGCGTTTTCCAGGAGGAGATCTTTGGACCGGTGGTTTCGGTAACGAAGTTCAAGACACTGGAGGAAGCCATCGAGATCGGCAACGACACCCCGTACGGGCTGGGTTCGGGCGTGTGGTCGCGCAACGTGCACAACCTGTATCGCGTGGGCCGGGAGATCAAGGCCGGCCGCTGCTGGACGAACTGTTACCACGTATATCCGGCGGGCGCGGCATTCGGCGGATACAAGGAGTCCGGCTTCGGGCGCGAGACGCACAAGATGATCCTGGACCACTATCAGCAGACCAAGAATCTGTTGGTCAGCTACAGCACCAAGGCGATGGGATTCTTTTAGCCCATAGCTGTTTGCGGTCTGGCAGGGCGGCGTGGGGGCGAAACGATGTGTTCGTCGCAGGCGCCGCCCTGCACATTTTCGGCCGCGGAACAGGAGGCGGGGAATGAGCGCTGACATCGAAGTGACGGCAAGAGCGGCGGCGCTGCTGAAGGAATTGAAGGAGCGCCATGGGCCTTTGTTGTTTCACCAGGGTGGCGGGTGTTGCGATGGAAGCGTGCCGCTGTGCCTGAAGCGAAGCGAATTTCGAATCGGTTCGAGAGACGTGCTGTTGGGCTTTGTCGATGAAGACACGCCTTTCTATCTGGGATCGGGGCAACCGGAACAGGTAGCGCAGCGGGGTCTGGTACTGGATGTGGCTGATGGAGACACGGACAGATTTTCCGTGGAAGCTTCCGACGGGGTCTACTTTGTGAGCCGACCGCAGTGGGGTTCATCCTACCGGAAGGAAGCGCCTGGTCTAGCGGGAAGGTAAAGGATCGACTCGAAAATGACGAGCGATGAATCCGTCTCTCATCATGGCTGCGGAAGTAACGCGTGCCAGCACTGGGCGAAAGCAGCATGGCACCCAGCCCAAGCTCTTTGCAGTCTATGTCTTATGGATTTCATCTAGGGATTTGTCTCGGAAAGTCGGCTTGTGACAAGCTTTCCGGAGGGCCTCGAAACTGCTCTGAGCAGGCGATCGCAATCCGGCAGATATCAGTTGATAGTGATTGCAACGCTACTGCGCAATGATTGTGTTTAATGGCAGCCGGACACTTCACCGGAATCGACGCCACTGGCGGCAAGATTCAACCGCCGGATTCCAAAGTCCTTTTGTCATCCGCGGTTGCAGGGCAAGAAGCCACATGTTTAGTCCGAGTGTGCTGATTAGCTTCTCCTTAGTCGATCCTGAAAAGCCAACAAGGCCCCTATAAAAGCTGATGAAATGCGGTGTTTGTTGCTCTAGAATTTCCCTGAAGGCGCAGCAAATTGCTTGGAAACTGGGAAAAAACGATGCATTCCAAGCGCGAGCCGGAGCAGCCACAGCGGGAGCTGTTTGAGATAGATTTGGAGCAGTTGATCGACATGAGCCATCCCCTGGTTGGTCTCGGTCATTTCATCGACTGGCATTCGTTTGAACAGAGCCTGGGCAGCACCTATCATTCCAGTCATGGTGCGCCCGGCATCTGGACGCGGCTGATGGTTGCTCTCCACTATCTGAAGTATCAGCATAGTATTTCCGTGCTGGTAAACCGCACTTTGTCTATTGTTTTCATGAGGTTATGCACCAGGAATGACAGTTAAGGCTAGTTCGCTTCGACTCAAGAAGAATACGGCATTTGTATGGTCGGCTTCTCGAAATCGGCGCTTCGAGCAATCCGAGGAGCGTAAATCAACACCTTCCCGCTCACTTCAGAGCACAATGACCGCAACGGCCTGCGGATTTTGAGCCGGGGGTACCATTCCTATACTGTCGGATACCTGGTTATACAGCGATATATAGCGGCAAATTAACGGTAACGAGACGGCTTGTGGGGCGAGGTATACCGACGACTACTGTCATATACCTCGCCCTATAGGGCAAACAGCCCGCTGTAAGGTTTCAGTAGGTCGGGATTAACTGCCCGGCAAATCCTGTACCCTATGTCCCTGGAGCAAATACTCCAGTGCAAAACTCCGGGTGCTACCGTCCCTCAGCCACTGTCTGCAACGAAAAGAGCGAGCCACGGGCCCCGATAAACAGGGTTTTCTTATCCGCACCTCCGAATGCCAGGCTTGCCGGTCGCTCCGGAATCTCCACCACACCAATCTCCCGTCCGCCAGCGTCGTAAATGTAAAGCTGGCCTTCAGCCACATAAACATTCCCTGCCGCATCGGTCACAACACTGGACCCTCCGCGCGGCGCGAACTCCGTTGCGGTGACATGCTCCAGGCTGTCGAGTCGCAAACGATAGAGGGTGTCATCCTCCTCACTTGCAGCCAGGTGCTCGTCGCCTACATGGAAGAGCCGCAACTGTGATGCCTGCAGCATCGGCTGCCAGTTGCCCCCAGCCATGATGGCTTCTGTCGTGCCCGGAGCATAAAAGAAACCACGCGCCTCGTCCTTGACCACCGCAACGATCGCCATGTTGCTCGGCCGCGCGTAGACTACTCCGCGGCGCTCTATCTGCAGTTTCATCGTCTCCATGCTGTTGTGGAATCCTACGGGCAGCATCAGGCTCGTCCCACTCGCGGGCGCGCTTGCGCCATCAATCTTCTTCGCCTCTCCGGTTTTGGGGTCCACACCGAAAACGGACCGGCCGTAATCCTGCACCAACAATGATCCGTCAGCTGCAACGCCCGCCGCCATCGGTGTATCCACCTTGTCTGTAAGAACTTCAGCTTTGTTGTTCTCCGCGCTCCATCGGTAGATGAGATGCATCGCCGCATCGGTGAAGTACAGTTGCCCACCGTCGTTAGTTGTGAGCCCGGCGATATTGCTGAAGCCGCTGGCAAGCTGCTGCAGCTTTGCCCCGGCCGTAAAGACACCAGCAGGCAGCGGTAGCGGAGCGCCAACCTTGAGTTCAGAGCTCATCGTGAACACCGTGAAGTCGTGCGTGCGAACGCTGACACCGCTGGTTTGATCGAAGACACTGTTATCGAACGCCAGGCGCGTCATGCTGAAGTCGTGCACGTTCTCAAAGCGAATGTCGCTTGAATCCGCCGCTTCCACGGCATTGAGCTTCGGCAACACATTGCGCGAGACGCGATACATGAACAGGTTCGCGAAAATCATGTGATGCGCGTCCTTCAGGTCGACCGAAAAGGCGTCTGCGCCAGCGGGGTTCTCTTCCTCTGTTTGCAGCGCATACACGGTCCAGTTCGACGCATGGTGGAACTGCGTCTCGTGGAGCATGTGGTGCTCGCAAGACAATTGGTAGACCACACTGGGGGTTGTTGTGTTCTCCACCAGCAGCCCGGCCCTGGCTAACGTATTCGCCGTCCATATGCCGCGGAAAATGCCGCCGCCCCCGTCCTGTACCCATAAACTCGGATATTGCGTTCCCATATTCGCTGAATACGCTGCGGGATTTTGTCGCGGCTGCGCCGGCTTGGGAAGATTCGGGGCCAGCACGGCGTTTCCGCGCCCCGGCCCAAACCTGAAGTTCACATCTTCGGCCATGGAGCGAGGGCCCGCGCGCCAAATCAACCCTGCTGCCCGCCGATCCATCATTCCAGTGCCGATCCCGATGCCGGTAAGAATCGCCGCTCCACCCTTTGCGCTCTCGACGACTGGCACAGCCTCGCCTTCACCCGTGAAGTTCGCTGCCTCATCGGTCACAGTAATCAGCGTGGTAGTCGGGTTGAAGCCTATCAACACGCTATCTGGCCGCAGTTGAATCGTGTTTGTCACGCGATAAGTGCCGCTCGGGAAATAAAGCACCCGATGCGCATCGATCGCCGCCTGGAGCGCCGCCGTGTCATCGGCCCCGTCTCCTTTCACCCCGAGCGTCCGCACGTTCACCCACTCATGCATCGTCGGCAGACGCGGAATATCGGAGGCGAGCGCGCGGCCTGCCCCGGCGCGCTCACGATGCCGAACTTCCACGCCTCGCTCACGGCCATCTTGCCCAATTTCTAATCCGATCGTCAGATGTTCCTCGACATAAGGATGCGAACTTCCCTTGACGGCATACATCCCACTCGAGCCTGCTTGACTTCGAACGAACTGAGGCACATTGCTGCACACGATATTGTCCAGTGTGACCTGATGATGTGCCTTGCGCGCATCCCCAAGCACCACCGCCGACTGGCCAATATCCTCGAGTACCAGATCGCGTCCATACAACTGCTCCGTCATTCCGTGGGTGATTTCGACCGCTACCGGTGTATGCGCAATTCGGTCGCGCACCAGGGTCATGCCGACTTCCTGTGTATGGATTGCCGCGCGTCTCTGGCCGGTCAAACTCGAATCCATGAGCAGGAACTGCCATGCCGGCGAAGTCCGTACCGAGATAATCCCGTACTCTCCCCCTTCGATCTGAAGATCGATTGCACCGTTCCCGACGTCTTCGAGCGCCGCTCGCCCATCGCCCACCTGGAACCGCATGTGCTGGAGAAATGAGTGCTGCGCCACATGAAATCGCACCGCAATCGCCGCCGGGTTACCCGCACTGATCTCGAAGTCGATATTGCTGATTCCGCTGTAGAACGTAAACTCGTTCGCATCGACCACGGGAGTCCCTGCCGCCGGGCGCCGCGAGGCAAACTGCAACATGTACCGTCCTGTCCCAAGAAACTCGTGGCCCTCCTGGAACCCAGGCGTGTTTGCTCCCAGGACAAACACGGGGCGATGTGCGCCATATCCGATCAGCCTTATCCCCGACCAAAGGTGAATCGTCCGGCTGATCCGATATCTCCCTTCCGCGACAAAAACTATTCCTTGCTCCGTTGTCTCCTGTACACGATCTATAGCTGCCTGGATCGCCGCCGTATCGTCCCCCTTGCCATCCACGGCAGCGCCGAAGCTCCCACGCTCGAGGTAGACAGCATGAGCGTCGTCCGGCCGCATCGGAAACACCGATTGGGATGTCATCGGCAGAACGGCCGTCGCAACAAACACAAATATCAAGACAAAAATCCGAGGCAAGAGACGCATCTCAGCTACACTCCATCGAATGATTAGATATTGAAGAACATTTATAACGCATTTGCTCCAAAGTTGGCGCCACGTGAAGAAACCAGGCAAACCGCTTCTTGTTGTTGCTCCAAAAGATTCGGGGTGATCGATTTGGATCGCCCGCGGACTTGCCGCCGGATGTATAACAACGATTATTCATTCTTACGCAACATCAAACTCGTAAAGACTAACGCTTACGGCAGGAACCAGCACGGTCTCCGGAAGACCATTCTGCGCAGTCTCAACGATCTTGACGGCGGGCTCTTTGCCCACCTCATTGGTTGAGCTCAAGTCTGGTGGCGCAATCTGATACAGCTTGCCCTGATCCCGCAGTTTGACGCCACTGATCTTCGGCGTAAAGCTGTGGCCCTCTTCCGTGGGGTTAACCACTGAGATGAGGAACTTCTTGCGATCGCTGGAGAAGGCCGCGAGAACATCCAGAGGATAGGTCGGGCTTCCGGTGGGCTTAGTTCCCCTGTCGACGAGAGCGGTGCCGGGCAGGAGTTGCTGGGGTGAATCGCCTTCAACTGCGATCGGATAAGCGTTGAGGAAGTTTGTCTGCATCAGCTTCATCACCAGTCCCTCCGCCGCAAATCCCACAGCTTCACCGGTGTTGTCGGTCAACACGGTGCGCAGTCCTCCGGTCGCACAACTGGCCGCAATCATGTCGGAGTGACGGAACATTTCGTGGAAGCAAAGTGCGTAGGAGAGTGGCATTAACATTCCGGTTTGGCGCATGAAGCTCCCGCCGCCGTTTCCCGACGCCGACCGGAGACGATTGCCCCATTCATCGAAGATGAATTTGATCTCCTTCTCTTTCAACCACGGCATCTCCTCGACATACTTGTCCCAGGCTTCGAAGGCTTCGCCGATGCGGTTGGCCAGCCTGCGGGCTCTGAACTGCAGCGGATCGTGGACATCCACAAAGAGCTGCTTCTCAGCGTCGAAGGCCAGATCGGGATAGGCATAACTGTGCTCGGATAGATAGTCGATGTTGTCAACACACTTGGCCAGCAGCCAGCCGTCCCAATCATTCACACTGCCGAACTCATAGGGGAGCTTTTCCGTAATAGGCGGTTCCCAAATGCTGGGGAAGAAATTGCCTTTCTTCTCCGCGCCGCCCACGGACTTCTCGCAGATGCTTGCCCCGGACACGGTCACCTTGATATTCGGGTCCACTTTTTTCATGGCTTCGACGATGTAATTGTGCTTCACACAGTACTGGTCGAGCGACATGTGGCCGTACTGCCATGGACCATACATCTCGTTGCCGATGGTCCAGCAGCGGACGTTGAATGGCTCTGGATGTCCGTTCTCCGCCCGCATTTTCCCCATCCGCGTCTCGATGGAACCATTGCAGTATTCCACTTGCTCGGCTGCCTCGCGCGCAGAACCGAATCCGCTGTCGATCGCCAAATCCGGCTCGGCTCCGCACAACCGATTGAGAGCGATGAAGTCATGGAGGCCCACATCGTTCGACTCCACCCTGTCGGACCACATTGGTTGTAGACGTGGCGGGCGCTTATCCCGATCACCAAGACCATCACGCCAGTCGTAAGCAGAAACGAAGTTGCCACCTGGCCACTTGAACATTTTGAAACCCGCCTCCTTGAAGAGACGGATCATCCCAACGTGAAATCCCTGCACATTGTCGGCAGGCATCAACGAAGCGTTTCCGATGTGAAACGTGCCTTTGCCGGTGCCCAGGATTTCAAGTCGCGCATCCTCCGTGTCGGCCGCCGCGGTAAACTTCAACGGGAATTTCTTGTACTCGGGCAACAGCGCCGGGATCGTGACAGTTTGCGAATCGCCGGCGCCTGTCCCCCACACCAGGCGGACCACAACTTTGGCGCCCGCATCGCCGGCAAGATAAACACGGCCTTCGTAAGTCTTGCCGCGGCCCAGGCGCAATTTCGACTGCTGAATGCCGTGGGGCTCGGAGCCGTCAAGTTTGACGCGCGGGCTGTGCTTGCCCACGAAAGGCCGCAGCGAGTCCATTACCACCGTTCCTGCCGGCCCTGCCGGCTTGAAGGGCTCACCCAAAAAGCGACGGAAAAAGGAATTGGTTGGCACCGGCGCAGGCGCTGCATCGGTAATCGGGTTGGCAAACTTTCTGTCGGTCAGCATCTCGGCCCAAACATTCGTGGTCGCCGGTTCCATGTAGCCGCCGAAAACCATCGGATTCACCGGGCCGCCGCTCTTGGAAGCATCGATTGTGACCTGAATGTTCCCTGTCACCGCGGCCAAAGCAGTCATCTCGTGATTCAGCATGGCTGCGCTCGCAGCCGAAGCCGCCAAAAACTCCCGTCGATTCATTGGCACGTTATATCTCCTCGTGTCTTGCTTGATTCTCACGTTCTCAGAGGGTTCTCTCAAGTCAAGAACCTTTGCAGTCAGGAAGTAACGAATGAGGCTCAGGTGAACTGATCACCGGAAGAGTCTTGGTGCAAAGTCCTTCAGGTCTCGGCGCCATGTCTGCCACTCGTGCGCTGTGCCAGGCGACTCATAGAACTCGTGCTTGACATTCGCTTCGACTAACGCCGTGTTCAGTCTTTGGATGCCGCCCCTCATTTGGGCGGGCTCCTCCGTTCCAACACCGATCCACAGCAGATGCACTCGCTTGGCAAATGCAACCGGATCAGCAAGCTCGCCATTGAAGGCCGTCTTCAAGTCCAACTTTTGTTCGCCACGCATCATCATCCCACCGGCTCCGCTGAAACCTCCAATGTAGGAGAAGAGATCGAGGTGATTGAACGTGACCTGGAATGTCTGCATCCCTCCCATGGACAAGCCGGCCATGGCACGATGATCGCGATCGGGAATGGTGCGGAATGTGGAATCGATGAACGGGATCAGAGCTTTCGTGACATCGTCTTCAAAGGTTGCCATCATCTCCTGCATGGCGCGCATCCCTGCTGGCGAACCCATGGGATTGCCGGTTATTTCGGGTACCTTGTAGTCGGGCCGCCGCGCATAACCACTTGCCATCACAATCATCATTGGCTTGCAGTCTTTGCTCGCGGTCAGGTTATCGAGGATGAAGTTAGCATGTCCCTGTTTTATCCACCCGGTCTCGTCCTCGCCGCCGCCGTGTTGAAGATACAGCACCGGGTAACGTACCTTGGCCTGGGTGTCGTAGTTCGGCGGCAAATATACCAGGGCATGCCGCCAGGTCCCCGTCACGTCGGAGTGATACCAGACTTCGCGAACCTGCCCGTGCGGAACATCCTGCGGTAGATAATAGGTCACTCCGGCTTCAGGAACTTCAACGGCACTTGCATCCTTGCTGCCGCCATAGAAGGTATGGCTGCCGGGGTCGCCCACTTCCACGCCGTCGATATTCAATGTGTAGTAATGAAGTCCGGGAGCTAAAGGAGGCGTGGTGACGGTCCAGAAGCCGTCCGCCTGCTTCTCCATTTCGAGTTTTGGATTGCTCCAGAAATTGACTTTAACTTTAGTTGCGTCAGGCGCTTTGATCCGGATCTGGACCCGTGAGGCACTGTCGACGCGCGGATACTGCGCATCCAGAACATTGGTGGTAGCGGGCTTGAAGTCGCCCTGCTCCTGTGCATAACATAGGCTCGCAAACAGCAGCATCATTATTCCAATCGGCTTCATTTCTTCTTTCCCCTCGAACACAAAAGCGCAAAACCTGCCAAGCCAGACTGCCTTTCGGGCGCTTTCGGATTGGTGCTTTTTGATCATGCGCATGTTAACCTGAGAAACCGCAAAGCGGAAGTCGCATTTATCCATCGAATACATCGATTTAATAGATAACTCTGTTGCCGGAAGACCTTTGATTTGAGGAGGGAAAAACATACATTCCGGACTGGAGATTCAACTGAATTTGTCGCACAAGACTGGAAGAGGCTCATACCCTCATCCTGCGCCAGCAAGTTGTAGTTTTTCTGCAATGCTCGGTGGCTTTGCGTTTCACTTTGACCCAGGTTTCTGGACACGCCCTTAGAAAGCACGTCGAAGGCTGGCTCTGCTTAGACGGAATCAACTCGAGATTCTGACTCCTTGGCTGATGGTCTATGACCATCAGTTCCGCGCCAGAGACCTCTGTTAACCGACAGTCTGAAATAATTCGGCTAACAGTGGTCTCCGGCGTGGAGAAATCGGATTCGAAACATCAAATTAATAACCTTGCAACTGCTGCGAACTAGAACTCGTACTTCGCCGCGAGTTGCAGTTGGCGCATTCCGCCATTGGGAGCGGGGCCGCTGGTAGCGGTGATGCGGCCGAAAGTGGAAGAACTGAAGTTCACATTCGGCGTGCCCCAGTTTGGATGATTGAGAGCGTTGAAAGCCTCGAAGCGAATCGACAACTGATGCTTTTCGTTATAGGGCATCAGAAACTGCTTGTGAAGCGAGGCGTCCAGGTTCGTAAAGCCAGGTCCAGTGAAGCTGCCGCGCTGCAGGGTTCCGAAGAAGCCGGGAGCCGCGGAGGCGTAGGCCGCTTTATTGACCCAAACATTAAGCGATCTCGCGCTTCCGCTGAGGTAGGGGCTGGTCCCGGTTGGATTGGGCCGATCGAAGTTGCCGAACGCTGATGCGATACTGGCAATGTCAGCACCACGCAGGGGAGTCGCGACAGCACCTGTCTGGTGGGTAAAGATGCCTCCCACCTGCCATCCGCCGATCACCGCATTCAACCCTTTGTTCGTAACCGGCAACAACTTGCCGGGTCCGATGGGTAGTTGGTAGAGTGCCGAGCCAACGATCCGATTTTTGACATCGAACGCGGAACGGCCGTATTCGCATACGACGCACTCACTGTCCTGCGGATACAAGTTGTCGTTCCCCTGGTTACGAATTCCGCTGGAGTCGTCGAGGGATTTACCCCAGGTGTACGAGGCGATCACGTTGAGGCCATTGCTGAAGCGGCGGGTAGCCTTAATGCTGAACGCGTTGTAATTGCCGGTGCCATAGTCGTGCACGTATTGGACTCCACCCATGTTCGCGAAGGGGGTACGGGACGCGACTGAACTTGAGGCGCCGGTGCCAATGTAACCGTACGGCGTCGCCTGATTTGCATTTCTGAACCCATAAAGATGACGATGCACTGCCCCCTGGTATCCCATCTCGAACGACCAGTCCTGTCCAACCTGCTGCTGGATATTGAACAAGAACTGCTCGGTGTAGCTGGTCTTATGGCTGACAGCGTTCGAATACGCGGTGCCCGGACCAAGATTGGAGACTGCACCGGTGCCGCCCGGGGCTGCGTTGGCCCAGGTCAGATTGGAATTGCCGAAGATCTTGTTTGTCGTGTTCACATTCGTTGCGGTCACGCGCCCGGCGATATTGCGCGCCATGTCGAAATACGCGTTGCCAATGTCCTGGGTGTAGAACATGCCGTAGCCGGTTCGAATCACCGTCCTGGACGTTGGCGAATAAGAGATGCCCAGACGCGGCGCAAGATTCAAATACTGGGTATCCATCAGCGGACCATTGGGCAGTAGTCCGTTGCTGCAAGCCGGCTGCGGACCGAGGGCAGTCGTCCATCTGATCGCAAGGCCTTGATATACATCCGAAGGATTACAGTTGCCCTGGCGGATGTATTGAGGCCATTGACTCTGCGGGTATGTGGTGCTGATGTCGCCCCTCTTCGGCATCACCTGAACATATGCGTTGAAGTTATTGCCAAACGTATCGTTCCACGGCGGAGTCAGTTCATACCTGAGGCCCGCTGAAACGGAGAGGTTTGGCATGAGCTTGTATGTGTCGTCGAAGTAGAATGCCTGCACGTTGCGCACGTAATTCGCATTGGCCACGGCCACCGCAACCGTTGACTGGTAAAAATTACCGAGCAGGTAGTCAGCCAGCGCATCGCCTCCAGAAAGGGTAGCGTTTCCGACTGTGCCCGATTGTAAGGCAGTGGCATAGGGCCCGGAACTGAACTGCCCACGCGAGAACTGATTGCCCAACTGGTTAAAGGTCTGCCGGTTGTACTCGAAACCGATCCGCAGCGAGTGCTTGCCTTTCACCCATGAGACGTTATCGACAATCTGCCAGGTGGGATCGGTCACAACGTAGGGGCCATCTCCGCCGAGATCCCCAAAATTGGTCCAGATGGGAGGGGTTGTGCCTGTCGGCCCAGCTTGCCATGACATTGCTGGAATTCCCCAGGTTGAAGGGTCGCCACCTTTAAGGCCCGGGATATTCAATGCCGTGACCACATCGTTTGTGAATGCCGACAACAAACCGGTCGAGTTGAAGAAGTGGCTATAGCCAAACCGCGCTTCGTTCAGAATGTGGGGCGTAAAGGTCCACGTATTTGAACCCATGTACTGGTAGTAGTTGGTGATGATCTTGCTTCCCGCTCCAAGCAGTCCCGTCGATACGATGTCTTCTTTCCCCGAGCTGTAGCGGAAGGCATACTGCGACTTCTCGGACTGGTAGTAATCTCCACGAACTGTTAGGCCCTGGCGATTCTGAGGTTGCATGGTGGAGTAGGAGTAGTTGTTGTTCCCGGTCGACGGCGCGGTGCTTGTCCCTAAGTATTTCAGCAATGCCGTGGACTGCGCGGCGATTCTGCCTGAAGGAATGGTGTTGTTGGGAAACGGGGTTTTTCCGAAGCCGTTGGCGTCTCCGGTCGCCGGATCGTAAATGGTGACCGCACCAAAAGCGGCGGTAGTGAAGCCCTGAAGATTGCCGCCAGCCTGAGCTGACGTGGGCACAACTGCCTGGCCCTGATTCGTTGACCGAACCTTTCTCCATTCGTCGTCAATCATGAAGAAGAACTTGTCTCTGCCGTTGTAAAGTTTGGGAATTCTGATCGGTCCATCAAGCTCGAATCCGTAGTCATTCCATTTGTAGGGGAATACCTTGAGAGGGGCGGCGTTATACGGGAAAAAATAGGGATTTGCATCCGCGGTATTGTTACGGATGAAATCGTACATGGCGCCGTGGTAGGTGTTGGTGCCACTTTTGCTGACCACGTTGACCTGCGATGCCTCGTGGCCGAACTCAGCCGAATAGACGCCCGTCTGCACCTTGAACTCCTGGATGCCGTCGAGCGAGGGCAGGCCAACATAGGTGTTGAAGTCAGGATCCGTATTGTTCACGCCGTCGAGCGTGTAGTAGTCGAACATGATGCGCTGGCCGCCGACCGAGATCGCCTGGGTGGCACGATCGCCGCCGAGGCGGCTTCCAGCCTGACCCGATGACGGTGAAAGCGTGTTGACGTTGGACGAAAGAGCGACCAGGGACAGATAGTTTCTGCCGTTCAGCGGCAGCTCGTTTACGGCCTTGTTCTCGACGACGGTGCCGAGGGTTGCGTTATCAGCCTGCAGAAGCACACCAGAGGCTTCAACCTCGATCGATTGCGTCACCGCTCCGACTTGCAGGCTGAAATCCAAACGGACCGACTGTTGGACCTGCACTTGCACGTTATTACTCGCAGCTGTCTTGAAGCCCGCATGCGTGGCCGCAATGCTATAGACACCGACCGGAACTTCGGTAAACGTGTAGTCGCCCGACCCAGTTGTGACCGTTGAGCGTTCCGATCCGGTCCCCACATTCTTGAGCGAAATATTCGCATCCGGAACCGCAGCGTTGGTTGAATCGCTGACGTGTCCTGAAATCGTACCGGCGGTCTGCGCAGACAACCTGGCGGACGACATCGCGAGGATAAACACAAAGATGCAGCAGGCAACGAACGCACCGCATCGTCTGAGATTCCCGAAGCTCTTTAGAGCCATCTGCACACGACCGAGCGATGTCGCTGTGGTGTGGAGATTGGAAAAGAGTCGAGAATTATAGCGTCGATTTTTTGATGCACCACTGGCAAGAATGTTCAACATAGTCGAGTTTATCCTCCTCTGCTTAGAGCAGTCTTTCTTCGAATTGACAACGAACAACGCCCACATCCTTAAACCTGGTCCCACCTAAACACCTCGAGGGGTGCGTAGACGGGAGTTGTCCCAAGACCGTTATTGCGATGACTTATCCCCTTTGAGAATCTCCTCTATCAGGGCCTTGGATACGGGCAGATGGTCCTCGTTCTCTTTCAGCCACGCTCTATAGTCCTGCTCGATTTCCGGTGACCACTTGGCATCGATCTGTCCAGCGGTGTACTTCTTCTCCCTAAGGCGCTGGTGTCCAAAAGTGTCCTCGAGGCGAGTGCGTTCGGAGTCCTTGACAACCCGCTCTGCCAGTTGCGGGGGTATAAACAACACGCCGCCATTCCGCCCCAGGATCACGTCTCCGGGCAAGACCAGAGCCTGCCCAATCCGGGTGGGCCCGTTGATGCTCACCATAGTTGAGTTGAGCAGCCTGCCGCTGGCGAGAGTTCCGAAGTGGTGTGAAGGGTCGTAGTAGCGAACAAATGAAGTGAAATTCGGAAGCTCGTTCAGGCCATTGATGTCGCGAACCGCGCCATCGTAGACGATGCCGTTCCCTGACCGCGCATAGATCGCGTTCCCAACGTTGTCGCCGATGGATGGCCCATCAACCTTGAGTCCGAAGTGGTCGGCTACATAGACGTCGCGAGGCTGCAACATGTCGACGGGCCAAGCGTTGGTACCACCCTTTCGGTGGTCCTTGACTCCCTGCTCTTCGATGACTTTTTCAATATCGGGTCTTCCCGGCATCCACACTGCCGTCAGTGCCCTGCCCACCAATATCTGATCGGGATGAATCGAGTACCAACCATCCTCATACTGGTGCACAAACCCCGCCGAACGGAGGGTCGCCCATGCTTCTTCGAGAGTCACATTCTTCATGCGCTCCAGGATGTCATCGGGCACTTTGGGCCGACCGTCCGGAAACCTCTCCCCTTGCCAGTCGGGAGTGTATTTGATGACATCGTCGCGAGTGAAGAATCCCTGCTGCGCCCTCAGGCAGGGAGTTAGTGCGAGGAAGGCTACCCCGGTTAGAACACTTGCAATAATGCTTCGCATCTTCTCTGCTCCAATGAACTGGTGATCTTCTTGAACTGCTTACTTCTCTGGCTCGAACCACGGTGTTCCAGGAATCTGTGCCTTCTTTGCAACTTCCTCGTTCATCTCCACGCCGAGGCCTGGCATGTCTGGCGGCGTGACGAAACCATTGACGATGATCTCGCCTTCCTTGACCCACGACTTCCAAAGTTCCTTGTGGTTGATCCAATGCCACTCACATGCCAGGAAGTTCGGGTACGTGGTGCATGCGTGCGCAGTAGCCATCAGCCCGATCGGCGAAACCACGCAGTGCGGCGCTACGGGGATATAGTAGGTCTGCGCCAGGTTGGCTACCTTCTTGGCTTCGGCAAGCCCGCCGACCTTCTGAAAATCGGGCTGGATGATGTCGACCGCTTCTTTCTGGAGCAGTTCCCTGTATCCCCAGCGCATGTACAAGTTTTCGCCGCAGGCTATCGGTGTAGAAGTCGAGTGCCGGATGTCCGCCATCGCGTCAATGTCTTCGGCCGGAACCGGTTCCTCAAGCCACATCAGCCTGAATGGCTCCAGCGCTTTGGCGACTTTCTTTCCGGTGGGTGCATCGTAGCGGCCATGCATATCGCAGGCAAGATCCATGTTTGCCGGAATGGACTCGCGCGTATGTGCAACCCACTTCGCCATGCGATCAATCTCGCCGTTGCTCGCCGTCCAGTTAACTCGATCGAAGCGCGCGGGATCGCTCGCATCGTCAAGGTCGATCTTCATCGCCGTGAAGCCTTGATCCTTGATCCATGCGAACTTCGGGTGCGCCTCCGGTCCAGTCGGGTCGTCGATATCCGAGTCGCAATAAATCCGAACTTTATCGCGGAACTTTCCGCCCATAAGCTGGTACACGGGTATTTCGAGGGCCTTGCCGGCAAGATCCCACAATGCAATTTCCACACCGGACAAAGCAGTCATGTACTGGCCGCCTTGAGCGCCGGCGAAGATTCCCCCGGTGCGAATCCTCTCCCAAATTGCTTCAACATTGAGCGGGTCGCTCCCGATAAGCATGCGCCGCCAACCGCGAATCAGAGACGGGGCTCCGACCGCAGCATCTGTAGCTTCACCCTGCCCGTAGATGCCCTGATCCGTGTAAATCCTTACGTGCGTCTGCGGTCCATGCACCATTACCTGCGCGGTGCGCACGTCGGTGATTTTGAGCTTTGGTCTCCGGGAAGGCGAGCTGTTGGTCTCGACGGCCGCCGCCAGGGCGGGAAGTGAAAAACCAGAGAGTGATCCTAATGCCGAAAGAGCAGCACCCTTCAGCATTGACCTCCTTGAAAACTGAGCCATATTCCCCCTCGGAACCTTTCGTTTGGTTAACTTGACCGAGTTCCACAAGCGAGCGTTTACCCTTCAAACGCCTGCTTTGTACTCAGTAAATCGTCTTATTAGGAAACAACGGGATGCTAGCCCACGTGAAAGTCGAATGACTAGCGGCATTTTTCGAATTGATATATCGAGGATTTCGATATATCGTTAGCTTGCCGATTCAACCAATTGAATGAGGGACTCACTCTGGAGCCATGTTCATGCATACAACGATCGACCAGTGGGAAGTTCTGGAAGCAGTGGTCGAGCTGGGTAGTTTTGCTGCTGCCGCATCGAAAATGAATCGTTCACAGTCGACGATCAGCTACGCAGTTTCGCGTCTCCAGGAGCAGTTCAAAACCCCTCTGCTTGAAATGAAGGGCCGAAAGGCGCAACTCACCGAAGCTGGAAAGGCATTGCTGGCGGATGTGGAGCCATTGCTCAGCGGGTTTCGGGCACTCGAACAGAGAGCTGCGTCTTTGGCGGCCGAAGGTGAGACCGAGATCAGTCTTTCGGTTGACAGTGTCTATCCGGACGATCGACTCTTTGCCGCCCTCGCAGAACTCGCGCGCGTTTATCCTCATACCAATTTGAAGCTGCATCGCGGTACGTTCCTGTCCTCCGTCAATGAATTCGCAAACCACGGCGCTGACTTGTGTATTGTTGGAACGCCGACGCAAGAGCATTTGATCAAGCCAGTCCTCGATATACGAATCAGAGCCGTCGCCAGAGCTGACCATCCCCTGAATGCTGGAGAGCGGCAACTGACGCGAATGGATCTGATTCAGCGTCTTGCCGTAGTCATCGAAGGAGCGACCGGCCCGGCTCCCAGGCGACAACCACACGCCCCAGCGCAACGCCAAATAGCCGTGACTTCAATTGAATCTGCGATTGAGGCCGTGCGAAGCGGGTTGTGTTTCGGATGGCTTCCGGTTTACAGAATCCTCCCCTTCCTGGAATCCGGAGAATTGGTCGGACTGCGGCTGCCGACGGGCGTTGAGCGGTTCGCTCGATTGTCCCTGGTTCTTAAGGATTTCGATTCGACCAGCCGGGAAAAGAACTACCTTGCTGAACTCTTCGGTGCGAATCGTGAGGTGGAGGTGCTTTGAATCCCACACGGAGATTCTGGTGGACGTACATACGCCGACCTGAGGGCACATTAGATCAAGCACTCAGGGACTACCAATTTCCAATCTGAGATTCGACTGAATAGCTTGACTTCTCTGGCAAAGACCGAGCCTGAACGAATTCACGGCAACGATCGGAGAGTTCCGGTCAATGCTGGACAAGGCCGGAATCAAGTAAATCTACTTTTCGTCGCCAGGTACGGCGCACGAGTGACTTACGTGTCGAAGAGATTTGAACGACTTCGCTCCGGCACTTTTCAAATAGAAACGCCAGCAGGCGGCCAGTTCACTGTTACCCGGAGGGAATCTCTTTCCAGAATCTCATTCGGAAGGCATCAAGAGCCAGCTAGGAGCTTGGTATACCCTGTATTGTCGTCCGAGCAATTGCTGCGGACCGGCCTCTCATAAATATCCCCCTCCCGATGTACCTGGGGGTGTGAGGGAGGAATCCCGTGTGTGCAATGCGCTCCATGCGCAATGCCCTGGTTGCTTTCGACGCAGGTGCTCTTCTCACTCGCGGAAAGAGCCAGGCTCAAGGTTCGTTCATCAAAGGAGAAACATGATGAAAACACGTCTTGCGTTCTTGGCGGGCATTGCCCTGGCCATGGCCGTTGCACCCGCGTCTGCTGAGAAGCCGCTGAAGGATTACAGCTTTATCCGAGGCGTCAATTACGGAATGAACGGCGACCAGGCGGTGATTGAAAGGGACCTTGGTTATGCAAAGCGGGTCAATTTAAATAGCACGCGAATCTGGCTGAGCTATCAGGGGTACGAGAAAGACCCACAAGGTTTCATCGATCGGCTTCGGAATTATATTCGCACTTCCAAGCGGATGGGCTTTTCTACGATGCCGATTTTGTGGAATGGAAACAGTCTGAATCCGGACACGCTCAAGCCCGAGTTCCGTCCCCGGGGCGATGCCTACGTGAAAGCAATCGTCGAGGCAATCAAAGACGAGCCCGGCCTGCTGATGTGGGACATCATGAACGAACCGGTGACGAACGATTACGTAATGAAAGCAACGGGCGAAGAGAAGAAGCAACACATCGACGAGATCACCGGATTCGTCCGCTACTACCTGACCTACGTTCGCAAACTGGACCCGGTGAATGCGCTCACGGTCGGGTATGAGTACTCAAGCCAACTGGATGTTGCGGCTGACCTGGAGGATGTGATCAGCTTTCACGATTACACGCCGCTCCGCTCAACGATCGAGGCGGCTTATCGCACTGCCGAGGAGATCTCAACGAGATACGGCAAGCCCATGCTGAACTCGGAGACGGCGTGCATTGCTCGCGCCAATCCTTATGACGTGGTCCTGCAGATTGCCGAGGAGCATAAGACAGGCTGGTATCTGTTCAACCTGATCATCCAGGGATACTGGGGCGAAGTTCACGGGCTCTTTTATCCGGATGGCACGATTCGCGATCCTGCGATCATAGCGGCCGTGATGGGCTTCTACAGAAACCGCGACCTGAACACGATCGTCAAGCCAGTTCCGAACCGCGAGGGCCACGCCGAACGAGCGCTTAAGGCAATTGAGGCCGCTCTTACGGATGACCCGACCACATTCAGACACTCGAAGACATCGACCGACAAGCTGCTCGACGCGGCGGAATACGCCGCGAACCTGCTCGAGGCAGCGGAGATGGTTCCCATGTATGTACCACGGAGCGCGCAGATCAGATACTGGCGCGAGCAGCCGCTCGAGAAACGCGATCGGGACGCGATTCGCGCCTTCACCTATGATCTGGGACTGACCCTGAAGAGACAGTGCATGCTCTACTAGAATCTCTTCGCGCTGCGGGGCTGGGCGGAACTGGCGCTGCTGTGCCGCAGGGGCTTATGGCACGCTATCGCGGCACTGCGCATGGTCGTGACGAACTCATTCCCCTTTGGCCAAACGTTGATCCACGGCCAGGTCGAGTTTTTCCAGGCCGGTAATGCTGTGGATGTGGTTGACGGAAATCCGCGGCAGCCAGGTACGGTGAGCGCCTATGCCTCTTACCCCCGGTCCCATCCGCCAGTGTTCCTGCTGCCAGCCATAAAGTTTCTTACTCAATCGCTTTACTTGGAGAAGCAACTTAACATAATGTGACTGGTATGAAATCAGGCAGAGAGCGATTCCTCTCAAATCCAGATTCGTCAAAGAATGGAATTCCCATCCAACCCGTGGATCGCCGGCGCTTTCTCCAGTACGCGGCAGGAGTGGGGGCGATGGTTGGTCTCGGTGGAAGCGCCTTCGGCCATGCTCAGCAAGATGTTGCCACTGAAGCCGCCAAACCCAATCACAAGGGTGCGTCGACGGACTCGCGCCTGCCTGACGGTACCGAGTATGTCTCCTGGGAAAAGCCACTGACTTTTTCGAAGACCTACTACGTGGACAATAGCTCCGCCAGGGCCAACGATGACGGACCCGGCACCCGCCAGCGGCCTTTCCGCACCATCAACAAGGCCGCCCAAGTCCTTCAGCCCGGCGAACGCGTAGTCATCGCCACTGGCACCTACCGCGAGTGCGTCCGCCCGGTGCGCGGGGGCACGGGTCCGGATCAGATGATCAGCTACGAGGCCGCCCCGGGGGCAACAGTTTTCGTCAAAGGCTCTGAAGTCCTCAAAGATGGCTGGCAGCCGGAGTCCATTGCAATGGGCTTCCGTGGCCCTGGAGGCCCAACTGGCCAGGCTCCAGCCCAAATACCTGCATGGCAACACGAACTCACCGGCACGATGTTCCCCGATGCCTACAACCCCTTCAGCCTGGCGAGCGCGCCGGGGGATCGCTCATGGCTCGACACCAAATCGGTCGATATGGGCCCGTATTTCCGCCGCCGTGGATTGGTCTTTGTGGACGGCAAGCCGCTGGAGCCGATGGAGCAGCTTCGCGAACTGGCAAGCGCGCGGCTGCCCGGTCCCCCGCCTCCAGGTGCACCCGTGACCCTCACCGGCCTGCC
>DASRLI010000077.1:0-7891 GCA_035648535.1 Occallatibacter sp. | reverse complement strand
ATACCCTAATATGCATCACAAATAAATAATAATGTAATAAAAGGTGTCACTAGGACCGGCTATCTAGTCCACCAGCGGATGGCAACTGAAGATTTCTGCGCCCGCATTGGAGAGCAGCGTTGCCCACAAGGAACCCGAAGTGCGAGGACCTGGCGTTACAGCTCTGGATCGACGCCGCCGAAGAAGATTGGGCATCCTCGCTTTTGTGGAATTCACAGGTGGTTGCCCAGGATCGCATGGTGAAGGTAGCCGGTCCCACTATAACGGATCGCAAGCTTCGGAGAATCTCTACTGTTCATACTTCACACACTCTCTCTACGAGGAAATTGCTACATCTTAACGGGAACGACGCTCACGGGCTGCGGTCAGATCTTTACCGGCAACGCCAGGACTCCGTCCACGACAATGCCCGTCGCAAGGCAGTCGTCCTCATTGTAGTCAAGTATGCATTGCTTGATTGAGGGGTCGCTGGTTTCTATCCAGCGGTTATACCACTCGATAGATGCTGCTCCTTAGGGATTCGAATCTCGCCAGTGGAAGCCGAGGTATTTTGCGATAGCTTTGATGGATTGGCTGGAGAGAGGCCATTCCGTCGCTCTCTTGATGACATGGAAGTAGAGATCAATCATCGCGGGGTTGGCAAACAGGGCTTCAACATCTGTACATCGCCAGAATTCCATCGGCCTGTATTTTCATAGCTTTCCAACGAGCACGAGTCGAGCGATCCAAGTAGCTCTTAACCGTTAAGATATTGATGCTTCGATTCAATTTTTTGGCCGGATGGAGTTTTGGCCAGGCACAGGGCTTGCTTTCGCTCAGAAATGTATGAAAACCCGAAGAGCTGATTTGCCGATCCCCAATTGCCGGTTCTTGAGTTTGTCGGTGTGCTCGATCGCAACGAGGCAACGACGCGCAAATCCGAGCCATGGGGGAGACGAATGCGGGTGTTATGTGAGCGATACGAATAATTTGTATCGATCACAAATCCGGGTTATAATGAGCGATAGACAGGCCTGCTATCGCTCATGAAATGGAACTGGCAACAACCGGATTGGCCCAATTTCAAGTGGGATCGCCAGCGGATATCCTCTGCCGAAGAGCATTTCCTACTTAGCGCGGGCGTTGCGATCGGCATAGTCAAGCATCTGGGCGAAGAGGAACACAATCAACTTCTCGTAGAATTAATGAGCAGGGAGGCTGTGGCTACATCGGCCATTGAGGGCGAAGTCCTGAATCGGGCGAGTGTGCAGTCATCTATCCTACGCCAACTCGGACTGGCGTCTCCCGACAAGCGGCGTGTCATGCCCTCGGAACAGGGCATTGCCGAGATGATGGTCGATCTCTATCGGTCGTTTTCGCAGCCTCTTTCCGACGGAATGATGTTTGGCTGGCACCGGATGGTGACTTCCGGTCGGAAAGACCTCGCCGACATTGGGAGATACCGGACGAGCAGTGAACCGATGCAGATTATCTCAGGTCCAATCGGCACTCCGAAGGTACATTTTGAGGCTCCGCCTTCAAAAGAGGTTCCAGCGGCGATGAAGCGATTCACCTCTTGGTTCAATCGCACGGCGCCGCACGGGAAGGAGCCATGGCCGACGATTACGCGCGCGGGCACCGCCCACCTGTATTTCGAGTCGATCCATCCATTTGAGGACGGGAACGGTCGCATCGGACGCGCTATCGCTGAAAAAGCGATGACGCAGAGCTTCGGTCAGCCGGTCCTCGTGGCTTTGGCGACGACTACCCTGGCGCACCAAAAGAGCTATTACCAGGCTCTTGAAAAAGCGAATCGGCAAAACGAGATCACGGAATGGTTAATCTGGTTTGCCGGAATCGCTTTGGAAGCACAGCGTCGGAGCATCGCGCAGGTGGAACTCATCATTACCAAGACGAAATTGCTGGACCGGTTGCGCGGTCAGCTCAATGAGCGGCAGCAGAAGGCGCTCCTTCGAATGTTCCGAGAAGGCCCCGAAGGATTCAAGGGAGGTCTGAGCGCGGGCAACTACAGCACGATTACGGGAGCATCGCCTGCCACAACGACCCGTGATTTAGCTGACCTCACAGAGAAGGGCGCTCTCGTCCGCACAGGCGAGCGCAAACATTCGCGCTATACCCTGAATTTTCCTAAAACCTGAAACCGGTCGTCCTCACTTGCGTGCACCACCTCCACTTCACTGCTCTTTCGCTCTCGCCGTGATCTGCTCTTGGAAAACTTGGCACTTCGGCGGCAACTCGGCGTCCTGAAACGAAGGCACCCAGAACCGCGATTTGCTCTATCTGACAAGTTCTTCTGGGTGATCTTGCGACGGCTCTGGCCGGGATGGAATCGAGCGCTGATCCTCCTCCAACAGGGGGCTGTCGTTCGGTGGCACAGGGCGGGTTTCAAGTTGTACTGGACGTGGCTCTCGCTGCAACGGACCCGAGCGGGAAGAAAGTGCGTGAGCAAGGAATTGCGTAAGATCATTTTCCGCGTGGTCGCTGAGAACCCGAACTGGGGCGCGCCGCGCATTCATGGTGAGCTGAAGATGTTGGGCTTCGACATCTCTGAACGAACCGTATTGCATTGGATGCGGAAAGTGCCCAGGAGTCCGGAGCCAGCAAAGCGATGGGCGGCGTTTTTTCAGTAATCATCGTGAGGCCATCGCCGCGATGGATTTCTTTACCGTGCCGACGCTCACCTTCGGTGTTCTTTATTGCTTCTTCGTCATCGCGCATGACCGGCGCCGCATTCTGCACTTCAACGTGACCAGGCATCCGACCAGTGCATGGGTCGTTCAGCAACTGCGCGAGGCATTCCCCTACGACTCGGCTCTCGGCTATCTGATCTTCGATCGCGGAACAAACTTCAGCGAAGAAGTGATTGACGCCCTGAAGAGCTTTGGTATCGAGCCGAAACGAACCAGCTTCCGAAGTCCGTGGCAGAATGGTGTTGCAGAGCGCTGGGTCGGTGCCTGCCGCCAGGATCTGCTCGACAATGTGATCGTCCTGAATGAACGGCATTTGAAACGCCTTATGAATGAGTACGTTCGTTACTACCATGAAGACCGAATGCATCTTGCGTTGGCGAAGGAAACGCCCGCCGGCCGCAAGGCGGAAGACGCTGCTCGCGTCGACCGCAGCGTGATTTCCACGCCGAGATTGGGCGGACTGCAATCGTCGTTACGAACTCGCGGCGTGAGAATCCGGTCCTTCAGTCCATGCACTTCACTGATCGACAGAGGGGAAACAGCGCTCTGCGATCCCTTTCGGCGTATTCACAGCCTCTACCAATTCGCCAAAATTCCGTCATTCCTCACAAAGACCGTCGTCATCCCTGCCTGCCGCTTGTCCGGACCTGCCCGCGAAAGACTGTTCGTGGCCAGATGGGATTTTGGCGAGGGACAGGTCCAGCAAAGCTGGTTCATCGCAGTACAAAGGCCCAGCGTCAGGTTGGAGAGGCAACTTCAGATGAGCATGAAAAATGCGATTTAAAACCCGAATTTTCGGGCTCGATTCGTCAAATCTTCAGCAGATACTGTCGTCGCATCCCAGAACAAGGCCTCTGTTCTGGAATTGAACTTGGAGCCTTCGTAATCTCTGAAGAACTCCCCAAGCCGGATGGTTTGCGGGCAAGGCTAAAGCAGGGGGGCGAAGGCGGATGGACCCAGGCCCCCAAAAACTTATTAAAGGCATGGGTCGGGGTATGTAGGGGCTGGCGTTTCCTCGCCGAATGGACGAGGGATACTGAGGTGTCCGGAGCCAAAGTCTATTCTTGAGTGAGCCAGTTGATGGTTTTCTCGTTCTGCCGGGGTCCGGAACCATGCATGCCAAGCCTTCGTGTTCGAAAATCGGGAGATTAGCGCAGAGATTCCTCCTTCCTAAATTCCTTGCACCCAATCCCTTGGCTGGTTATCGTTGAGACTTGGCTTGAACTATTCAAGGAAAGAGATTTATGGACGTTCTAAAACGACTTTTCGAGCAACATTACCAGGTGCCCGCCGAACAGGTAAAGCCGCTTCAGGGGCAACTCGGTGGCTCGGGACGTGCCATCATCCGGCTGAGCGGCGGAGGATTGAGTGCGATTGGCATTCTGTATCCCATACGCGAGGAGAATGTCGCTTTCCTTGAGTTCTCCAGGCATTTCCGACGGCACGGACTGCCGGTGCCTGAGATTTATGCGGAGGATCTGAGCCAGGGAGCCTACCTGGAAGAAGATTTAGGAGACACGACACTCTTTGATTTTCTCAGCATGAATCGTGTCGGCGAGACCATCTCTTTGGAGGCGATTGAAGCATATCGCAAGGTCGTGGCTGCCTTGCCGCGTTTTCAAATTGAGGCAGGCCGTGATCTGAATTACAAAGTGTGCTATCCGCGCGCCAGCTTCGATCGCCAGTCCATCGCCTGGGACCTGAACTATTTCAAGTATTATTTCTTGCGGCTAGCCGGCATACCCTTCAACGAGCAGGCGCTGGAGCATGACTTTGCCCGCCTGACGAAGTTTCTGCTCAGCGCCAGCCATGACTATTTTCTCTACAGGGATTTTCAATCTCGCAATGTCATGTTGTGCGATGGCCAGCCCTTTTTTCTTGACTACCAGGGCGGCCGCAAAGGCGCGCTGCATTACGACATTGCGTCTCTGCTATACGATGGCAAGGCTGATTTGCCACCCGAGTTGCGCCAGGAATTGCTCGATTACTATCTCGAGAGCCTCGGCAGATTCATAGACATCAAGCACGACGCGTTCATGGAGCACTATTATGCGTACGTCTACGTTCGCATAATGCAGGCGCTGGGCGCCTACGGTTTCCGGGGATTTTACGAGCGCAAGGCGCATTTTCTGCAGAGCGTGCCCTACGCGCTCAAAAACTTGCGCTGGTTGGCGGAAAACGTCAAGCTCCCCATCGACCTGCCAGCGCTGATGGAGGCCTTCCAGGGCATGTCGGAATCGGAGAAGCTGCTGGGTCTGGCTTCTTCCGCAGATGTTTTGACGGTCAGGATTTTCAGTTTCTCATTTCACGATGAAAAACCTGCCGACGAGACCGGGAACGGCGGCGGATTTGTCTTCGATGCCCGCAGTCTTCCTAATCCAGGGCGTGAAGAACAGTTTCGTGAGTTGACCGGGAAGGACGCGGCGGTGGTCGACTACCTTAATCACCAGGAGACAGTGCATCGGTTTCTTGCCAGCGTTCTGTCGCTTGTGGAGTCGAGCGTGAGCACCTATCAGCGCCGCGGCTTTAACAGCCTGATGGTTTCCTTCGGCTGCACGGGAGGTCAACACCGCTCGGTGTATCTCGCCGAACAGCTAGCGAAGCACTTGCGCGGCAGCGACAGGGTGGAAGTGGTCGTTCGGCACATTGGGTTGGAGAAGATGGGCCGATGAAGGCGATGATTCTGGCTGCAGGCCTGGGTACGCGTCTACGGCCGCTAAGCGACGACCGCCCCAAGGCGCTTGTAGAAGTCGCCGGCCGCACGATGCTGGAGATCACCCTCTCTCGCTTGCGCACCTTCGGCGTGCACGAGGTAATCGTCAATACACATCACTTCGCGGAGCAGATGATCGAGTACTTGAAGGCCAATAACAATTTTGGCATGCATGTCGAAGTCTCGCGCGAGGATATCCTGCTTGACACTGGTGGCGGCTTGAAGAAGGCCGCTCATTTCTTTCTTGATTCCGGTAGCCTGCAAGAGCCATTCATTTTGCACAACGTCGATGTCATCAGCACGATCGATCTCGATCGAATGGTGCGGTTTCATTCCGAACACGACGCCCTCGCCACCCTGGCCGTTCAAGACCGCACGACTTCACGATATCTGCTTTTCGACGAGCATGGTCAGCTTTGCGGCCGTCGAGCTGGGCGAGATGGGAAGCCTGAATTAGTCAGATCCGCCCACGAGCTGCAGGCGCTGGCGTTCTCCGGTATCCACATTATTTCTCCCCGTCTCCTTGCGAATATGGAAGAGGAAGATGTTTTTTCCATCATTACTAACTATTTGCGGCTCGCTGCGCAGGGAGAAAAGATCGTCGCCTTTCGCACTGATGAATATTATTGGCGCGATCTCGGCCGGCCCGAGAACATAGTGCAGGCCGCCGAAGATCTAGACAGAGGAAGAGTTTCTTTGGCCTAGAGTTGCGACGCAGTCTCGTAACGATGGCCCTACAATGAGCAGTTCGTTCCGAAGAGTAACCTTGCGACCAGGGCGGCTCAATGCGACCCTACTTTTGCATTGATCGCCGAAACGAAATCCCAGCCGAATCAGCCGCCCGCATGGCTTCTACCACAATTTTCGACGTGACTGCGATGGGCTCGTTGTGTATCGTCTCGCCTGGCGCTGTGGCTCGCTTTGCCACCGTTTCGAGCAAGTCCTGGCTCGGGTTACCGATTCCAATTTCGGCGAATGTGGTGGGGAGACCAACGCTATTTGAAAATGCCAGAACTTCATCGACAACCGACTTTGGCTGTGATTCGAGCATGAGCTGCGTGATGAGCCCGAACGCCACTTTCTCGCCGTGCATGTAGCCGTGAGTGCCAGGCGCAGTGGTCAAGCCATTATGTACGGCATGGGCAGCCGCGAGCCCGGAAGACTCAAAGCCAAGGCCGGAAAGCAGGGTGTTTGCTTCCACCAGGCGCTCGAGCGAGTCATTTGGTTCTTGTCGATCAAGTGCTTCGATAGCGGCCACACCGTCCGCCAGCAGCGTCTTGTAGCAAAGCTCAGCAAGCGCGAGAGCACTTCGTGTCGAGGCTCCTCCCCGCATGTTCTTGACACCCCCGTCAACGCATACCTTGGCCTCAAACCAGGTCGCCAGGGCATCACCCATTCCGGCGACCAGAGGACGAACCGGGCTCTTGGCGATGACCGCTGTGTCCACCAATACGAGGTCCGGATTGCGACGGTAGATGCGGTACTCTTCCACCGTCCCTGCTTCCGTGTAGATCACAGAAAGGGCACTGCACGGAGCATCGCTGGAAGCAATGGTCGGGCAGTTGACTATCGGAAGCGAAAGATCGGAGGCGATGGCGCGGGCGGTGTCCAAGGCCTTCCCGCCTCCAGCTGCAATGACAACATGGGCCTTCATGGCTTGCGCCGCCTGGCACCCACGACGGATTTCCTCAGCCGTGCATTCGCCGGCGAAAGGGAAGACCTGATGGCTCATCCCCACCTCTGCAAAGGTCTTCACCCAAGTCTCTGAGAGGAGGCGAATGGCGCTGCGTCCGGCAACAATAATGGCTGGTCCATCAAGCCCGAGGTTGCGGATTTCGGTGCCGAGTTGCCCTGTGGCGTTAGGGCCCTGAGTGTAGCGGGCGGGAGCGCAAAATACTTTAAGCATGTTTTTGTGACCTGACCGGCGACGTGGACTACACATTTGCCAGACTAAGCCTGGATTCTCGGCTCGACTCTGGATTACTGATCAATATACCCCCTGATGCCTCCGGCCGATCCCATGGTTGCGCACCTTCGGACGGTGAGTGCGCTTGCTGAGCAACGCGCGAGATACGCAAAAGAAATTCGTGTCCAATCACGCGATCGCCTGCGCATTAAATCCTTCCGTTCGTCGGATCAACGTATATCTGCGACTGCTGTCCCCGAGTTCACCTTGCTCCGGAAGAAATCAAGCGACCTCGCGAGCCCTTCCTGCAAAGTAACCCGTGGTTCCCAGCCCAACAATACCCGGGCCTTTGTGATGTCAGGGCAGCGGCGGGTAGGATCGTCCTCAGGCAGGGCCAGGAAGCGCAGTTCACTCTTCGACTCTGTCACTTCCAGAACCGCCTGCGCGCACTCCAGAATAGTGAACTCGTTCGGATTGCCAATGTTCACCGGGAGGTGCTCATCGGCACGCGAAAGAAGCAGGATGCCCTCAATCAGGTCGTCGACATAGCAGAAGCTGCGGGTCTGACTGCCGTCTCCATAG
>DASRLI010000076.1:0-12553 GCA_035648535.1 Occallatibacter sp. | reverse complement strand
TGCAGACAGCACCCTGGTTCCCTCCGATGCCTACAAGGGCGGCTTCGACGTGCGCGACCGAGAGATGGCCCGTATCTTCAATGCGGCCCTCGACAGGGGAATTCACGTGACCGCAATCTTCGACAGTTGCCATAGCGGCGGCATCAGCCGCGGCATTGGCCCCCGGTATCGAGAACGGACACTTGCCTTTGACCCGCGCGACATTGCCGAGACGCCTGAAACGCTTCCCAACGGCGAGCCACGGCCTGCGCCCACCGAGCGCGCGGACAATCCGGCGCTGGTGTTCTCTGCTGCGCAGCAGGACCAGACGGCAAAGGAAGTTCCTCCATCCGAAAAGACGGCCGAGCCGCACGGGGCCTTCACAGCGGCGCTTATCGAGGCTCTGCAAGTGCTGCCTGCCCGGACGCCAGCCTCGCTCGTTTATCAGCGCGTAAAGGCCGTCCTCGAAGGTGGCAGCGTACCCGATCAGGAACCCGATCTGGATGCTACCGCGGCGCGTCGCCAGCAACCGCTCTTTGGCGGAGCGGCGGCGGACTCAGGCAAGATCCGTACCGCCGCCCTGCAAACCGACGACAGTGGCGGCGTCTGGCTGGACCTCGGGCGCGTCTCCGGAGTTGGCGTGGGCAGCGAATTTACAGCAACGGGCCGGGACAGCAACGCGCAGACCGTTACGCTTCGGGTTGCAGAACTCGAGGGCATGGCGCGCTCGTCGGCAACCGTCATCAGCCCGCCCGGCGCGAAGGTAGCTCCCGGCGATGTCTTCGAGCTCACGAAATGGATTCCGGCGGAGCAGGCGCCGTTGCACATCTGGCTCTGGCCTTCCAATCTTTCCATACAGGACGTTGTGAACGCGGCAGACACGATTTCTTCTTCAGGGGTCGCTCTCGTTTCCGATCCGGCGGAGGAGATCTGGACGCACGTTCTCTGCTGGGATGGCAAGAATTGGACTCTGCAACAAGCGGGCGCGGCTGCACCCACCATTCTGGGCGCGCAACTGACGGCGGATGCCTTGAAGCAGCATCTTCCCGCCGGTGCCAAACTCTGGGCCAACCTTCCGCCTCCAAAACAGCTTGCATCGCGGCTGGTACCGACAGACCCGGCCAGCGCGGTCAAGATCGCGGCCGATATGGCGGGCGCCGAATACGCGCTTACCGGCACAGCCACAGCGGATGGTCCCGCCTACGCCTGGTTCCACAAGAAGGAATTGTCTGCCGGGCCGCCAGCATCGGTAGCTCACGACCACAGCCCCGGATGTTCGTCTACTTCGCAGTATCCGGTGCGCAGCGACTGGGTTGATATGACCGGTTTGGCCGATCTGGACGAGAGCGTGACTTCGCTGAGCAAGTACGCATCGCTGCTGGCCAAGATTCACGGCTGGCTCGATCTTGCGAGTAGCCCTGCCGATGCATCCACGGGCAATTACTACACGCTGGCCATGTTTCAGCGACAGGCGCGGCGCCGGCTGCCGCCGGGCAACCCGGGCAACCCGACTCTCCTGTGCACCAGGGCGATCAGTTGAAGATGGCGCTCAAGTCAACCGATCGAGTGATCGAGAGACGCTGGATCTACGTGCTAGACATCGATTGCCACGGAAAAGGCTCGCTAGTCTATCCGCTCGATTACGCTGAGAACCAGTTTCCGAACGATGCGGACAACGGTCGCCAGTTTGTGCTTCCCGGCGCACGTACCTTGCGTGTCGGTCCACCCTACGGGGTGGACACGCTCATTCTGCTTAGCACCGCGCAGCCGCTCCCCGATCCCTACGTCCTGAATTTTGAGGGCATTGCTACGCGCGGAACCCGTGGCGTGGAATCGCCCCTTGAAAAGCTGCTGGCTAACACCAGTGCCGGAACCCGCGGCTTCTCCGGCGAGGTGCCCACCAACTGGGGTATCGCGCTCACAACAATGCGCAGCGTTCCAAAGGAGGCTGCGCAATGAATTCAACGTAACTGTCGCCACGGTCAACCGACTGGATCGACATTCCCTGCGATCTCTTGAAGGAGAACGACCATGACACTTTCCCGACGCAGTTTCGTTGCCGACGCTTCGATGCTTGGACTTCTTGCCGCGCTTATGCCCGAGCTTGCCGGCGCTCAGCGCTTTTACTGAGGCGTTGAGTTACTGGGAAGATCGAACCAAGTTCATTATGTCCAGCAACCTGACCACTGTCGTAGCTACGCAGCAGGCACTGAGCGATCCGGAAAGGGAATCCCGGTATATTGGACTGCTCTCCGGCGACTACCTCATGCTCCCGCAGAAACATACCGGTGAACTCGCCAAGGAGTTGCCGAATCTTGACCTGGTGCAAGGCTACCTGGTGCGCAGGGATGCCGATCCGAATCTGCCGCTCGAGACCCGTGCCCAGAATGCAGTGCCCGGGATCTCCTATGCTTCCATGCGTATCGGTGTGTCACCACTCGATGCATCGTCCGCGGGAAAGTCTTCAACAGCGAACAAATCCGCAGCCGCCAGCAGTGCCGACGATTCCTCTACTGACAGCAGCGCGAGCGGATCAAAGAAGAGCGGCTCCGGGAAGACCGGCTCCGGAAGCAAAACGAAATAGCGATCCGTGCCTGTATCCGTTTCAGGTGCGAGAGGTAAGTGCGACCGGCCGGCGAGTTAAGTGCGGGCCACAGGGTGACGAAGGGGATCAACATGAATTCTGGGATGAAGTTGCAAGTTGCGGCGTGTCTAGGTATCAGTCTGCTGGCAGCCACGCAGGCCGGGGCGCAGAGCTTTGGCTCGGCCAAGGAGAAAGTGACCCTGTTGCGGAAGCTTCCCGCGCTTGTGCATCTTCCTGGCGATTCCATCGAAGTCAAGGTAACGGGACGGCCCGATCAGGCCGATCTGGCGCGCGATTTGCAATCGATGCTCGAGGCAGAGCTGACCAAAGACGATCGCCGTCTCCGTGTGGCGGAACACTGGCGAACAACGGGCCATCCGGACCGATGCTGGAGCGGATGAGCCGGGGCACGGGCAGGATCGTGATGTCGGCAAGCCAGGTAGATGAGGAGTCGCTGGAAAGCCCCGCGCTTAAACACGGGTACTTCACATACTTCCTGCTCCAGGCGCTGAAGAGTGGAAACGGCGCTACTCCGTTGAGCCAGGTGTATGCCGCGGTGGCGCAGCAGGTTTCCGCGCGCGTTTCCGCGGACGGGTCGCATCAGCATCCGGTGATCAGCAGGAGCTCGGCGGATGCGGATTTTGCTTTAGGGGTGGCGGGGACGGAGCCGGCGGCGATTGTGCAGTAGGGTCGTGTACGCTGGCGAGAGAGCGAGGCCTGTGAGTTGCCCGACACCTTAATTCTCGATCTTGAGAACGGTGAACCCTGCCCGTGGATTCAACCGAACGTTCATCTTGGCAATTCCATTCCTTACTTAAAATAGGCACGAGGTGGTCCGCCGGCACGTGACGACGGAGAGGACTTCGCATCATATGGGTAAGACACTTATTCCTGATGACTTCATTTCAGATATGCGTGCACAAGATCGATGAGGTCCTCGGCCAATTCGGGCGCAATCTGCTCCTTGGCCCCGTCGGCCAGGTGGAATCGGATGTGCGTTTCCAGCACTTCACCCATCAGCGAGTTCACGCCGCCCCGAACCGCGGCCAGCAGCATCAGTTGTCCGCCGCAATCTTCGTCGGCTGCCAGCGAGCGCTCCACTGCATCGAGTTGGCCGCGCACTTTTCTCAACCTTTGCAACAACTTAAGCTTTTCCCGGTCCTGATGCGACATTGTCCGCCTCCTGTTCTTGACAGTACCCACCCCCGGTATGGTATTAACCCAGTGGGGGTATAGATCCTCCTCCATTCTATGCCCGCTCGCCGCGCCATTCCGGCCTTCTCAACCTTCACGCGCCTGGCTTGCGTCTTGTCGCTCGCGATTGGGCTTGCGGCTGCACAAACACCAGCGCCGACGCCATCTGCCCCCGACCCGCAATCTTCTACCGTTCAGCCACCCGCGCAGGATGCTCCCGTTCTGACCATGTCTCCCCACTCCAACGGAGGCCGCTACTGGCTCGCCGGTCAGGCAAACATCATCTTCCAGGGCGCCCTGCCCTTTCATTCTCCTTACCAGGGAGCGAACAGCCTTATTGGCAGGGGCGAATACAAGACTTCTCTGGTAGGCACGCTCTATACGGCCTTCCGGCCCACTCAATCAATCCGCTACAGCACCGACCTGATTCTGGACGTGGAAAGCACCGGCGGCCGCGGACTGGGCGAGGCCTTGGGACTTGCCGGCTTCACTAACCTTGATGTCGTTCGCAATCCTAATCTTGGACCCACGCCATACCTGGCCCGCTATCAGATTCACCAGGTCATTGGCCTGAGCAACGAAACCACGGCGCAGGATCCGGGGCCCTACTCACTTGCTCCCAGCGTTCCCGTTCGCCGTATCGAGTTCCGCGCCGGCAAGATGACGTTGCCGGATTTCTTCGACGTCAACGAGGTTGGTACTGACAGTCACCTCCAATTCATGAACTGGACAGCAGACAACAACGGCGCGTGGGACTACGCGGCCGATACACGCGGCTATACGGTCGGCGGCATGGCCGAATACGACGACAAAGCGTGGAGCCTGCGCTACGGGCTCTTTGCCATGCCTGTTGTGGCGAACGGAACCGACATGGACTGGGCTTTCAGCCGCGCACACGGACAGAACGGCGAATTCGAGTTACGGCGCGGATTTATTGCAAAGCGCAAAGGAACGCAACGCGTTTTGTTCTATGCCAATCGCGCACACATGGGCACTTATCGCGAGGCTGTTCGTGCATTTTTTTCAGGAGCGGACAAGACGCCGGATATTGTTCTCCACGAGCATTTTGGCGCGCTGAAATATGGGTTTGGCTATAACACTGTACAGGATGTGAGCGAAAATCTGCGCGCGTTTGGGCGTTTTGGATGGAACGAAGGGCAGCACGAATCGTTCGCTTACACGGAAGTGGATGAGACGGTGGAGGCGGGCGGCGACTACGCTGGAGCGCGCTGGCATCGACCGGCAGACAAGATCGGGCTGGCTGTGGTGTCGAATGCGATCAAGCGCGACCACCAGAACTATCTGAAATATGGAGGGTTAGGGTTTCTGCTGGGCGACGGGAATCTCAACTATGGGCGCGAGACGATCGAAGAGGGCTACTACAACTGGCACGCGTGGAAGGGGCTGTTCTATGCGCTCGACGTGCAGCACATCGACAACCCTGGGTACAACCGCGACCGCGGACCTGTGTGGGTGGGGTCGGTGCGGGCACATGTGGAGTTTTGAAGACAGTGGACAGTGAACCGATAACGGAGTTTAGCAGGGTGCAAACGTTCGCTTGGATGGTTACAAAAAGACGTTAAACGGTCGCTTAAATGGTCGCGATTTGGTGCCAAATGTTCGCTTATAAGGTTGCACTTTGTCGAGGAGATAACCACGCAGGGTGCCTGATTCTGAGAGAAGGCTGCTTGGAAGGTTCCGGAATTGAGCAAAGGGCTGTCGGGAGTTACCCATTTAGGTACCAAATTAGGCCTAATTAGCGCTAATAGTGGCCTTTTGGCAACCAAATCATGTGATTTTTCTGCGTTTACCCTGTCTGTGGAGGGCGGAGAAACGGTGAACACGGAATTGGGATAAGGGAATAGAAAAGCCCCTGAGTGAAGGGTTGTGGTATCCCACCCTTGCGCCAGGAAAAACGCGCAAGGATGGGGCACGGGGCAGCTTTGACTCGGTTGGTGTGGTGAAACCTCAAGTCATTCGTTCATCTTGGCTGCTGGGTGCTCACTCTTGGCGCGGTTATTTGCCGGAGGTTGATGGCTGCGGCTGGGCGGAAGGCGGGGCGGGCAGCGAGTAGATGACTTCGCCGGGCTTGGCGTAGTGGAGTTTTTCGCGGGCTTCGTGCTCGATTGCGTCCGGGTCTGTCTTGAGGCGTTCGATCTCCTGGCGGAAATGCGCGTTTTCCTGCTGAACGTCCTGGATCTGTTTTTGCAGGTCGCGGTCTTCGGCGCGCTTCTGCTGCCAGACTGAGAGCCCATTCTTGCCGTTGATCACATGCCACATCAGCAGGGCCGCAAGAGCTACGGCCACAACGGTTCCAGCGGGACGCCAGGCCCGTTTTGCCCAGTCGAACAAGCGCTGGCGCGCCGGAACGGGCACGGATTCCGGCGTTTTTCTTTCGGCGTGAAACATTTCGTTCTGCATCAAGACCTGACTAGTTCTTAAGAAAGCACAAACTTTTCGGCGGCGGCTTTCAGGGCTTCCATGTCCTGCTCGCTGCGCGTTTCGGTGTAGGCCCGCACTACCGGTTCGGTTCCTGAAAGCCGGTAGCAGACCCATGAGCCGTCTTCCAAAATCAGCTTGAGTCCGTCGGTGCGCACGATTGCGCTCACCTTCCGTCCGCTCAGCTCGGTTGGATCGGCCTTCAACTTCTCAGTGAACGCGGCCTTGACCTCCGGGGTCAAGCGGAAGTTCTCGCGCACGGGATAGAAGGAACCAACCTTGCCAAACAGCTCCTTCAGTTGCACGCCCAGGCTCTTTCCGCGGGTAGCGACCATTTCCGCAACCAGCAGTCCGGCGATGACGCCGTCTTTCTCCGGAACGTGGCCGCGGATGGTGAGGCCGGCCGACTCCTCGCCGCCGATGGCGATCTTGTCGGCGATGATCAGCTCGCCGATGTACTTGAACCCTACCGGCGTCTCATAAAGCGGAACTTTGTGGTGCTCTGCGACGGCATTGATGAGGTTGGTGGTGGCTACGCTCTTGGCCACGCCATTCTTCCAGCCGCGCGTTTCAACCAGGTAGTCGAGCAGGAGGGCGATGATGTAGTTCGGCTGGATGAATGTTCCGTCGCCGTCCACAATGCCGAAGCGGTCCGCGTCACCGTCGGTGGCGATGCCGATGGCTGCGCCGATCGCTTTCATCTTGCGCCTGGCGTCGCCGAGCAGGTGGTCATCCGGCTCGGGCGCATGGCCGCCGAAAAGCACATCGCGGAAGTCGTGAACCGTCTCGACGGCCACGCCCGCTTCGCGCAGCACCTCGGAACTGTAGCCGCGGCCCGCTCCCCAGAATGGGTCGTAGACCACCTTGATGCCGGACTTCGCGATTGCCTTGAGGTCGACCAGTTCGGCCAGCCGCTTGAGGAAGGCGGGTTTTACATCAGCGGTCTCGAAGGGGCTGGCCGTCCCGGGCTCTGATTTTGGAATAGGGGATTCGCCAATTTGGAGCGCCGCGATTGCCGCTTCGATCTGTTTGGTCACTTCGGGCAACGCGGGGGCGCCGTCGTGAGTGGAGAATTTGATGCCGTTGTACTCCGGCGGATTGTGCGAGGCGGTGAAGTTAATGGCGCCGGAGGTCTTGAGCGCACGCACAGCATAGGCGATGGCCGGTGTTGGCGCGGCCTCGGGAATCACGATGGGCGTAACGCCCGCTCCGGATAGAACGCTGGCTGCTTCGGCCACGAAGCTCTCGCCTAGGAAGCGCGGGTCGCGGCCAACGAGTACGCGGTGGGGCAGCGGCTGGGTCTTCACGTAGGCGGCAATTCCCGCCACAGCCAAACGGATATTGGCCACGGTAAATTCGTCGGCCACAATCGCGCGCCATCCTGAGGTACCGAACTTGATTGATGTGCTCATGTATCTATTCTCCACCTGCGCCCGCCGCGGCGGACCGCAAAGACCATACTGCAACACGCGGGCGGGATGGGCAAGTTGAAGAAACCCGAAATGCAGGTCATTCGATGGCACTCTCCAGGAAAACTTCAACCAGGAATCGATTCGAATTCAATTCGCGCCGACCCTCCGGGGCGGCGGGGATTCAGAGGCATGCTTACCCCGGTTCCGTCCGCCGCCGCGGACTCCACCCGTGGCTATTTTCGTTTTCTCCCTGACGGGAGAATGGGTGTCGCGCCACTCAAAAAATCCTGCTCTCTGAAGAATCTGTCGCGCAGGTATTCCGCGCGGCGTTTTCGGAATACATTTGTTTGAGTGACGTTTCACTGTGGAAGCGATTGATGCCGGATCCTATTCAGCAAGCTCGCATCGTTCTGACTACCGAGGCCAACCCCGAGGAGGCTGAGCGGCTCGCGCGCGCGCTGGTGGTGGAGCGGCTGGCTGCGTGCGCTTCGCTGATTCCGGGCGTTCAGTCTGTTTATCGCTGGAAGGGGCAGGTGGAGTCGGCTACCGAGACCATGCTGGTGATCAAGACCGGGCCCGATCAACTGGCGGCTCTGGAAGCGCGGTTGCATGAGTTGCACAGCTACGAGACTCCGGAGTTCCTGGTTCTGCGGGTGGAGTCGGGCAGCCATCCCTATCTCGACTGGCTGCAGGGGAGCTTGCGGCAGGTGTGAGGAATCGGAACGGCGACCGAATGAGCCGGATAAAGCGTACATCCGGGGCTAAAGCCCACGTCAATTCTTTTGGGTTTATGCGGGGGTTGAAACCCCCGCCTCCCTCCGAATCGAGTTTTTCCGCAAGCTTTGAAACCTGCGAAGAAAATTGCGGTAATTTCGGCGTGGCTTAAGCCGCGCGCTTTCAAATCGATCGGCCAGTTCTGAGGCTGCGTGGCTGCGGGGAAACCTACCCTCTCTGGTATTCTTGGTTGGTTCGCTCCTATGCGCTGGTTAATGATTGGGTTTCTCGTCTCGCTTGGAGCGCTGCTGATGGCAGCCGCAGGCTTGGTGCGCCACGTCTGGCTACAGCGCAGGAAGCATCGGCTCCGGGCGCTTGCAGCGCTCGATGCCGCTCATGAGACCGACGTGGAAGTTGACCCTGAGTTTGACGGTGCAGACGAGGGCCTGCTCGCCCGGGGGCCGGAACCAATTGCGCGGACAAAGACCTGCCCGTCAGGGCGTTTGGAGGAATTCTTTTGAGCAAGGAACTTTCATTACCGTTGACCAGCGCGTCAGAATCAGCCACGAGGACGGCAACCTGGCTGCGCGCTTCCGGTATCGTGCTCGCGAGCAGTATTTTTGTCGCGGTCTGTGCCCATATTGCCCTGCCTCTCTATTTCACGCCGGTACCGCTCACTTTGCAGCCCTTTGCCGTATTGCTTCTGGGCCTGGTGCTCTCTCCGCGACTGGCGGCGGCTACACTGGTTACCTATTTGACCGAGGGAGCCCTGGGAATGCCCGTTTTTGCTCCTGGCCTGGTGTTCTCCGGTGGCATGGCCCACTTGCTTGGGCCCACAGGCGGGTACCTGCTTGCCTACCCGGTTGCAGTTGCGTTGATTTCATTTTTGTGGCGCAGAACGAGCCGCAGTTTTGCCACAGCCGCGTTGAGTGCCGCTGCCGGCAACTTGGTGATTCTGGCTTGCGGCGCATTGTGGCTTGCCGCAATGACCCACGCCCCGGTTCAGTCGATTCTGACGCTTGCCGTTGTGCCGTTTCTGCCGGGTGACGCGCTCAAGATTGTTGCTGCAGCCGCGCTGGCCACGGGATGGCAGCGTTTTCGCCGTACAGCTTAGCCACATTTAGAATTCCGTTGCTGTTTATTGTTTTGAAAGGACCTACCCCATCGTGATTGCGAATCAGACCGAACCAGCCAGTGCAAAAGACGTAATTGATATTTCGATAGCCCATAGCCCCGACTCCGATGACGCTTTCATGTTCTATGGCCTGGCCACCAACAAGATCCGCGTTCCGGGCTATCGCTTTTCTCATACGCTTTGCGATATCGAAGCGTTGAATCGCCGTGCGCAGGAAGAAGCCTTTTTCGATGTCAGCGCAATCAGCTTTCATGCTTATCCTTACGTGCAGGACAATTACACGCTGATGGGATGCGGCGGCAGCGTGGGTGAAGGCTACGGTCCGATGATTGTGTCCAGCCGCAAGCTGGCCATCGGCGACCTGGACCGCATCAAGCTGGCCGTTCCTGGCACGATGACCACGGCTTATCTCGCAATGAAGATTTTCAATCCCAAGATTCAGACCGAGACGGTGCCTTTCGACAAGATCATTCCGGCGATTCAGGCCGGGACGTATGACGCCGGGCTCATCATTCACGAAGGACAGCTGACCTACACTTCGAGCGGCCTTTACAAGGTTCTGGATCTCGGCGTCTGGTGGCGGGAAACCACCGGCTTGGTGCTGCCGCTGGGCGGCAACGCGATTCGCCGCTCGCTTGGCGCGGAGAAGCACAAGATTATTTCGAAGGCCCTGCGCGACAGCATTCAGCATGCCCTGGACCACCGCGAACAGGCGCTTGAATACGCGATGCAGTTTGCACGCGATCTTGACGCCCGGACGGCCAGCCGCTTTGTAAGCATGTATGTGAACGAGCGCACGCTGGACTACGGTGCCGATGGCCGAGCGGCGATTCGCAAACTTCTCGAGTTGGGCCACGAGCGCGGCGTGATTCCCATTGCGCCGCGGGTGGACTTTGTAGACTGACGGCTGCTTGACGCATGGAGCGGACGGACCTTGACTGATCGAACGCTGCTTTTGGCAAGAATTTCACTCCTGGCAGCGGGCTCTATGCTGCTGCTGGAGACACTGCTCGGCTGTGTGTACGTGCTTGGAATCGGATTTTCGACAACCAAGGATGTACTTCTTGACCTTTGCCTGACGATGGCATTCCCCATTTACTTTTTCAGTCTCGTGTCACTGCGTGGAGCGGCGGCCGGATTATGGCCATTCTTTTTAATTCAATGGATCGACATATGTTTTAGTAAATGGCCTCCTGTCTTTGTGAATCCGCTGGGATGGGCACACGGCGATTTGCTGTTTATTGCTGCTATTTTGGTGAGCCTTTCTGCCTGGATGATTTCCCGGAATCAGGACGGCGAGAGGCCGGCAACATTGCTGGATGTTTTTGACCGAGCAAAGGCGGGCAATCCAACTTCCATTTGAGCTCCTGCTGACGCTCCAGTTTGGTGGTGTGTGTGCACACTTCTGGAGTGCGATGAAGTGACCGCGTGCATTACTTTGGGCATGAGGAATGCGGGCGTTGGTTATTGGGATAGCCCAAAAATTCGTCTCTGCGATCTAAATTTTTTCTAATCTGCGCCGATGCATCCAGTACGGAGAAATTCCAGGATGCCTGCAAACAAACCTCCCACGTTCCTGCTCGCCTCGCCCGAGCCTGCTCTGCTGGCGGCTGTTGAACCTGTGCTGAGGGCGATGGGAGCGCGCGTCGAAGTGGTTCTCTCCGCGCATGCCGCACTGGCCCCAATGACCGCGGCCAAACCGCCCGAGCTGGCGCTGCTGGATTCTGATTTGCCCGGCATGGCGATGGGGCAGTTGCTGGCGGCGGCAAGCGCGGAGGCTGGCGGCAAGCGGTTTCCGATTGTCGTGATTTCGGACAGTGTAACCGAGGAATGGATCGACCGCTTGTCAGAAGGCGTGATCGACGACCTGATTCTTCGCGCGGATGAGACGGCCTACTGGCAGCTTCGGCTGGACATGGTGATGCGCACGCATCACCTGGTGGACGAAGTAGACACGCTTCGCGAGTCTGCCGCAACGAATGCGCAACTTGACCGGCTGACCGGCGTGTATAACCGCGAGGCGCTGTTGGCCATGCTGTTTCGCGAGACCGACCGAGTTCAGAGGCAGAACGGCTCGCTGTGCCTGGTTCTGTTTGATATTGACGATTTTGGCCATTGGAATTCGCGGCTCGGCGTGGACGCCTGCGACGAGCTGCTGTGCCAGGTGGTGCGGCGCACGACGCGTTTGCTGCGCAGTTACGATCTGCTGGGGCGGCCGGGCATGGACGAATTCCTGGTTGTGCTGCCCGGCTGTAGTACGACCAACGCCATGATGCTGGCGGAGAGGCTACGAATGGATGTGTTCAGCTTGCCATTCCATGTGGCGGGAGAGTCGATCCGTCTTTCGGCGTGCTTTGGGCTTGCGTCCAGTATCGGCCGTTCGCCGGTAGTGGTTTTGCGCGAGGCCGAACAGGCGCTGGAACGGGCGAGGGCCGCGGGTCCGGAGAGCATTGAATTCTTCGCGGACTCGGTGCGGCCGCTTCCGGCTGCGGTCACGTTCCTGTCGCCGACTTCGGGAGATGAGTTGCTGGCCTGGTAGAAAGCCGACGCGCAGGCCGGGGAATTTACAGTTGCGATGGATGTCAGTGGTCTCCCACCCTTTGCGCAAAGAACGCACAAAGGATGGGGCACCCGAAGTTGTGTTAACACTCAACTCGAAAATGCTGTAAATCCGATAGGGCGGTTTGACTCGTACCTCAATTGCGGCTGGTTTGAGATGCCAGATCGGGTGCGTAGGAATGGCCCGGGGAGTTGCGGTGGCCCGTTTGCTGTGCGTGTTTGATTTCCGGTGCGCAGAGGCGGGAGATCGTTCCAGGGGCGCTCGAAAACAATTGGACCTTCAGCATGGCGATCATTAGAATGGCGCAAGCAGGCACTCCCCGGCCTGCCTTCCTTCTTGGCGACCCTCTTAATCGATGACAGAAAACCCCTCCAATCCGATCACGGCTGTCAGTTGTTCTGTTGACAGAGCTCCCGGTGAATTGGAAGCGGCTGGAGTAGCTCCGGCCGTCGATGCGCGCTTGCTGGATGGTGTGCGCGGCGGCGATCAGCAGGCGATGACGGAGATATTCGATCGGTACGGGCGCATGGTGTACT
>DASRLI010000075.1:0-22009 GCA_035648535.1 Occallatibacter sp. | reverse complement strand
TCCCGACGATGAACCAACGGCCGGGTGGGGACGGCCTCGCCCGGCAGGAAACTGGCATCGGAAGGATAGACCCGCCATGCCTTGAAAATCCAATGCGTCGTCAGCAACAATGCTTGACTTTCAAGAGAGAATCTTGGAAATCGATGAAGCCGATTCCCACATTCCCACCGCCACGACGACGAAGGGCATGAATATCTCTCAGAACCCGTCAAACCAAAACCCGGAGAAATGATGCACAATATCACTACCCAGGTGGGCCAAATCAAATGGTCAAAGTGGGCCACGCCGGAAGAGCAAACTCACAAGCAGCTGCCCCAACAGCAACTCGAGAATTGGAACGTGATTTTCACCTGTCAGCCGCAGGCATTTGAAGCGGTGCGCGACGGACTGCTTGATGCCGGTGTCGAAGACTCCGGACGGATGGATTTTGAAAAGCCGAAGGTGGAAGAGATTCTGGCCGCGGTCCAGAGTGTCCTTGCGATCCTGCCCCTATTGATGCGCAAGGAGTTGCAGCCAATCTTGTGTAATCTGATGGTTCTTGAATGGGTGATTCGAGAAGAGATTGCACATCGCATTCCCTGGCGCATTCTCACCCGCTCTGATGCCGCATTTTTCGGGCATTGACGCCATACTTATCCCCGACGAAATGTACAGCCCACGTTCGTTCCGTCGTACGAGCAAGCAACCTGCAAGTTCAAGCCGAACCAATCCGGGTCCCTTCAGACCCGGATTTACTACAATTGCTGAAATCGTCGATTTTGTAAGGCCAATGATGACTCTGCCCGTTGGCCTTTCGCACCTTCTCCATGGAACTACTATCGCTGCATCTTTACATCAGCTCCAAAAAGAGTGACCAATGGGTGCTTTACGATCGCATGAAACTCATAAGTGCCGGGCGGCATGCGTTCAAGGGTGTACGTGAACCTTCCGGTCCGCGTAACTGACTGCAACGGGGTGGCAATCCACGGCTCCGTCCGTGCATGGACATCTTCTCCGCTGATGGCACGGTATTCAAATCCGACTTCAAGCGAAGAGGAACCGCCCATTTCAATTAGATCTCCTGTCAGCAGTTCGGTGTGACCCGTCTGGTCCGCCGAGGAGCTTCCAGTTTTCACTTGAGGGGGGGCAAACGCTGGCTTCACGTTAGTAATGCGCAATACCACGGGGTTGGCCCATTTGTGGTTGTCCTGCAGGCGCTGTGCAAGCATCGCATGGATATGCAGGCCATCACTCTTCATCTCCCACGTCGGCTTTGGATTGACGGCAGGCTGATATTCAAGCACTTTGCCGTTCTCACCAAGCACCCTCACATCGGTTTCATCACTGGGCTTCACGGAATGCAGCACAATATCTTGCCATTTCCCGTACTCCCAGGGCTTTTCCGAATCGACCATTGCGTATAAAGTGTTCTCGTCCTTCTTCTTTGTAAACCATATGTCACCCTCATTGGTGATAACCCAGGGACGCACGCTATAGATGGCTTCGGAGTTAACGAACATCCAGAGCGCAATTTCGCGAAGCCGGTCTTCTTCCTGGATCGGCAGTTCTCCGTTCGGCTTTGGCCCGACATCCAGGAGCAGATTGCCTCCCTTGGCTCGGGTCTGGATTAGTAGACGGATAAGCTGTCGTCCCGATTTATAGGGGTCATTTTGCGGCTGATACTGCCACGCCTCCCCCATAGTGAGGTTTGCCTCCCATGCGCCTTTCAATGGCATACCGGGAACATACTGCTCCGGTGTCTGCAGACCGCCGCGGGTAACCACAATGTCCGGTTGGAGCTTCCATGCAAGTTCACGCAGACCGGTGGGCTGGCCGTCAAAGAAGATCAGGCTGATAGGACCATACTTTGTAAGGAGTTCCTTTACCTGCGCTTGATCGTATGCCATCAGGCCGGGATTGTTCGCCGGTTGAACCTCCGGCACATTGCGCTTAATCAGCTTGCCCTCTTTGTGCAACCAGTAAAAATCGTCTGGAGAGTAATACACCCCAGGTGCAATCCCTTCATCGCGAAAGGCCTTGAACAACTCCGCCGTAATATCCCGGTGAAACGGAGTGTTCATGATACCGAACGACGTGGTTGCGGTGTCGTACATGGCAAAGCCGGAGTGATGTTTGGTCGTGAACATCATGTATCGAACACCGGCAAGCTTGGCAAGACGTGCCCAGTCCTGCGGATCGAACTGCTTCGGTTCGAATGTCCCTGGCAGATCATTGAAGAAACGGTTCGTGTAGTCGTCAGATGCGCCGACAAGCGAATGGCTGATGCCTACGCCAAGCTGGACATCCACGCTCCAATGAATGAAGAGCCCAAAGCCCTGATCGCGAAACCATTCAATCCGATCTGCTTTGTTGAGTGATCCCACTTCAGGATTCGGATCAAGTTGCGCAATCGCCTGCGGCTGGCCACAGATACACAGGGCACCCAGAAAAACTGCAGTTAACAAATATCTATAACAGAAACACAACTTCATATCCGAACCCACCTTCTCTTGGGATTCACATGCAGTGAGGTAAATCTGATAGGGTAGCCCTGCCGCCAACCCATATTCGGGAAACTCGACGGCAGGACCAAAATGCGGAAATGTTACACGTCCAGTTAGAACTGGAATTTGAGTGCAAACTGCAATTGCCTCGGTGTATTTGAGGTCGAGGAAACGACCCCAAATGTCGGCGTCCCTACAGTGTTGCCTGGGGCAGCAAAGATCGCGGTATTTGTCGCGTTGAATGCCTCAGCACGGAATTGCAGACTGGATTCGCGATAAATCGTGAAAGTTTTAAATATCGAGAGGTCCAGGTTCTGGTAGCCGTCCGTGCGGAGCGCATTCCTTGGGAACGTTCCGAAAGTAAACGCGGGTGGCGCAGAAAATGCACTCGGGTTCAACCACTGGCTTGGACTCCGGTTGGCCGGGGTAGGATTCCCCACGAGGTTTGGATGAACGAACGTGTTGCCAGTATTCGCAATATCGCCTGAAACCGTCAAGGTATACGGCGTGCCGGATGAGAAGCTGATAATGCCGTTTATATCCCAACCGCCCAAAGTGCTGTTCACAAGGCTGTTGCCTGAATGGTAAGTTCTGCCTGCGCCGAAAGGAAGCTCATACACAGAAGAGGCTGAAAGGATGTAGGGTAAGTCGTAGCCGGAGACACTTCGATCTGCCTGGGGATGATAGGCGTCCTGCAACTGACAACCTTCGCTTCCGAAGCTGCCCGAGCAGGCCAGGTCTATCGATTTCGACCAGGTGTAAGACACGAGATAGGTCAGGCCATTGCTTGTGCTTTTCCTCAGAGTGGCCTGGAGCGCGTTGTAATTGCTGTTCCCGGTGCTGTCGTCGAAGTTGGTGGGAATGATGTATGGGTACAGTCTGCGGGCTGCCACCTGGGCAGCAGTACCGGCTGCCGGGAATTGTGCAGTATTCTTCAATCCGCCCATGTCAAGTCTGCCCCCATGTGATCCGACATACTTGACAGACAAGACAGTGTTCGATCCGAATCCCTGTTCGACCCCAAAATTCCACTGGTCGGCGTATGGCGTCTTCATGCTCGGATTGAAGTAGTAGGTTGCATTATTGAAGGGCGTGGCCGCCGGCTGCAGCACGGTACTTCCCAGGGTCAGCGGGTCGCCGATGGTCACGGTTGGCGAGGTCGTATTCAGGCTGTTCTTGTTGATAAGGGTCTGCGAAGGCCAGGTGCCGCCTACGTTTTGAGAAATCTGGGTTGCGACGGACCAGTTGTCATAGAATCGGCCGAAGCCCGCGAGCACTGATGTCTTATCCATCAGGTGGTAGGCGATTCCGAGTCTTATCTGCCAGTTCTTCCAATCGGTGTTGTGCATGGCCCGGTTGCTGTTGGGTGTAACCACCACATTCGCCGGCAGCGTTCCACCGGGGATACATGGCACTCCCACTGTCGCCGAGCAAGCCGGTGGTGTTGCGGAGATGACATAAGTGCCATTGATGAGATTCATGTTTCCAACATAGCCCTGCCCATCATCAAGGTAACCGTAGACCGGCCAGATCGTTGCATCCCAGCGAATCCCGGCATTGAGGGTCAGGCGCGGAGTCATCTGAAATTGATCTTGCAGGTAAGCTCCGTCCACCCAACCGCCATGCTCGCGTTCCAGAGTATTTCGCTTGATGCCGGAGGTTGGATAACCCAGGAGGAACGAAGCTAGCGCATCGCCTGTCTTAGCAGGTACCTCAAGATTCGAGGTCTGAAAAGTACTTGTAACCTCATCGGCCACCACAATGGGCTGCATGAAGTTGTTGGTAGAGAGCACACCGCCAGCCTTGAGGGTATGCCGATTGAGAATCTTCGTGAACGAACCGCCATACTCATAAATGTCCGAATTGTTTGGACCCTGATAGCTATTGTTGCCTTGACCAATGTATCCGGTAATTGCGATGGGAGGGATCACGGCGGGATACGGTCCGGCCGCGGCACTTAGAAACAAGCTCGAAAAACCATTGCTGGTTAGCGTCGAGGCAAAGTTGGCGGGCGCCTTCGGAAACTGCAGAATACTGAGATTTCGTCCGATGTTCCGTCCGAAATAAACCTCCAGCACTGCCGTTGCGCCGAAGGTATGAGCTTCGTGGATGCCGATGTTATAGCCGCCGATCGTGGAAGCCAAGTTGCTATTGGGATTTGCAACGGCGGTAATGCTGGGCTGGTTGTACTCTGAGACTCGGCCGAACACAAGATCATGATCTCCGAATGCCTGATCGATACGGCCCGAATAGTTTTCGCTGCTGGTTCGCAAAGGCGTCGTATCTATCACGTTTTGACCGCCAGCCAAACCTGTAGCATTGGGTGCTGGAAGAATGGTCTTTGCGTAAAGCAGCGCTGCGGGTGAGAGTTCCGATGTCGGAATCTGATTATTTGGGAAGGCCGTTCTAAGATATTGGCCAGGTTTAGCAGGATCGGGAATTGTACTGTTCGGGTCGTAGATTGTGATGCCCTTCGCCAAGAGGTTGCTGAAGTCGCCACCTAGCTGGGCCGTGGTCGGGGTTGTCCATAAGTTTTGCGTAGCCTGGCTTTGACGAAATCCCTCATAGGTAAAGAGGAAAAAGGTCTTGTTTCTGCCTTGGTAAAGATGAGGAATGATGACAGGACCGCTGACCATACCGCCAAATTGATTCTGATGGAGTGGGTTTACCTTCGTTAAAAAGTAATTGCGCGCATCGGTAGCGGAGTTGCGGACAAACTCCCACGCCGTGCCGTGGAAATTGTTCGTGCCGCCCTTGGTCACGATGTTTACGATTCCGCCGGCCACCTGGCCAAATTCCGCCTGATCGCTGTGCGTCTGGACCTTGAACTCCTGAATATCGTCGACGATGGGCTCGTAGTTATAGGTACCGCTGTAGGAGCCAAGATCGTTGAGCCCATCAAGATTGAACATATTGCTGCGGTTGCGCTGACCATCCACCGCGGGAAAGGTAAAGGCACCAGTGGGTTTGGCGCTTCCCGCCCCTCCGGTCCCGTTCTGAGCAACTGTGATTCTACTCACGCCGGGCGTCAACGTCAGCATCTGGGTAAAATTACGGCCATTCAGTGGCAGATCGTTGACTGACTTCGTGCCGATGACCGCGCCCAGTTCGGCGGTCGATGACTGCACGTCTGTGGCCTCGGCTGAAACCGAGACAGACTGCTCTACGCTGCCTATGTGCAGGGAGAAATTGAATATCGCGGCTTGATTCACCGCCAGGATGACTCCCGTTTCCACTGCGGTATTGAATCCAGTCTTCTTGACTTCAATCATGTAGTTTCCCGGCGCCACATTGACCACGGAATAGCTTCCAGATGAGCCCGTCAGCGTGGACTGTTCCACATTTGTGTCCGTATTGCGGAGCGAAACGCGAGCACCCTGGACCACTGCACCGGTCGTATCGGTCACCGTTCCACTCGCAGAAGCCGCTGCTGATTGTCCATGGATGGGAATTACGGCCATGCATAGACAAAATGCCGCGACAGATGACATCCAAATAAAGTGCTTCACGAAATGCCTCCTCTGAGTTTTGGCTAATTTCGACTCGGCAGCATTTGCCTGCGAGCCACGTCCCTGGCGCTCTCTCTCACGCTAGAGGTCTTCAGTTGTGAGCATTAGTCACGGCAATTTCTTATCCGGGCTGACGCTTTTTGGTCAAGTTCGCGGAGCGATGAAGATCGTTCCTTCAAACGAACAATGTGCGAACGATGGTCATACCAAAGATTCGAATTCTCTTTACCCTCCCATACGGGCAAGTGTGTCCGTCGATGGCCACAGTATTCATGAGGTTCGAGTTGAGACCGTCCCAACCTTAGCTTTCGTGTTGACAAGCTCGGCTGGAACAGGTGCAGATGACTCTGCTCTGTACCGACGTCTTGAGATCTCAAAATGAAAGATTTCAATACAGTAAGCGGTTACTTCAGAATTTGTCAACTAAATGACGAAAAGTGCCTAAGATACCGGTGTTTAACGTTATCTAAGCGCTCGATTCTTCTGCAGTAATCGGTACAGTGCGGGCAATCATCGGCGGCCAGAGACACATCTCGGGTTTTTGGGGCCAAAAACCCGGACGAAATGCCCTGGTAGCCCCTCTACTGCAAGCCGAAGCACGAGGCCTGTACGCGCCAGGCGAAATCCAGATGCCGCCACGTGCAGATCCCGTTCCGCGCAAGGAGTCTGGGCGGTCCGAACCGAGCTTTAGTCTAGATGTACCTGAGATTATCGTTGCGGTAAGGGAGTTTGATTTTCTTCAGATCGAAATGTTCGGGACAGCCTGGTTGAGGCGCGAACAATGAGCCGCGGGCTGAGCAGTTTCGTTCTTGGACGCGCCAACCCTTTGGCGTCAACCAGGGAGAGTGCGAGTTCCGCGGCATGCCTGCCGATGGCGGTACTATCCTGATCGACGGACGTAAGGGGAACGCGCAAGAAGTCCGAGTAGAGTGAATTTCCGCATCCCACCACCGCTATGTCCTCTGGAATGCGCAGGCCTGCATCGAGAATCGCGCGCATGGCGCCCATAGCGATCGGGTCGTTGAAGCAGAAGACTCCGTCCGGTTGTGGGCTTGTGGCCAGCAGTTCCATCATCTTTTCATAACCGCCCGGTTCTCCACGATCGTCTCCTGAGGTTCCGACTGAAACTATGTGTTCAGGCAACGGCGCAAGTTGCCGTGCGCCAAGTGCTCGTCTGTATCCTTCAAGGCGGCCCAGCGCGGTGCTGGCTTCAGGTCCGCGGATGTGAGCAATTCTCTGGCAACCTTGTTCAATTAAGTGGTTGGTTGCAATCGCGCCAACGGCGACATCATCGACGCCCACAAAATTTGCCGCCAGGCCCGCAAAACAACGATCGATGAGGACATAGGGAATTCTCCGTTCTTCGATGTGACGAAAGCTCTCAACGGTCCATTGCGCTGACGCGATCAGCATCACGTCGACTTGCCTCGCCAGCAGTTGTTCTATCTCCTGCCGTTCCAACTCCGGGTCTTCTTCTGAGGATGTGATGATCAAACTGTAGCCTTGCCCGCGGATTGCTGCCGAGATGGCCTTGGCTATCTGGGCAAAAAAAGGATGAGTCAGATCGGGAACCACCAATCCAATCGTCCAGGTGCGTCCCGTGATCAAGGCCCGTGCAGCGAGATTCGGCTGATAGTTCAGTTCTTCCATGCGCTTCATTACGCGCCTGCGGGTCTCTTCGCTTATGTCAGAATGGCCACGGAGCACCTTCGAAATGGTCACCGTTGACAAGCCCATATCCTGGGCAATGTCCTTCATGCGCACTGGCGCACCTGTGCGAAACCCCGTCTGCTTTTTCTTGCCGTCCCGTAAATTTGTCATTGTCATCGCACCGGCACTTCGCCGTCCAGACATGGTCGCGCCTCGCACGCCACTATAACAAATAGTATCCCTGCTCCTGCTTAATCGCTAACTATTTCTCTCTTTGGAAATTATCAACTTTGACACAGAGAGGCCATTTGCGTATGCTTTCCTGGATTACGTTATCGATAACTGTAATGGTATGGAGCTTGGGAGAAAATGTCAAACCAGTGCAGGACCTGCCAAATCGAACCAGCAACCGTGCCGCAAAGAACCCTCTACACCGGGGCCACCATGCCTGGTATTGGCCTGGGCACTTTCGGGTCCGATCGCGTAACCCCGGGCCAGATTGCCGAGGCGGTCAAGGGCGCGGCCGCTGCCGGCTACCGGCATTTCGACTGCGCCTCTGTCTATGGAAATGAACCCGAAGTCGGAGTTTCGCTCGAAGCGATTATTCAAGGCGGTGTCAAGCGCGAAGAGATTTGGGTTACTTCCAAGTTGTGGAACGACAAGCACGATGAAGACGATGTTATCGATTCCTGTCGCCAATCGCTTTTTGACCTTCGCATGAAGTACCTCGACCTCTATCTGGTGCACTGGCCATTCCCTAACTTTCATCCGCCGCATTGTGATGTAACCTCCCGCAGCCCGGGCGCCCGGCCCTACATCCACGAGAACTACATGAAGACCTGGCGCAAGATGGAGGAGCTTGTGGACCTGGGTCTGGTGCGGCATATCGGCACCTCCAATATGACTATTCCCAAACTCAAGCTGGTGCTGCGCGACGCCCGCATCAAGCCCGCAACCAATGAGATGGAGTTGCACCCGCACTTCCAGCAGCCCGAATTATTCAAGTTTGTCGTCGACAACGGCATTCAACCCATCAGCTACTGCCCCATCGGCTCTCCTGGGCGCCCCGAACGCGACCGCACCCGCGAAGACACCGCACCCACTGAAGATCCGGTCATCATCAGAATTGCCCAGAACTTGGCGATTCATCCCGCGGAGGTTTGCATCAAGTGGGCCGTCCAACGCGGGCAGACGCCAATTCCGTTTTCCGCAAACCCGCGCAACTACCTTGCCAATCTGCAGGCCGCCGCCAGCGGCCCGCTCACCGGGCATGAGATGCAGGAGATCGCCAAGGTCGACCGCAATTGCCGCTTGATCAAGGGGCAAGTCTTCCTCTGGAAAGACGGCCAAACCTGGGAAGACCTATGGGATGTCAATGGAGAGATTACACAGCCATAGCATCGTACAGCTTTAACTAATTCTCACACCGGTGTCTCAACGACCCAGGTAATGAATACGGGAGACAAGCAAGATGAGAGATACAATGACCGCGGCGTTCCTGCCCGGGAACTCGTCCGTCGAACTGCGCAACGTGCGTGTGCCGGCGCCGGCTCATGGCGAAATTCTCCTCCGCGTCATGGCCTCGACCATTTGCGGTTCCGACATTCGATGCATCTATCACGGGCACCTGGGCAAAGGTCCCGAAGGCTACCAGGGAGTTATTGCTGGCCACGAGCCGTGCGGCCAAATTGTCGCCACCGGCGAAGGTTGCCGCCGCTTCAAGACCGGTGATCGAGTGATTGTGTACCACATCTCCGGTTGCGGTGTGTGCAACGACTGCCGCCGCGGCTACATGATTTCCTGCACTAGCCAAAAGTACCGCCGCGCCTATGGTTGGCAGCGCGACGGCGGAATGGCCGAGTACATGATCGCGGAGGAGAAGGACCTGATCGCGTTGCCGGGTCAGCTCTCCTTTGCGGATGGTGCGCAGGTGGCCTGCGGATTTGGAACCGTTTATGAAGGCCTCGAAAAGATCGGCATCGACGGCAATCACGCCGTGCTCATCACCGGCCTCGGTCCGGTCGGCCTGGCCACGGGCGCTCTCTGCCGCAAGCTCGGCGCAAACAAAATCATTGGAATCGATGTGCTACCGGAACGCATGAAGATAGCCATAGACCTCGGCCTTTGCGATGCGGTTTTGCGGTCGGGTCCTGAAAACGTTGCTCAGGTGAGGGAACTGACCGGCGGCTTCGGCGTCGAGCGCGCGGTCGATTGTTCGGCTCACCGCGCCGCGCGCGCAACCGCGGTTCGCGCCACACGCAAGTGGGGAAGGATCGTCTTCCTCGGCGAAGGCGGGACGGTAGAGGTCAACCCGTCCCCCGACATCATTCACGACCAGAAAACAATTTATGGATCGTGGGTAACTTCAACCTGGCTTATGGAAGAGCTGGTCGAGCGTCTTATCCGCTGGAACCTTCATCCCGCCGACATCATCACCCACAGATTCCCGCTTGACCGCGCCGGAGACGCCTATGCACTGATGGCGTCCGGTAAGTGCGGCAAGGTTGCCGTCTGCGCGGACGAAGAGCTGAGTTAGTAAGTCAGGAGACCCGATGATTTGGAAGCCCACCGAAATAGCGCCCGATTGGGAGCGTCAATTTGCAGCCATTTTGCCGCTGTTCGGGCATCGCAACTGGGTCGTGGTTGCCGACTCAGCTTAGCCCACTTCCAATGACGAGGTATCAAGCTCTGCGATGATGCAGTCCGCCGACTTAAGCTCGCGGCTGAATTGTTCACCAACCCTTTTCAGTTCCGCGAGAGTTGGAGGAAGTTGAGTTAGTTTAGATTGTGATACATCGGGTTCATCGTGTGCTTTCGGCAACGGTGCGCCGGCAGTGACGGCGTTTTCACGAGTCGCTCTACTCGCTGCCCAAAAGCTTGGTTCCATGCGAAAAAGACGCTCGGCACTCGGATAAGCCGGCTGGACGTCGAGGGTGGAGGCTTGACACGCGATGCCTTCAAGAAGCGAGAACTCGCTTGCTGCTGACAATCCATGGATCGAACTCTATCGCTGAACACAATATAACCGTTTGGTCATCGGTGGGGACTTAAGTAAGTTCAAGGGACAGCCCGACGCATAAACGAAGCGCTCTTGCTGTGCCCAGATGCAGCCTTCGATTAGAACAATTCGATGGCCGGCCGGTCGTCGCGATCGCTTTGTGCGGTGCCGCCTGCCACAGCAAGGTGGGTAACAGTCTGGCTCGCCATATGATACTTGTTGAGATGGCCCTCCAGCATAGCCTTGAAGGTGACTTCGAGCTGTCCGTCCGAGGAAGAATCGTCCAAGCAACCGGATAGGTGTTGCAAGTGTTCACGCATTTCGAGAAGCGCGCCTTGGACGTGTTCTACCCTTTGCCGCATCACATCCTGGAACTGGATGTGTCCCAGCACCTGCAACAATCGATCCTCCATCTCCGTGTGACCCGTTTCCACACTGTGGAGGACTTCGAGCAGCAACTGAGTGCCCTGACTGAACTGCTGTTGAATTTCGGCCAATTGCAGGACCATTTCACGCATTTCGCTGCCATCGGAGAGGTTCTCCAGCGTGGTCTTGACACCGACTCCAACTCTGAGCGTCTTATCTACGACAGCGTTGATCGAGTTGGCAATCTCTTTGGCGGCGTTAGCGGTCTTCTTGGAGAGCTTTCGGACTTCGCCGGCCACCACAGAAAAGCCGCGACCTGCCTGGCCGGCTCTTGCTGCCTCAATCTCGGCGTTCAGGGCCAGGAGATTGGTTTGCGTTGCGATGGTAGCAATTACCCCAATCAACGGTTTCAGCGCGCCAACTTCGCTTCCCAGACCCAGAATGGCCTGAATGTCGCGTTGTAGATCGTGGGCCTGAAACTGCAAGTGCGTTTCGACCTGGGCGATAAGCTCCTGGCTTTGCCCGACGCGCCGAGTGACATCTGTCAAGCTCGTGCCGCTCCGAATGGAGTCGCCGATGCGGTCGCTTTGCTGGCTGGACTGCGCATTCAGAAGATTGAGTTGTTCGATCGCCGCCAGAACCTCGACCTCGGATTCGGCAAGAGACCCGCCTATCTGCTCGTGCATGACGTCGATGTAAGGCTTGGAGTCCTCGATGTCCACCGCGAAAGATTTGCGAGCCACCAGCATGTGCGTCAATTGGTCGCAGTTAAGCTGATCGAATTCGAATATCTTGGAAACGCCGCGTTTGGCCTGCCTCCAATTTGCCCATTCAACGACAAGCAAGGGTATAAAGTTGAGAACTGCCACCAGCGCGGCGATGCGCATCGAATTGGGGAGGAAAACCGGTCCTTGGGTGTGGTACAAGGCCACGCAAAGCAGCACATCGCACAGGAATCCAATTGCCACTTGAATGAGTAGCCGCTTTTGAATGCGACGAAGCCGTGACTCGCGATCCGTCATGACCTCGGCCCCCTCATCGCAGTAAGATCAACTCGCGTTCGAAACGTCGTTCCGGGTTCATTTGACAGCACCAACACCATGACCTTACGCTCCCGGCAAAACCTGTTTGATGACCTTAAGTAGGTCGTTGCCCAATACCGGCTTCACCAGCCAGCCGGTGGCGCCGAGACGCCTGCCCTCGTCGCGTTTGGCAGCCTCGCTTTCAGTGGTCAGCGTCAGAATGGGAAAAAATCGGCAGCCGGGCAGCGCGCGCACTTTGCCAATCATTTCCAGGCCCCCCATGACGGGCATATTGATATCGGTGAGTATGAGGCTGGGTTTGAGTCCGGCTTTCAGCTTGTCGAGCGCCAATTGCCCATTGCTGGCGGTTTCCACCTGATAGCCGCCTATGGACAGAGCGCTCTTGAGGCTCATCAGCATAGTGGCTGAATCGTCGACGACCAGAATTGTCTTTGCCATAGAAGCCTCTCATTCCCCGGATTTCAACGCCGGTTCCAGCCACGCCCGCAGTTCAGCGTTCTTCGGCCAACTGGATACACCGGTTTTAGCTGTCATCAGGACCTGGAGGTTCGCAGTGTGAAGATGGCTGCAGGCGGACAGGTCCGCCTTGGCGGCAGGCCTCTTTTGGAGCCATTCGAGCAGCCCTTCCGCCTCCTCCACGCTCACTTCGTCACGGAATATGGCGCGATTCCTTTTGAATTCGATTGGCATCAGACAATCTCCCGAACATTGAGAATCATGAGGACTGAGCCGTCGCCCATCAAGGCCGAACCCGAGTAGGCGGACAAGCCGGACAAGAAACCACCAAGAGGTTTCTGAATGAGCCCGATGGTTTCCTTGAATCCATCCACCATCAATCCAAAGAACTCACTGCCAGTCTGAACGAGAAGCACAGCTAGTTCATCGTCTGAATTCAGCCGTGGGACAGATGGAATCCCAAGCAGTGTGTTGAGCGCCTTGAGCGGAACGATGCGCCCACGCAAAACGGCCGTCTGGCTCTGTTTGATCGCACGAATTGCGCTCCTGGGAACTCGAACCGTCTCGACTACGTTGTCCATCGGCACACCAAACAGTTGCCCGTCGGATTCGATGACCATAACCTGGGTCACAGCCATCGAAAGCGGGAGCGAGATTCGAATCGAGGTACCTTTGCCCAATTCACTTTCGATTACAACGGTGCCATTGATCTTCTCGACCGCCGAGCGGACCACGTCCATGCCCACTCCGCGCCCGGAGAGGTCGGACACCACTTCGGCAGTGGACAGACCGGCTGCAAAGATCAGGTTGATGGCCTCCTGATCACCGATGCGCTCCAGCTTCGCTTCGTCAATCAATCCTCTTTCGTATGCCTTGCGCTTTATAACTGAGGGATCGATACCTTTGCCGTCGTCGATAATTTCAATCACCACCCGGTCGGCTTGCTGTGCGGCGCGAATGGTCAGCGTGCCTGTCTCCGGCTTGCCGCATGCGCGCCTGACCTCCGGAGTTTCAAGCCCGTGATCGAGACTGTTGCGTACGATGTGAATCAACGGGTCAGCCAGTGATTCGATGATGTTCTTGTCGGCCTCCGTCTGCTCGCCTTCGAGCACCAGTTGGACTTCCTTGCCGAGTTTGCGTGAGATGTCACGCACCAGGCGCGGAAAGCGCTGGAAGACAAACGAGACCGCCATCATGCGCACCTGCATGATGGCGTCCTGCATTTCGTCGGCGATGCGATTGATCACTGAATATTGGCCTTTGATCTCTCGGGAAAGTTCGCGGGTGCCGAACTGGACCTCGGCTCGTTGGGCGAGATACGGCAGGGCGTTCTTTTCGACCACAAGTTCGCCGATCAGGTTCATCAGCCTGTCGATCTTGGTCTGATCGACTTTGAGGCTCCTTGGGCCGTTAAAGGCGTCTTCAGTCCGGCGTCCAAACTTGATTCCGTCATCCGCCGCAACTTTGCTGGGATCGCGTTCCGGAGAAAAGCTAATGTCCGCGGTCGATTCGACATGAACGGTAGAAATCCCGTCGTTAGCGACCGGCGACATTGGAAGACTGGTCTCCAACAGGAGATCCTTGTGCCCATCGAGCCATGCCATCAAAAGCGTATTGTGGCCGGTCGCCAAGGCTTCTTCGAGCGCTGCCTGAATGTCGATCCGGGCGGACGTTTCGCCCACAGCCTGACTCAGATTGGTCAGCACCTCAGCAATTGACCTGAGCCTGCCCGCGTGCCATGCGGGACGATCTTCGAGGAGAAGAATCTGCCGCTGAGCTGCAAGAATCCTGTTGAAGGCGGCCTCGTCGTCGTCCGAGAACGATCGAGTCCGATTCACAGTCGAGGGAGCCTTCCTCGATCTATTCACTTCCTCCTGTTCGTTCACGAGCCACGACGGACGAATGGCAGTTATTTCCACCTGGTCCGGAAGATAGCGGTAGTACTGGTCAAGCTCGTCGCGTGGCGCGTTGGTTAGCAGATCGAACCCGAGCAGGCAACTGTAAGTGTCCAACTCGGCGAGCGAAGGCAATGGCTCACGCGCCAGCACCCGGCCCCACATAAGTCCAGGAGTCTGCCGTGCGCTGTTAAGCGGATCGTCCCCATGGAAGAAGCATTCCCGCTGTGGCCTATAGGTAATCCAATGCAGTTGATCTCCGTGACGGCATTGCTCAAGAGCCGCCAATCGCACGGCTTCGGGGATGCTTCCTAATGGCGACGGCCGGAAACCCGGATTATCTGCATTCGGAGCCGCACAATTCGTGCTCCCACTGTTTGATCCAGCTGCCAACGCCGTGTCTTCACTCGATATCAGGTTCGGCATCAGCTTTCGAAGAGCTTCAGTCATCTGCTGAGATTCGGCAGCCCGAGATGCATCGATCTTTTCCGTAGATTCAATTTCGCCACAAAGTACGCCGACATAATCCATCGCGTCCAGCAAACGGTCCGCCAGCTCGCGGGAATAGGTTGAACGTCCGCTTCTGACCATCCCCAGCAGGTCTTCCCCGGCATGAAGTACGCGGGTCATCTCGGGGAAAGTGAACAGACCGCTGTTTCCCTTCAACGTGTGCACGCTGCGGAAAAGCTCGTTGAGGATGTCTTGGTCGTCGGGCGCGTCTTCCAGTTGCATCAACTTCTTGCCAGTGTTTTCCAGAAGATCGCGAGCTTCGGAGAGGAATTGTTCCAACAATGGGTTCGGGGGCAACGGTTTCATGGGCAAGGCGCTCATTGGATTGCCTCCCCAAGCAGGAGACGAACATAAGAAAGAAGCTGCGCCTGCCGAACGGGCTTAATGAAATAGCTATTGGCGCCGGACTGGTAAGCCGCCTTCTCGTCCCGCGCTTCGGCTTCGGTAGATACCATGATGGCCGGCTGCTGTGCGATCTGTTGCTGACGCAGTTCGCGCAGGAAGCCATAGCCGTCGAGTTTGGGCATGTTAATGTCTACGAGATAGAGATCGAACGGCGATTCGAGGGCTTTCTCCAGCGCCTCGATCCCGTTCCATGCCTCCTCCACCGTGTAACCGGCAGGTTCCAGAATGCTGCGATGGTACATGCGCACCGTAGCTGCATCGTCGACAATCAGGATGCGTTTCATCGAGTCTCAAGCCCTTTCTGGTATACGATCGCGTCGGGAAACTTGCGCACCTTGAACAAAGACGAGATCCGGCTCATGGATTCTGAATGACCCAGGCAGATGAAGCCCCCCGGATTCAGCGCTTCGTAAAAGGTCTCCGCAGCCGTCGTGCGAGAGACGTCGTCAAAATAGATCAGCAGGTTACGGCAAAAGACGACATCAAAGTTACGGTAGGTGAGTGTATCGGCGGACTCTGAGAGATTGACCCTGGTAAATTCGACCGCTTGGCGCAGATCGTCGCAGAGCTGATATTCGTCGCCGGCGCTCTTGAAGTATTTCCCCAACCATTGAGGTGGCACGTTCTGCACAGAGCGGGCCGAATAGCGGCCGGCGCGCGCACGGTGCAGGATGCTGGTGTCTATGTCCGACGAGACGATCTCCACATCCCACTCCGTAATGCCGCTCCACTTTTCCAGCAGGTACATGGCGATCGAATACGGCTCCTCTCCGGAAGAGGAGGGAATGCACCAGATACGGATTGCATCCGAGCCGGTCCTGTGCCGGACAATCTCCGGAAGGATGGAATCGACCAGACACTTGAATTGGTATTCCTCGCGCAGAAAGTAGGTCTCGTTCACCGTCATCAGGTTGGTGAGCTGTTGCAGTTCCTCGCCCGATGCCTGGAAACGCAACATGGTAAAGTAACCGCGAAAATTGGCGGTTCCGGTAGCCTCGATGCGTTCGACCAGACGCTTGTCCACAAAGTAGCGCTTGGACGCCTCGAAGCTGATGCCGGTCCTGCGATAGAAGAACTCCTTGAACTTCAAGAAGTCTTCCATGCTGATGCTTGGGCCGAGGCCCGACAAGGACGCATATGAGGTCATAAGAGAGTCAGACCTCCCGAATGCGTTTGATCGCCAGATCGGCGGCAAACTGGATGTAGGCTTCGGAGCGAAAGCGGTCCTTGAGCCGGACAAGCGGATCGATGGCCGCCTCCGTAGCCACTTCGCAGAGTAGATCGACCGCAGTGGCACAGACATTCACATGCTTGTCCCGTTCGATCATTTCGATCAGCCAGCTTTCGGCCTCCTGATGCCGCTCGGAATCGAGGATATTGACGACGAAGATTCGCACATCCGGATCGGGGTCAGCCAGCAGTGATCGCAGAACGGGCACTACTTCGTCGTTCATGTGCTTGAAAGTCTCGATAACCTCGTTGCGCAGGGCTGCGTCTTCGCTGCGAAGACAATCGACCAGCCCGCTGATAGCCGAGGGATCGTTCAGACGAACCAGCGAATTCAGAATCGCTTCACGCACGGCGGCGTCCTGCTCGCGATTCAGGCGGCACGCCAATTTCGAAGCGGCATATGGGCACGGTACGATGTCGCGTGCGGCATGTCTGCGGGCTGCCGCGTCGGCGTCTTCTAGTGCAGCAGCGAGTTCCTCACAGCTACGCTGCTGCTTCAGCGCGCCGGGCTCGGCTGGTTGGGTTGCTTTCCGCTTTACGAGAGCCATCGTTTTTCCCCTACCTGCCGGCCCAGGTTGAAAGCTGCGCGGCGATTTGTTCAGCGGCCAAGATCAAGCTCGCGCCGCCCTTCCTGACCAGTTCCGCAGGCATGCCATACACCACTGCGGACTCTTCCGATTCAGCAATGGTGTGTCCGCCACGCTTCTTGATTTCAGTGAACGCATCCGATCCATCGTGGCCCATGCCGGTCAGCAACACCGCCGTCGTCCGCTTTGCGTCGTAATGTTGGATTACCGATCGCCCCAGCAGTTCGACAGAAGGGTGCCAGAGGAATTCCGGATTCTCCGGAGAGGGCAAAATGGTTAGCCTGCCGGCCCGGTTTGCCAGCAGCGTGTCTGCCCCACCCCGTCCGATATAGACCTTTCCAGCCTCGATTGCCAAGGCGCTTCCAGCCTCGACAACCTCAAGAGCGCAACACTGATTCAGCCGTTCAGCAAAAGCCCTGGTAAAGGCGGCAGGCATGTGCTGCGCCACCAGCACCGGCCAGGGAAATCCCTCCGGCAATCCTGATAGAACTATTTCGAGCGCACGTGGTCCGCCGGTAGAAGCTCCGATCACCAGCAAACCGTCGGTCGCCGCCCCGGCCCGTTTGGGTGCAGAGGGCTCTTGAGCTGTCCTCTTACGCTCATCTTGCATGCGCCGGACAACTCCGGCCGCGGTCAATCCTTTGCCTCTCGGCCGCGCCCGTGCGGCGCTTCGTACCTTGGCCACCAGTTGCTCCGTGATCCTGTCGATGGACAAAGAAATGGTTCCGCCAGGTTTGGAAACATAATCTACCGCACCCAGATTAAGAGCCTCAAACGTTGCCAAAGCCCCCTGTTCAGTGAGCGAGGAAACCATGACCACAGCGACAGGCCTTTCGGCCATGATGAGGGAAAGCGCGGTCAATCCGTCCATCTCCGGCATGTTGATGTCCAAAGTCACAACATCCGGCTGGAATTCCCCGTTTTCCCTCACCGCTTCGGCACCGTTTCTGGCTTGGCGGATCTCGAAGTCCCCCTCGGCCTGAAACAGCGTCATCAACTGGCGGCGCATGAGCGCCGAGTCGTCGACAATCAGCAGCTTGACCATGGCTTCACCCCGTCACTGCGGCCAGCGCCTTCAGTTCCTTCTTCGCCATCAGGTGAGGCGGATCGATGAGTTGCACCATCCGCTTCTGTTTCTCCAGATTGGCCATCCGGCTCAAGAGCTGGCTTTGCTCGGCTGACAGTTGCGGCGCCGGCTCGATTGCGGCCTTGGGTATTCTCAAGACTTCGGCCACCTGGTCGACGATGAAGCCCGTGCGCACCTCGGAGATGAGAAATACCATGATCCGCTGGCGATCGGTGCGTTCCACCTGCTTGAGACCGAGGCGCAGGCGAAGGTCGATCACCGGCAGCACGGTTCCGCGAAGGTTGATGACGCCCTCGACAAATGAAGGCGCTTTGGGAACGCGAATGAGTTGTTCCGGCACGCGCACAATCTCCTGCACGCTGGCGATCGGCGCGCCGAACTCCTCCTTGTCCAGACGAAAAATGACTACTTGCTCGTCGTCGTCCAGGTTGTCGTCCTGTTTCGTGTCTGCGCGGTCGCTATCCAGCTCGCTTTCGTTCACGGTGCTCAGTGCCTCCTTGATGACGGAATGGCCGAAGAGATTGCGCGCGGTAACAATCGACACCAGGCGCTTTCCATTGTCCAGTCGGCAGATTGAAGTGACCTCCGCAAGGTTTCCTTCGCGGGCCAGCATTGCAGGAAGCGCGTCTACTCCGGATTTTGAGACCCGGAGCACCTCGCTGACCGCATCCACTACGACGCCCACTGAGACGCCGCCCATGGTGAGCACGACGATGCGGCTCTTCTCGTCCAGATCGCGGTGCGGCAAGGCGAACATGCTACGCAGGTTGACCAGCGGCAGAAGACGACTGCGCAAGGTCATCACGCCGAGAACGTGCGAATCCGAGCGCGGAACATGAATTACCGCCTCCGGCACCTGCACGATCTCCTGCACGTCTTCGATGGCGATGGCGTACTCCTGACCGTCGACGTCGAAGCTGACGAGTTGCAACTCGTCGCTCGAGTCTTCTTCCTCACTCTGTACGCTTGCTTGCACGGCTCCTGCCACACCAGTGCTTTTCGATATGGACGCGATCTGCGAGAACTCCCGTTCGATGAGCTTGGCAAAGTCAAGCACCATGATCATCGCGTGGCCGCCGACATCTTTGATGAGGCTGGAGAGCATCTCGGTATTCACCGTGGTCTTGATTGAGCCCACGTCCTCGATATGGCTGGCGTCGACGCCGACCACACTGGAGACACGGTCCACTACAAATCCCAGCGGCTGCCCAACATCCACTACCAGCGCGCGGGTCGAGTCGTCATGGGGCAACTCGGGAAAGCCGAAGAGCCGACGCAGAGAGATGATGGGCAAAACCTTTCCCCGCAAATTCGCAAGCCCTTCCAATGCGGCCGGCGCCAGGGGCACTCGCACTACCTCAGGAACCCGTATGATCTCCTTCACCGGCACCATGTCGGCTGCGAATACTTCGTCCCCGGCAATGAAGGTGACAAACTGCTGGGTGCCCTGTTGCGAGACTTGTTGCGTGACTTGCTGCGTAGCGGAGTTGCGTTCATCGATCTGAACTTCTTCGACGCCCGCCCCATCCGGCTGTATGTCGGGGACGCGCTCGTCGAGGATGTCTTCCTCGAGAAGCTCCGTCCCACTGGTGCGCTTTGATGTCCTTGTCGTCATTGTGGCCTCCCTTACGCTGCGCTCTGCAGTTCATCCGCCAGAGAAGAGATCTCTTCGATGGCGGCGGCCAGGTCCTCAGCTCCCTTGGCCTGCTGTTGCGCGGCGCCGGCCGCTTCGGTGGCTGCCTTGTCGGCTTCAGTTGCCGCAGCGGAGATCTGCTCGATACCCTTTTTCACCTGGGCCATGGCAGAGGCGATTTCTTCCGAGGCGGCAAGGATCTCCTGCGTCCCCTTTTCAACCACCAAGATGTCGGTCTCAATCGACACCAGGTCGTTCGTCGTGCTCTTGGCTTTCTCCACCTCGGAGATTGCCGATGCCACGATCTCGCTCAGGTCGCGTCCCACCACGCCAATCTGATCCTGCACCGCCTTAACCAGATCCTTGATCCGGTCGGCGTTCTCCGACGAATCATGGGCCAGGTTGCGAATGTCGGTGGCTACAACGACAAAGCCCTTGCCGAATTCGCCGGCCCGCGCGGCTTCAATAGCGCCGTTGACAGCCAGCATGTTGGTCTGGATCGAGACAGTGCTGATAGCCTCAACGATCTTGTCGATGCGCCGTGACACAAGCTCCAGGTCGTTCATCTGCTTGATGCTGGCGCGAGAGGCTTCCGCCGAAGTGGAAAGACCTGTAATCAACCCATTGATGGCCGTCTTGTTCTCCCCGAGTAGATTCTTGATGGCGACTACTTTTTCCGCACTCGCAGTCGCGCGCTTCTGTGCAACTTCCAACCCCTTCTCGATCTGGTTGGTCGCCGCAGCAGATTCTTCAGACGCTGAGGATTGCACCTCGGCGCCCTTGCGAATCTGGCCGAGAGCGGTCATGATCTGTGCGCTCGAGCGATTGATCTCCTGGACAGCCGAAGACAATTGCTCCGACGAGGACGCCACCTGCTCGGCGCTCTTGGCCACGTCTGTCGAGTTCTTCAGATCTTCTGCCAGCTCTGACAATGCCTGCGCCGTCTGTTCGCACTCGGCCAGGGCCTGGGTCTGCTCGGCCACTGTTTTGCCGGATTCTTCGGCTGCGGAAGACTGCTCTTCGGCCGCGGCCGCAATGCTTTGCGAGCCTTTGAGCGCCTGCTGCGCAGCGACGTTGGACTGCGAGGCGTTGGCGCCGATCTCCTGGATGCCCTTCACTATTTCAATCGCGTCGAGGCGGATCTGTTCCAGTTGCGCCGTAATCGTCTTGCCCTTCTCGACTTCTTCTTCCATGGTCTTGGCGGAGGTATTGATGCCGTCTGCGATCTTCTTCACATCCGTTTGGATCTGTCCGACCAGTTCCTGAATTTGCTTGGCGCTTTTTTCCGAAGTCTCGGCCAGCGTGCGGACTTCGTCGGCTACGACCGCGAAACCTTTGCCGTGCTTGCCTGCGCGAGCTGCCTCAATGGCCGCATTCAAAGCCAGCAGGTTGGTCTGGTCGGCAATGCGCGCCACTGCCTTGACGATATCGCCAATGGTTGCGGCCTGCTTTTCCAGTTCGACGACCATGGCTACGGAGGCGACCTGGCGCTGCGCCGCCACTCCCACATTGGTGATCAGGCCGGCAACATCCGCGCTTGTTCGCACGATGAGCGTTTGGCAGACCTCTCCCTTGCCGCGGCTGACCTCGGCATTTTGCAACTGCTTGGTGATGGCGACGCCAACCTGCTGAAATGCCGCCAGCGATTCCTGCGCGGCGCTCGATGCTTCTTCGGCGCCGGCTGCGATCTGGTCGCTGGCGCGCTTCAGTTCTTCGGCAGCCGACGATGCTTCAGCAATGCCGGAAGCCAATTGTCCCGTTGCTGCAGCAATCCGCTCCGCCGCCTGTTGCTGCTTGGCGAGGGTTCTAGCCTTTTTGCGCTGCGCTTCCGCTTCGCGGGTGGTTACAGCCGAGAGCTTTCCTTCAGAGACAGAGGTTGCCTGTACGGCAACCTTCTTGACGAGTGCCATGGTCCTTCCTTTCGAGGGAGCATTTCCAGTGTGGGAGATAGATGTTCTTCTTAGTACTACAGTTGTAGTTAATGATAATCTGAGCTTGCTCTGGGATACGACTCTCCGGCGAGAGCTATGGAGAAGCGACTATCGGGTTGGAAGCGTGAATTGTTGCGGTCCCATGACCGCATAGCGGGTTTGTTTGCGCGTTCGGAGGCGCGGGAGCGCAGTCTTGCCTATCTTCAAGGTTTGATGAGCCACTGTG
>DASRLI010000074.1:0-3720 GCA_035648535.1 Occallatibacter sp. | reverse complement strand
GGAATGGGGTGGGAGAGGAACTGCAATCCAGCCTTCTTGGCCAGCGGGCCTTCTTTCGCAAGCCCGAGCCATTGGGCCTCATCTTTTTCAAGCATGGAGACGACGGTTTCAATTCCGCCTTGCTTCAATGCGGCGAGGTCGGCTTTCAGCGCGTCGTCGCCGGCTGGACACAGCACAATGGCAAGCGGCATGCGCGGTTTGACTCCGATCCAGAAGATTTCGATCACAGCTTTCAGACTCCTACAAAGCGCTCGACTCGCTCACGCACGGTTGCGATGCGGAGACCGAGCGCCGCACCGTCTTCAATGAGCGGCAGCAACTTGTCAAAATCCGGCCCCGAGTGCGCGCCGGTGAGTGCAATTCGCACGGGATGGAATAACTCTTTGCCCTTGATTCCGGTTGCGGTCTTGACCTCGTTCATCCACTTCTTGAAGAGTTCTGGAGTTACCGGCTCGGAATGGACGCGGACTCGGTCGGCAAGCTCGGTGAGCACAATTCGCGCGGAGTCGGCGGCGAGTATGGGGGCATTTTCCTCGCTGATTCGCGACGCTTCCGGGTCGAAGCCGAAGACGAAAGCGGTTTTATTGGGAAGCTGATCGAGATGGTCAACATATGGAGCAAAAACTGCCACCAGCCGGCAGAACCATTTGTGAAGTCCGTCCTCTTTCAAGTCCCATGAAGGAAGGCGGTCAGAGAAATAGCCCCACGCCAGCGCGGCGAGCCGTTCGGGGGCGGCCAGCTTGAGGTAATGGCGGTTGAGCCAGTTCAGCTTTTCGAAGTCGAAGATGGCGGGGCTGGGTGTTACGCGCTCGATTGAAAAGGCGCGCGTAAGTTCCTCGAGAGTGAAGGTCTCGGTCTTGCCATCCTCGGCGCCCCAGCCGAGCAGCGCCAGGTAATTCACCATTGCCTCAGGCAGGTAGCCCGCCTCGCGAAAGCTCGCAATGGATGTAGCTCCATGGCGCTTGGAAAGCCGCTCGCGGTCCGGGCCGAGAATAGTGGATAGGTGCGCAAACTCCGGCACTTGCCAGCCGAAGGCCTCGTAGATGGCCACCTGCTTGGGAGTGTTGGAGAGGTGGTCGTCACCGCGAATGACGTGGGTGATTTCCATGAGGGCATCGTCGATGGTGACTACGTAGTTATAGACCGGAACGGCTGCGCCGGGCAGACCTTTGGCGTTGATCTCGGAGCGGACCAAAATGGGGTCGCTGACAGCCTCCGCGGCGAACTCGATTGGTCCGTGAACCATGTCGTGAAAGCGCAGCGGGTGGTCCTGAATCCTGAGACGCACTGCGAAGGACATGCCGGCGGCAAGGTTCTGGTCGATTGTTTTTTGACTCAGAGAGCGGCAGCGGGCGGAGTAGACCTGCGGGCGGTGCCCGGCGACTGCAAGGTTGCGCTCCGCTTCCAGTTCCTCAGGGGTGCAGAAGCAGCGGTAGGCCTTGCCTTCGGCGAGGAGGCGCTCAGTGTGTTCGGCGTAAATGGCGAGGCGGCCGGATTGGCGGTAAGGTCCGTAGGCACCTTTGTCGGGACCGTCGGCGTCGACAGGACCCTCGTCCCATTCGAGGCCCAACCAGCGCAGGTCTGCAATGAACTGCGCCTCATAGCGGGCTTCGGAGCGTTCCAGGTCAGTGTCTTCAATGCGGAGAAGGAAATCGCCGCCCGTGCGGCGGGCAAACAACCAGTTGTAGAGCGCCGTCCGCGCACTGCCCACGTGGAGCATTCCAGTGGGGGAAGGGGCAAAGCGGACGCGGACTTTCCTGGTTGTCATGACACTCTGATGATACTGGCATCCCAAGAAGGATGCATGGGTAACGGGCATGACGCGATATTCTATCGGCAGCGAAGCGGCTACCGGCGCTCGCAAATTGTTCCACAGATATAGGAAATGCCATGGCCTCCGATTCGTTTCGCTCCATCACGATCAAGGGCTTCAAAAGTATTCGCTCGATCGAGGATTTATATCTCCGCCCAATCAACTTGCTGATCGGAGCAAATGGGTCGGGGAAATCAAACTTTCTAGAGACGTTTATCCTACTTGGCGCAGCGAACGCTGGAGAACTCGACTCTTATGTCCTGCGATATGGCGGAGCCAATAAGCTACTGCACTTTGGATCCAAGACGACCCAAGAAATATATATTCTTTTGGCGTCGTCGGATGGTTGCAATCTAATTGCTCATTGTGTTTTTACGGACAATGATAGTTTGGCTGCAATTGTCACCAAAGGTGGATCCTGGGGTGGAATTGTGCCGGAAGTTCCCTCGTTTAACAGGTATCGTTTTCAGGACACAGGTGAGGATTCTCCCCTCAAGAAGACGAATGAACTGCACAACAATCGCTCTCTTACTCGTCTTGGAGGGAATCTCGCGGCATTTCTCTATCTATTAAGACAACGGTATCGAGAGTCGTATGAGAGAATTCGCCAGACTGTCCAGCAGGTTGCGCCATTCTTCAATGATTTTCAGCTTTCGCCACTTGCTCTCAATCAAGACACCATCAAGTTGGAGTGGAAACACAGGAACTCGGACCAGTATTTCGATGCGTCATCCTTCTCAGATGGCACACTTCGCTTTATCGCACTCGCGACCCTATTCTTGCAGCCGGTAGAGTTGCGCCCGGCTGTGATTCTTGTGGATGAACCGGAACTGGGCATGCATCCGTATGCAATAGAGTTGCTTGCGTCGTTGATGAGGCAGGCATCCAAAGAAACACAGGTGATTGCAGCAACACAGTCTTCACTATTGCTGGATTACTTTGAGCCCGAAGATGTCCTGGTTGCCGATCGCGTGAACGGCGCAACAGAGCTTAAGCGTCTGCAGCGGGAGCCCTTGGCTGAATGGCTGAAGGAATACAGCCTTGGCCAACTTTGGGAGAAGGGCGAGTTTGCTGGCAGGCCGGTGAAAGAGTAGCGATGGCACGGTTGCTCGTACATGTCGAGGGCCAGACCGAGGAGACCTTCGTCAGCGAAGTGCTTGGCGAGCACTTGACGCAGTTCGGCTACGAATTTGTGAGCGCACGTCTTGTCGGGAATCCCCGTATGAAGCGAGGCGGTATACGTCCCTGGCTGGGCGTAAGACGAGATATCCTCCGGCACTTAAAAGAAGACCATTCTGCGATCGCGGCCATCATGGTCGATTATTACGGCCTACCCCACGACTGGCCCGGTAGAGCGGAGGCGCCAAGCAGGAACTCAACATCCGAAAAGGCCGAGCACGTGGAATCGGCTTTACTTGACGACATTGCGACAGAACTGGGTCCTCGGTTCGATCAGAGGCGTTTGCTCCGCTGGTTATGATGCACGAGTTTGAGGCGCTGCTTTTCAGCAACCCGGACCGATTTCCTCAAGGTATTGGAAGATGCGACCTTGCCGCTGATTTGCGTATGATCCGGCAGGGATTCGCAAGTCCGGAAGACATCAACGATTCTGTGGAAACTGCGCCTTCAAAGAGGATCGAAGGGCTGTTTCCAGGGTATGAGAAGCCGCTTTTTGGGGTGATTGCGGCGATGGAGATTGGTCTCCCGACAATGCGCCAGGAATGTCCTCACTTCAACAATTGGCTCGAACGCCTCGAATCGCTTCCTGCAAAGTGTTCTCACCTTACATAATTGGCAAGGGCTAGGAAAAATGTTGCCAGCCGCGGGGTTCTAACGGTTGCTCGCCCTGTGCGGTGAGGAGCGTGACGAGCGGCCTGCTTTTACCGCGGCGAACGATTCGTCCGATG
>DASRLI010000073.1:0-16172 GCA_035648535.1 Occallatibacter sp. | reverse complement strand
ATAACCATAATTTCATCTAAGATCACCGCGACCGCGGCGCCTGCGGCTTCCTTCTTACCTCCAAATCGAAAACGCCTCGCACTCAATTCTGAGGCTCACCCCTAACTCGTCGCCGAGGCGTTTCCGATGTTGGCTAACGGTGAGATACAACCGGAACGTCAGAAATTCGGGAGTGGTCCAGTTGGGGTTCGCGGTCTCCCGGGTCCCCAAATGCGAGGGACCCGGGGCACCCACCTTCAGTGGCGCGATTCGCTTCCTTGGGACCTGGGCCACCCGCCCATCCTGTCTCAATCGAAGAAAGCACGATCCTCGTCCAACAGATGCGCTTTGGCTGCCGGGACATTGAAAGTCACTCCGAGGCCGGGTTTGTCCCACACATCGATGTAGCCTTTCTTGATGATCGGGTGCGGCAACCCTTCGAGAATGTCGTGCCACCAGGGTGGATTGCCGATCGGACACTCGAAAGCGATATAGTTGTCCGGCAGTGTGGCTGCCAGGTGAACCTCCGCGGCCAGTCCGATCAGTCCGTCCAATACTCCGTGGGGAGCGACCAGAATGCCGTGAAGGTTCGCATACTCCGCGATCCACTTCAGTTCCGCCAGGCCGCCGACGTCTTCCGGATCGGGACCGATTACATTCACGGCTTGAGTCTCGATCAGATCCTTGAAGTTCTCCCGAAGGTAAATCTCCTCGCCGGTGTGAATCGGAGTGGTCGTGCTATCGGTTACCTGTTTGAATACCTGGGCGTTCGGGTATTGCGAGTAATCGCCTGTGATCATGTCTTCAAGCCACGCCAGGTGGAGCGGCTCCATTGCGCGCGCAAACCGGATTGCATCCTTGACTGTCCAGCCCGGTCCGCAGTCCAGGGCGAGGCCGACTTCATCCCCGCAAACTTTTTTCATAGCTTCGGCGCAAGCGACCCAATGATCAAATCCACGTTCTGTCAGCATGCCGTAATCGGGATGCGACGTTCCTGTCCGCGGTTCGCCGTACCAGCCGTTTGGAACAGCGGCCATCATGTCCACAGCATGAAAGGAGATGTGCTGTTTGATCAGCGTAAAGCCCTCCGGGGCCGCCTTCATCTTGGCCATGGCCTCGGCGAAATCCTCGGGCATGTAACCCTTCATCGGAAAGCGAAGGCCACCGTTGTAGATGCGGACACGGTCCCTGAGCTTGCCCCCCAGTAGCTTGTGCACCGGGAGTCCGGCGACCTGTCCGGCGAGGTCCCAGAGCGCGATCTCGATTGCGCTTATGGCCGCTCCCCAGGGCTTGACCCCGCCCATGAGGCGGATTTTCTGCATGATGCTTGCGATGTTTGTTGGATCCTCGCCGATAAGATGGCGCTTGTAATACAGCACCATCGGCTTCAGATACGGCTTGGCAGACTCCGCCTGACCATATCCGGAAATGCCCTGATCGGTAACAATTCGAACCACTGGGCTATTGCCGATGACAGCGCACTTGAGGTCAGTGATTTTGATTGATATTGCCCCCGACCGCTTGTCCTGGCCCTGCGCCTGCTGAACGCCGAGTGTCGCAGCGGCTGCCATCCCCGCAAGCGACCCAATAATTCCTCTACGCGTGAAGTTCTTCATCCGTTACTTCTCCTGGAGTGTCAATTGAATACCTGGTGCGGATACCATGCCGCGATGAGTGCTGGAAGGCATGTGTTTTGGCCGAGCCCATTCGAGTTTTCTGAGAGCCTCCTGATTCTAAGGGCCCAACATCTTTCTGGGCGAACAACATCCAAGAAACCTACCTGGCATTCATCCAGAATGGGCAATCGAAAGGACTGGTAACAATAAACCTTCCGGTGTCTAGGGTTCAAGTCGCGCCCGCACTGATTCCGGTGGATTGTTGCGGAGGTTGCCCCCGCTTCCTTCCGGACGGAGTTTTTCCTCGGCCTGTTTGGATTGAGTTTTTCGCGGGGCTGTTGGATCGAGAATTTCCAGGGCATGCTGGAATGAGATCTTCGCAGGCCTGGTCAGCCGGCGGCGATTTTAATGCGGTCGGGGTCTTCTTCTACTTCGCCGCAATCTTCGCCGAGGCCGCCGTAGCGGCGTTCGCGGCGCTGGAAGTCGGCGATGGCTTCGAGCAGATGGATGCCGCGGAAGTCGGGCCAGTAGCGGTCGGTTACGAAGATCTCCGTATAGGCGATTTGCCACAACAGATAATTTGAAATGCGCATCTCGCCGGAGGTGCGGATGAGCAGGTCGGGGTCGGGCATGTGCGCCGTGTAGAGATGGCGGTGGATGTCTTCTTCAGTGATGCGGTCGGGGCTGAGGTTCTTGAGCTTCATCTCGGCAGCGAGGCCGCGAAAGGCGTCCACCATCTCCGACCGGCCGCCGTAGTTTAGGGCCAGGGTGAGGGTGGTGCCGGTGTTGCGCGCGGTTGTCTCCGCGGCCCAGGCCATCTTCTCCTGGACGTCGGGGGCCAGCTCGCGAGTGCGGCCGATGTAGCGGATGCGGACGTTGTTGTCCATCATGCGCTGCAGGTTGGTCTCGAGGTAGCTCTTGAGCAGGCGCATGAGGAAGCTGACCTCGGCGCGAGGTCGGCGCAAATTGTTTTCCAGAGAAAAAGCGTAGAGCGTGAGCCAGGGCAAGCCGATGCGCGAAGCGGTCTCAGTAACCAGTTGCACGCTTTTGGCGCCCTGCTGGTGTCCGAGGAAGCGCTTGAGCGAGCGCTGGCCAGCCCAGCGTCCATTGCCGTCCATGATGATGGCTACGTGCTCGGGCAGGCGCTCGGTCTTCAGCGTCGCATAGATAGCGCGTTCTTCATCAGTCAGTTCATGGATGCGCAGCGTGCCTGCAGGATACAAAGGAGTCGCCTCTACATTACATTTGCGGCTTCCAAGGCTGGCGCCCAGGGAGCATCAAAAATCGACGCCGGATGAGCCCGCGCCTGCTCCGAATCAAGGGTCGTGTCAACCCGCAAAAATCTCCGTCCGGCGCGAAGACACTCGATAGCCGCAGCCACGGAGTAATATCATCGACCCTAGCACAAGCGCCCATGGGCTGCAATCGTCCGGCAGCTATCGCGGTGGACGGCCAGAACGGAACTGGGCCGGCGATGAAACCAGCACCGGCCGCGAGGCAATCTGACCCAGGAGACCCGGCGTCAAATGCCTCAGGCAGAGCGGCGGCGGCCAGTAGCGGCATCGCGCACGGCGCCATAGATCAGCGTCCGATGGAGCGAGTCCAGCTGAGGCAGCAAGTTGGCAATCTCGGCCAGGAACGGATCGGCCATGATGGCGGCAACTTCTTCTTCTCGGCGGCTGCGCGAGTCCCGAACGAGTTGGCACACATTTACTTCGAGGGCCGAGGCCAGGCGCTCCAGCGAGCCAAGCGTGGGGATTGCCTTGCCGTTTTCGATTTTCGAGATATAGGTCCGAGGCACCTGCATGCGCCCGGCCAGTTGGCGCTGGCTGAGGTGGCGCGCGCGGCGGATTTCCCGCACTTGCCCGGCAACCTGCAAGCCAGCCTCGGCTGAAGAAGGCACGGGCGGGTTGGCCACCAGTTGCGGCGCAAGGTGAACCGGTTCCTCAATATCGAGGGGCCGGTGGCATTTTCTGCATAGGGAGTTATTGGTTCTATATTGCATGAGCCTGCAATGCTCACACCGCACTACTTCGCGTGTTTCCACGCTGACAAGAGTGGTAGCCATAGGCTTTAGGTGCGGAGCGCCAGAGCAGGGACCCCGGGGTGCTTTTTTTGCACCGCGATATGCGTTACTGTCGGGCAAATGAACCATAATTGTCAAGTGGAAACTTGGGGTCAAACCGAAGAATCACGGAAGATACCCTGAGAAGACCGGAGAATCACGAACCAAGCTAATAAACCATGGGGTGAAAATAAATGAGCACTGGCGGTGACGGAGTGTATGGGCGCGAGCAGGCATGGCAACTGCTGACTGAATGGACACAGAGCGAGAGCCTGCGCAAACATGCGCTTGCAGTGGAGGCCTGCGTTACGGCATTCGGTGAGGCTGAGGCCGACCGGCTTGGCCTGACCGGACCCGAGTCTGCTCAGGAACGCGCCGCGCTGGTGGAGCTTTACTCGACCACTGCGCTGCTGCACGACTTCGACTACGAGCGCCATCCGACCGCCGAGGAGCATCCTTTTGTGGGCGTGCGCGAGTTGGAGCGGCTGGGCTGGCCGCTCGCGATGCGCACCGCCATTCTGGGGCACGCGCAATACTCCGGCGTGCCGCGCGATACGCATCTGGCCAAGGTGCTGTTTGCCTGTGACGAGCTGGCCGGCTTTCTGACTGCCTGCGCGCTGGTGAAGCCCACCAAAGCAATCGCCGATGTGGAAGTAGCCGGCGTGCGCAGGAAGATGAAGGACAAGCCATTTGCCCGCGGCGTGAATCGCGCGGATGTGATCCAGGGAGCGGCGGAGCTGGAAGTTGAGCTGGACGTTCTGATCACATTCTGTATTGAAGCGATGAAGAAACGGGCCACGGAGCTGGGGCTGTAATTACCGATTGCGGCCGCGGGATTGCCGCGTTATCTCTTCACATATTTTCCGTGATCGAAGTCCAGGACTTCCATGCCGGAAGCCATCGCGCTTAAATGCGAGATGAATACCAGTGTCGGATAAGCCTGGCCGGGCCGTGGCCGGGTTGCTACGCCCCATCCGGAGCTTTCCCCAAGCAGACTTGCCGCCCCCGGCGAAGTTTCAACGATCAGGAGCCTTCCGTTCACCCCATCGGCATCGGGATTGTATGGTGCGTTTCTCATCACGTAGAGGTGGACATTGCCGGGCAGCACCGTCACCTGGGTGACCCGGAACTCGCCCAGCATGTCTCTGCGTTCGCGATTTGTGGGATGCCGCTGCGCGCGGGCCTTGGGGTCGGTGATGATCCAACGGTCCTGGACGTCGAGGTCGAGCACGTCCTTGAGCGCCGCGGCGATGTTGTCAGCCTCGCGCGAGGTTATATCCGAATCCGCGAAGTGTGGGCCGACGAGAGCAAAGTCCTTGAGCGACAGGCCGTGAACGATCTCCTGGTCGTCCGGCTTCGTGCCTGTTCCGCCCTGAGCCGTCGCGGTGGCCGGAAGGCAGAGGGAAAGTGCACCTAAAAAGAGGATGCACCGCAACTGCCGCATTTCAATCAGCATGGCGGCTCCCATTGTGACATAACAGCGGAGTTGGTGGCGGCGCGGCTCATTTTGGCGGCATTGCGGGTCATTCGCCAGGAGGCACTTAACACCAAAGTTGCAGATTTTCCCGGTCTGGTCCAAGGCGAAACGGACGATAATCGGAAGACCCTGGGAAGAATTCCCCATTGCCGGGAGGGCCGTGCAATATGCTCAAGGACCTTGGAAGCAAATTCGGAAGCAATGCCCGGTCGCAAGGCAGCCGCCTGATCGGGATTTCCGCGATAGACGCGCTCTACAAGCGCGAGATGCAGGCCAACCTGGTTGCGCTGACCGAACGGCGACGCAAGACGCGGCGCTATCGCTCAGTGATGGATTGGGCCGAATATTGGCCGTTCGCGGTGGGCATTGTCCTTTCCAGTTTCGCTCCGCAGATTGTTGCGCTGGTATCTTCATACCGGCCATGGGGAATGTGGCTCGTATTCCCGTTCGCCTCAATCGCCAGCCGACCGGAGTTGGGCATGAGCGAAGGTCTGGCTGCGACCCTGCCGCTGATCATCCTGTATGCCCAGTTCCCGCTTGAGGGGCTGCTGGCCAGGTTTGCGCTGAGGGGCCGGGTAACCGTCCTCCGCGTGCTTGGGCAAATGCTGTTTCTTCACCTAATGGGCGCTCTCGAGCTGTGGCTGGTTAGCGGCCCCTGGGGCGGCAGATAACGGCGCGGCTGACCGCGTACTTTCAAAACACCACTATTTAATAAACTTCGGCAAACCCGCTCCCGCTTAGGCGAGCGGGTTTTTTGCCCTTAATTCAGCCACAATCTCCGCAGCAGCTACGCGGGCTTTCTCTTCCTGGTCGGGAGGAAAGCTAATGGCGCCTACGCGCGCATGACCGCCGCCGCCGTAGCGCTCGCAGACCTGGGCCAGGTTCACCATTGTGGCTGGATCGGCCTTGGTCCATGGGTTTGAGCCCACGGCAACCTTGGTGCGGAAGCTGGACTTGGACAGGCCGATGGAGTAGGTCGCGTTCGGATACAGATAGTAGGGGATGAACTTGTTGAACCCCTCAAGCGGATGGTCTGTGATGTCGAAGAAGATGGTGCCGTCGCGCTCTTCGGCACGGCTGCGAATCAGTTCCGACGCCTCAGCGTGGCGCTCGAGCAGCGGCGGCAACAGGCCGGCAACAAAGGGCTGGCTGAGGACCTCTGCGAGAGGCAGCGAAGTCAGCAGCGGGATCAGGCGCGGAATGAACACAGGGTCCTGATTGGACTCGATGATCAGCGTCAGCTTCATGGCCGGAGCGGCCATTTCTACGGCCGACTCGGGACTCTCGTAGAGCGCGCCGTCGACGATGTTGGCCCAGTGGATCAACTCCGCAACCGGAGCGGTATTGAAGCCGTAGCGGGCTGCGCCAATGTGGGCCAGAAAGCTGGTGCATGAGGTGTACTTGGGATCAAAGAACTTGCGAGCACCGCAGACCGGATCCTTTTGGCAAGCCAGAAAATGCTGGTGATCCTGGGGCGTGAGGAAGGCTGACTGGTGGTGATCGAACCACCATGTGATCTTTGGCGAGGCCGAGTACTTGAAATCGACGATGGCATTCTCATCGCCGGTGAATTCGCTCTCGTCAAAGAGCGCCCCGGCGCGATGGACCAAGCCGTGATACTCATAAGTGGCATTGGCGTCGACGCACTCGCGATGGAAGCGCGTAAAAAGAGAGGCGGAGCAAGCTCCGTCAAAACATTTGTCGTGGTAGAAAACGAGAACCCGCAAAAGCTGAGTTCCTCCTGCACCGGAAAAGCAAAGAACCGGAACTGTTAAGCATCAATGGCTTGGCCTCTTGTGTCAACTCTGGCCCGCTGCAAAACCCGGTCGTTGCTCAGAAGAAGGACGCTGTCTCATCTCCCTTGTAATACGCGATAATATGACGTATTATCTTGTATTATGAACCCGTCGCGCACCATCAGCTTTCGAATTGCCGCCGAGAAAGTCGCTGAACTGGACTCGATCGCCAAAGCCATGGATCGTGACCGCAGCTACCTGCTCAATGAGGCGGTGGAAAGATACCTGAGCGAGCAGCAGCGCTTCGTGGCAATGGTGAATGAGGGACGCGAAGACATTCGTGCCGGGCGAACCACCAGCCACGAAGAAGTGGAGCGAATGGTGGATGAATGGGAACGTACCGGCCGATGAAGGTTTTCTGGTCTGCCGCTTCGGTCAGGCACCTCAGGGAAGTCGTCGAGTACATTCAATCCGAAAGCGCCGCAGGAGCCGCCACCATCCGCCGCAGGATTCTCGAAACAGTATGGCGGGTGGGGCAATTGCCCTACTCAGGACGCACGGGCCGCGTGGAGGAAATGCGCGAAGCCGTTGTTCCCAGAACGGCATACATCGTGGTGTACCGGATTTCGGCGCAGGCAGTTGAGATTGTTGGAATCTGGCACGCTGCCCGCCTCTGGCCGCAGGCTTTCTAGACGCGGAACCAGGTGCTTGATTGTTGCGTAGAGTATCTTTCCATCAGGACAAGTTGTTGGCCGCAAACCTGTTTCATTTTGAAGGAGGCTCAATGGAGCCGGAACAACGCTCTTCACTGACCGAAATGGCGCCATCCAAAAGTGATTCCGATGCTGCATCGGCGGCGGCCGACACTGCAGGCGGGCCTGTCAACATTCAGGACCTCGGCGCCAGCCAGGGCCTCGGCGCCAGTCAGGAACTCAAGGCTGATCCCGGCCCGGAACCGGTATATCGCGGGCTGCGCTGGATTTTTGCCGGCAGCGAGGGACTGCGCACCGGCTGGTCGGTGCTGATGTTTCTCATCCTTGCCATTCTCTTCATGTTTCCCCTGGGATTTCTTGGCAACCTGATTGCCCGGAGCGTTCTTCATCTCAAGAGTGACAGCTTCACGCCCGCGTCGGCGATCCTGCAGGAGCTTGTGCTTGTGCTGGCCATCCTGGGGGCTGGCACAATTCTGGCATTCATCGAGCGGCGCCGGTTGTTTGATTACAACCTGACCGGGCCTCGGGGCGGGCGTCATTTCATGGGCGGCCTGGCTGCGGGTTTTGTGGGGCTCTCGGTGCTGGTGGGCGGATTAGCCATGGGTGGCTGGCTTCAATTCGGCCCGGTGGCGCTGTCGGGATCGCAGATATTCGGCTTTGCCGCGTTATGGGGTGGGTGCTTCCTTCTGGTCGGCTTTTTTGAAGAGGGCACCTTCCGCTGCTACCTGCAGTTCACGCTGGCCAGGGGCATCAACTTCTGGTGGGCGCTGGGGATTGAGGCCGCGCTGTGCCTTGACCTGGTGCTGCGGGACAAGGGCGACGGCGTGTGGGGTGTGTACGGCATCGTGCTGCTCGGCCTGGTTCCGTGCCTTCTGCTGCAACTGCGAAAGGCTGAAGGCGGAGGGTTTTGGCAGGCGGCCTGGGTTACCTCGACTGTCTTCGGATTCATCCACACCAGCAACAACGGCGAAAACTGGATTGGAATTTTTGCGGCCGGGACTATCGGCTTTGTGTTCTGCGTGAGCATTTGGGTTACCGGTTCGGCGTGGTGGGCGATCGGCTGCCATGCCGGCTGGGACTGGGCGGAGACCTACTTTTTTGGCACCGCCGACAGCGGCCTTCCCGCGAAGGGCCACTACCTCACTACCAGTCCGGCAGGCAATGTTTTGTGGAGCGGCGGCACAGACGGGCCGGAAGGCAGTTTGCTGGTGCTGGGCGTGATCCTGCTGCTGCTGGTGGCGCTGCTGTTGATTTACGGACGCAGACGGGTGGTCGCGACGGTTGCTGTTCCCAGCCTGCGGCAGGTTGAAGGATAGAGGCATGCGGCTCTGGCTCAACCGCACCGGCGAAGTCTCCCTGCGTGAGCAGTTGATTACCCAGGTGGAGCTCGCCATCCTGTGCAAAGAGCTGCGTCCCGGCGAACGGCTGCCCAGCACACGCGAGTTGGCTCGCCGCTTTGGGATACACGCCAACACGGCAAGCGCTGCCTATCGGGAATTGGAACAAGAGGGCTGGCTTGAGTTCCGTCACGGCAGCGGTGTGTTTGTGCGGGCCACGCGGCCTTCGGCACCGTTGTCGCCGGAACTTGCTGTCGATCAGCTCATCGGCGATATGGCGGCAAAAGCTCGCAAGATGGGCGCGGCTGAGTCGCTTGTGAGAGCGCGTCTGCGCCGCTGGCTCCAGAATCAGCCGCCGTCGCGCTGGCTGGTGATTGAGCCCGATCCGGAGTTGTGCGCCATCGTAATCCACGAGATGGAAGTCGCGCTTGCGCTACCGGTGGTGGGCTGCACACCCGGGGAATGCAACGCGCCGGGCGTTCTCGAAGGGTCGATGTTCGTGGTATTGCCCAGCAAGGCGGCAAGCGTGCGCAAGCTGCTGCCCGCGGGTAGTGAACTGACCGTGCTTGAGGTGCATCCGGTGGCGCCGGAGTTGCTGGCGCGCCTGCAACGTTATCTGCCCGAACATGCCGGAGAGCTGATTGGCATCGCTTCACGCTGGAAGGATTTCCAGCGTATTGCAAGGACAATGCTTGTTGCCGCCGGACTGGACCCGGAGAGCCTGCTGGTGCGCGACGCGACACAGGCCGGCTGGAAGCGGGGACTGGATGCGACAGCCGGCGTGGTTTGCGATTCGGTGACCGCGCTCGAATTGCCGGCGGGCGTTTTCCCGCTGCGCTTTACGCTTCTGGATGAACCAACGCTTGCTGAACTTCGCCGCAGCGAGCAGCGAGTTCTGCCGCCAGCCTGACCGGCCCGCCTCGCCGCACCTTCTCGCCGCCCCGTCTGACCGTTATGACAGTTACGATTCTGTCCTAACCAACCCCATGCCGAGCCAGCAGCTTGCCTAACATCGCTAGCTATGAAGAACTTATTGTGGATTCCAATTGCACTCGTCTTGTTGCCTGCTGCAGCACGGACGCAGTCATTGCCGGATGCCCCATCGCCCGCACCGCCTAATGCGGACAATTGGGCTCGGCTAGCCTCGCTATCTCGTGGAGACGAGATCACTGTCGACACCGGCGGAAAGCACGTAATGCACTGCTCGTTTGGCAGCGCGACCGACGAATACCTCTTCTGTGCCCCGCGCTATGACGGGTTGAGGCGCGGCGAGCTTCGCATCGATCGGGCCGATGTGGAAACGGTCAGGCAGGTCCACGAAGTGCGGAACCGCTGGCTTTTGGTCGCCGCAATGGCCTCGGCCGGCGGCATTGCTGTGGGGCTGCTTAGGCAGGATTTGGATACCAGGGGCCAAGTTGAGCTTTCGGTTGCCAGCGCGGCTTCGTTCGGCTTCCTCGGCTATCCGATCGCCCGGTTGGCTGCTCACTTCATTCCAGGCAGCATCCTCTATCGCCACTCCGGGTCCGCCCATGGAATGCCTTTGCCGCAAGCGCCCGCTCAATGACGAATTGAGATGATCGCAATCAATTCGATTCCTTCGCCCCTCTGAGCAAGCGGCGGAAGATGCGCTCAGGCACAACACGGAGCCCTCGCATCTCGTAGCGGTATTCTGGTGTTGACCTATGGCCAACATTCTTCCGATCGATGGAGCGCGCGCCGCCGGAGCAGCACGACCCGCTCGTAAACGCAAACGGCGCTGGCCGAGGATTGTGCTTTGGGCACTGTGCGTCCTGCTCACGCTGGTGGTGGTGGCTGTGTGCGTGGGAGTGCTGTGGCTGCGCTCCGCGGAAAAGGCCGCGTTGCCGGTGCTGGATGGAGATGTGCACTTTGCCGGGCTTGACTCGAAAGCCTTGACTGCGCTGGTGACGGTGCGGCGCGACGCTCATGGAGTGCCTCACATTGAGGCGTCCAACCAAGACGACCTGTTTGTGGCCCAGGGATATGTGACGGCGCAGGACCGGCTGTGGCAGATGGATGCGTACCGGCGCAACTCCAACGGCGAGCTGGCGGAGATTATGGGGCCCTCGCTGGTGGAGCACGACAAGGCGCAGCGGGTGCTGCAGTTTCGCAATACCGCGGGGCGCGTCTACGCGAACTTGCCCGCCGCGGATCGGGCGCGGCTGGACGACTACGCGCGCGGCGTGAATCTTTTCATCGAGCAACATCAGGATTCGCTTCCAGCGGAGTTCCGGCTCCTGGCTTATCGACCGCTGCCCTGGAGCGGCGTGGACTCAGTGAGCGTGGGACTGATGATGGTGCAGATGCTGGATACGCACTGGCCGACGAAGCTGTCACGGGAACGGATCGCCGCGAAGCTGAACAATTCCAGCCTGGAGGCCGATCTCTACCCGGTAGGTTCGTGGCGCGATCATCCGCCGACAGGGATTTTGCTTGATCTGAGCCAGCCGCATGCGGAGCCGGCTCCGTCGAAAGGCGATGACGACGACGATGAGGATGAGCCTTCCGCGGCGAGCGCGGCGGCCCTTGGTACGGAAACCGCCGTATCTTTGAAAGGGCACGGCTTTAGCCGTGCCGCAATCGAGCCGCGAGAGAATGAGGGCTTTAGCCCCTGGGGGAATGCGAGGGTTCGCAAAGACATTCCCTCAGGGGCTAAAGCCCAGAGTTCCCTTCCGAACCAAGTGGCGCGGCTAAAGCCGCGCCCTTTCAAAGCAGATGCGTCGCCCGGCGCAGGCATGCCTGCGCCGGTTGATCCGCGGGCGCTGCTGGCTGTGATGGGGCTGCCTGACTGCGAAGGCTGCGTGGCGGGCTCGAACAACTGGGTGGTAGCCGGCAAGCACACTGCCAGCGGCAAGCCGATGCTCTCAAACGATATGCACCTGGGGCTGGCGGTGCCCAACATCTGGTTCATGGCCGATTTGAGCGCGCCTGGGTTTCACGCCGCGGGCGTCACGCTGCCGGGTATGCCGTTTGTGATTGCCGGACACAACGAACACGTGGCGTGGGGTTTTACCGCGCTGATGGGCGATGTGCAGGACTTGTACGTGGAGAAGTTCGACGGCAAGGGGAACTATCAGGACATCGACGGCGATTGGAAGCCGCTCAACGTGGATCATGAGGTGATCAAGGTGCGCGGCGGGAAAGACGTGCTGCTTGACGTGCAATCGACAGCTCACGGGCCGCTGCTGAATCCGATATTGCCGAAGGAGACGCGGCCGCTTGCGCTCAAGTGGACGCTTTACGATACAACGCTGAATTCGATCCCGCTCTACCAGCTCGACTGTGCGGCGAACTGGACGGATTTTTCGGCGGCGCTCGGGACGTGGAGTTGGCCGACGCAGAATGTGGTTTACGCCGACGACCAGGGGCACATTGCGTATCACGCTATCGGTAGAATTCCGATTCGGCCTTCGGGGTTGGCGAGCAAGCCGATTCAAGTTGGGAGTGGCGACAGTGGGAAGGAGTGGCAGGGCTTCATTCCGTTCGACGCGATGCCGAATGCGGCCGATCCGCCGTCAGGATTTCTGGCCACTGCCAACTCGCGCGTGACAACGGACGCGTCTCCTTATCCGCTCGCTGATGAGTGGATCGATCCGTATCGCGCAGAGCGGATCTACAAGTCATTGGAAGGCCGCGATGGCCTGACGCCGAAGGATCTGCTGGCTGTGCAGACCGATGTTTACAGCGAGGTGGACCAGGAGATTGGACAGCGGCTGGCCTACGCCATCGACCAGACAGGCGACGCCGACGAGCGATTGCGCCAGGCTGCCGACCTGGTGCGGAGTTGGGATGGCAAGCTGACGACCGACTCTGCCGCTGCCTCGATTGTGACCCAGGCGCGCCGCGCGCTGTGGCCGCTGATTCTGGAGCCGAAGCTGGGCAACGACGCAGCAACCTATCGCTGGGAGGAGTCCAACTTTGCCGAGGAAGAAATCGTGATGCACGCCAAAGCAGACTGGCTGCCGCCCGGCTACAAAAACTGGGACGCGCTGCTGACTGCGGCGGTGCACAAAGGGATGGATGAGGGCAACGCGCCAGCCAACGTGGCCGATTGGCGCTACGGTAGCTGGCACATTGTCGATCTCGAACATCCGCTGGCCCAGTTTCTGCCGGTTGTTGCCCGGATCGCTGGGACCGGGCCGCTGGCGCAGAGCGGCGATACGACCACGGTGAAGCAAGTGGGCCGCGACTTTGGGCCGTCGCAGCGCTTCACCATGGACTGGAACAATGTAGACGGCTCGACGGAAAATATCGTGCTGGGCGAGAGCGGCGACCCATACAGCCCGTACTTTCGCGATCAGTGGAACGACTGGTACGGGGGAACGACGTTTGCACTTCCCTTTTCGCCTGTAGCAGTGGCGGCGCAGACGCGGCACACGCTGCGGCTGGTGCCATGAACGGACAGGGATCAGATTTCAGGGATCAGGGGTCAGCGGTTGATCGGGCCCCTTGGCGAAGCTTCATTGGTCCGGCGGTGATTCTTGCCGCAGCGGCTCTGGCTGTGGCGCCGCAAATGGTTTGGGGCAACTCCTGCGGGCACGACTTCGATTTTCATCTTGTCTCGTGGTTCGACGCGCTGAATGCATGGCGGCATGGGCTGCTCTATCCGCACTGGACTCCAAGCGCGAACTATGGCGCAGGCGAGCCGCGGTTTGTTTTCTACTCGCCGCTGACATGGATGATGGGCGCGGTGTTGGGAGCTGTGTTGCCGTGGACTCTGGTTGCCGTGGCGCTGACGTTTCTACTGCTTGCAGGGACGGGACTGGCGACAAGGGTGCTTGCGCGGCAGGTGCTTGACGAAGGTGCGGCTACGCTGGCCGGGTGCGCGGCGCTGTTTTCAGGCTATGCGCTGTTTACTGCATACGAGCGGTCGGCGTTCGCAGAGCTTGCGGGGGGATTCTGGATTCCGCTGGTGCTGCTCTATGCGTTGCGTTTTCGCAATTCAGATGTTGCGGACGCATCTGCCGCTGCTTCAACAAGCCCCACCCGGAAACGCGCATTCGATGGCTCAACCGCAGGGCTGGCTGTGGCCGTCGCAGGTGCATGGCTCTCAAATCCAACTGTCGGTCTGATGGCTTGTTACCTGCTCGCCGCGGTTGTGCTGGTGCTGGTCATGCTGGAGCGGTCGTGGGTGCCGGTGCTGCGCGCAGCGGCCGGCGCAGTGCTGGGGATGGGCCTCGCGGCAATCTATCTCGTCCCCGCAACCTCGGAGCAGCGATGGGTAGATATCCACCAGGTCACCGAAGACCCTGGACAAACGCTCGAGAATAATTGGCTGTTTGCGGTTCACGCAGACCCTTCCCTGCAACCTCACGACGAGGTGCTGCACACGGTCTCGATGATCGCAGTCATCATGATCGCGGTAACGCTCGGCGGCCTGCTGGTCTGCTGGCTTCGTGGTAGCTTGCCGGGGCCGCGGCGCTGGTGGATTCCGCTCGCGTTGATTCCCATCGCCGTTCTCCTGCTCCAGTTCCCTTTCTCGCGCCCACTATGGAATCTGCTTCCCGATCTTCGCTTCCTGCAATTTCCATGGCGCTGGCTTGTGGTTCTGGAGGCGCCGATGGCAATCTTCGTTGCCATGGCTATTTGGCCTCGCGAATCCACATTCAGGTGGCCGCGCGTTGCAGTCGGATTCGCTTTCGTCGCGATATTTGTGGCGATGACTGCGTATGCGGGAAAGGCCTTGTTTCAAGGCTGTGAAGACGTTGACGCTGCGCCGGGCATGCTGGACGTGTATCGCTCGGGCCAAGGCTTTATCGGCACCAACGAGTACGAGCCGATCGGCGCAGATAATTCGCTGCTCGCTACGAACCTGCCACAGGCCTGCCTGGTGAGCGACCCCGCAATCGTGCTTGGCAAAGCGACGGATACGCCGGATTCGCCCCCTGCTTGGGAGGCAGCACAGGGAAGTTGCGAGGCCACGTTTGCTTCGGTCGTTCAACTGGTAAGAGTCCGGCCCGAGCATTTGCGGATTGTTGCCGCCACTGCCCACCCCGGCTACATGGTTTTGCGCCTGCGCAGCTATCCGGCCTGGCTGGTCAAGGTAAATGGGCTCGCGGTCTCTTCCCTGCCCCGGCGCGCTGATGGGCTGATAGTCGTGCCTGTGCCGCAGGGGCGAGTGGATCTTACGGTCGATTGGACGACGACTCCCGACGCGATCATTGCGCGTTGGCTGAGTTGCCTGAGTTTGCTGGTGCTCACTGGCTTGTGGCTGCGCAACCGAGGGGTGAGCCGCGCTCGGTTAAAATGAGGGAAATGACCGTCGATGTGAAATCGCTATTGAAAGAAGGGGCTGAGTCGACCGACCGCGCCCTGGAAGAACTGCTTCCCTGCAAGAGGACTGTGCCCTCGTCAATTCATCAGGCAATGCGCCACTCGGTTTTTGCCGGCGGTAAACGGCTAAGGCCGGTGCTGGCCATGCAGGCCGGAGTTACGATTGCCGGCACGATGCCCGAAGGAATTGCCAGGCTGGGCGCGGCTCTGGAAATGCTGCACACCTACTCGCTGATCCACGACGACCTGCCGGCTCTGGACAACGACGATCTGCGCCGCGGCAAGCCCACCTGCCACGTGGAGTTCGGAGAAGCAATCGCGATTCTGGCCGGCGACGCTCTGCAGACACGTGCTTTTGAGGTGCTGGCCGGGCTTGACTCCCCGCCCGCGGCAACAGTGCAGATCATTTCGCTCATTGCCCACGCAGTGGGAACTGTGGACGGCATGATTGGCGGACAGGTGCTGGATCTTGAAAGCGAACACCAGAAGCCGACTGGCAAGCTGGTGGAGGCGATTCACCGCGCCAAGACGGGCGCGCTCATCCGGGTAAGCGTAGTGGCCGGCGGTGTGTATGCCGGGGCCGACCTCAAAGACGTGGCCCGCCTGACCATGTTCGGCCTCAAGGCCGGCGTGGCCTTCCAGATTGTGGATGACGTGCTGGACATGACTGTGGACTCAGCCCAACTCGGCAAGACCGCCGGCAAGGACCAGGCCACGGAAAAGGCAACCTGGCCAGCCGTCTACGGCGTAGAACAGAGTGAACGCGATGCGGCACTGCTGATTGAAGAGGCCTTCGCTGCGCTGGAGCCGTACGGCAGCCGCGCGGATGGATTGAAGGCCGTGGCGCGCTATCTTGTTGAGCGGAAAAACTAGCGAATGCTCTCCGAAGCCGACATCTTCACCGCGTTGCGCGACTGCTTCGACCCCGAAGTGAAGCTGAACCTTGTGGACCTGGGGC
>DASRLI010000072.1:0-6879 GCA_035648535.1 Occallatibacter sp. | reverse complement strand
GGTATCGGCGGTGGCACTAAAGGCGCCTTGACATGCCCTGCCGGGGACGATAACGTGAGCGCAAATACCTTTGAACGATTATTTAGTTTACTAAGGGGAAAGCCGTCGTGTGCAGATTTTGGACGAAATGGCTGGCGCTGTGACAACTCTGGCCGAAAACACTGATTTATCAAAGACTTCCGCGTGCGATGAAAATCGGATGGCGTGGCTGGCGCTGGCGCTTTCGCCGGGGCTGGGTCCGAAACGGATTCTGGACGCGATGCAGGAGCTGGAGGCGCCAAGCAGAATATTTACGATGCTGCTGACGGAGCTGGAAGGGCTGCGGTTTCCTGCCGCGGCGGCGCAGTTCATTTTTGACGGGAAGGCGCGGGCGGCGGCCGAAGCGGAGTTGGTGCGCGTGACGGCGCAGGGGGCAAAGGTGGTGAGCCTCGGGTGCCCCGAGTATCCAGAGCGGCTGAAGGAGATTTACGATCCACCGCCCGTGCTTTGGGTGCGCGGGGATGTGAGGCTGCTGAGCCGGCCTGCGATTGCGGTGGTGGGGACGCGGCATCCGACGCCATATGGATCGGGAATGGCGGAGATGCTGTCGCGGGATCTGGCGGTGCGGCGGCTGCTGATTGTAAGTGGAATGGCGCGGGGAATCGACTCGTGCGCTCACCGAGGGGCGTTGGCGGCACGGATGCCGACGGTGGCTGTGTGGGGCACGGGGATCGACGTTGTTTATCCCAAGGAGAACAAGAAGCTGGCCGAGGAGATTCTGGCAACGGGCGGGGCGATTGTGAGCGAGGTGCCGATGGGAACGTTTCCGGCGCCACAGAATTTTCCGCGGCGGAATCGAATATTGAGCGGGCTGAGCGTGGCCGTGCTCGTGGTAGAGGCGAGCGAAAACTCCGGGACACGGGTGACGGCTCGGTGCGCGGCGGATCAAAACCGGGACTTGTTTGCGGTGCCGGGGAATGTGACGAGCAAGGGGTCGTGGACTCCTAATACATTGATTAAACAGGGGGCCAAGCTGGTGGCGACCTGGGAGGATGTGTGGGAGGATCTGCCCTCGCAGGTTCGGCTGGAGCTGGATTCGCTGGCGCCGGCTGAATCGAGATCGGAAACGACTGCATCCTTATTACCAGACCCCGTTCTGAGGCCTCAGGAAGTGATGGTGCTGGAGGTTCTGCGCAAGGATGCGAGCCTGCAGATTGACGAGATTCTGGACCTGCTGGAGACGCAACTTACTTCTTCAGAGGTGTTTACGGCGCTTTTTGAGCTGGAGATGGCAGGGCGGATCAGAGGGTTGCCGGGGAAGAATTACGTTCGGACGATGTGACAGAGACAGGGATCAGGGGTCATGGATCAGTTTAAGTACGGTCGGTTGAGGGTTGAGGTATCCCACCCTTGCGCCAAAAAAGCGGCGCAAGCATGGGGCACGGGGTGTTTTTGCGGATGGTTGGTTAGTTTTTCTTTTGTCATCTCGGCGGCCGGGGAGTCTTTCTCCTCCTGAAACGATTCCTTACAGCGGAAAACAGGGGTTTTGCGGGGAGTTGCTGGACCGCAAAAAGGGGTCCTTTGCGGTTCGGGAGATGAGGTTTTGGGTGATGAAGAAGGTCCCAGCGAGTGGAAATGGGGCGGTGTTCCGTGGTAGGGTGCATCTCTTGTGGCTAGTTTTTCTCCAAATTGGACAGATAGCCGAGGCGCGGTCGGAAACCGGACCGGGTGCGGAATGAATCGAAAGCGTTCAAACAGCGTCAAACAGGGCTGACAGGGTAGATTGGGTACTTAATAAGGATGGCAATGACCAAATCACTGGTGATCGTGGAATCGCCGGCCAAGGCGAAGACGATCGAGAAGTATCTTGGCAAGGGCTTTGAGGTGCGGGCTTCAGTGGGGCACATCATGGACCTGCCGAAGAACGAGATTGGCGTGGAGCTTGAGAAGCGCACCTTTGTGCCGGAGCTGGTAGTGTCTCCGGGCAAGGAAAAAGTTGTGGATCAGCTGAAGAAGCTGGCAGCCAAGGCGGACGAGATTTACTTGGCGCCTGACCCGGACCGCGAGGGCGAGGCGATTGCGTACCACTTGGCTCTGCAGCTTGGGACGAACGCCAAGGAAAGAAAAAAGATTCGCCGGGTGACGTTCAACGAGATTACGAAGAAGGCTGTACAGGAAGCATTCAAGCATGCACGGGACGTGGATCAGAATCTTGTGGACGCGCAGCAGACGCGGCGCGTGCTGGACAGGCTGGTGGGTTACCAGATTTCTCCGCTGCTGTGGGACAAGGTGCGGCGGGGATTGTCGGCTGGACGCGTGCAGACGGTGGCGGTGCGGCTGATTGTGGAGCGGGAGCGGGAGATTGGGGCGTTTCAGCCGTTGGAGTATTGGACGCTGGACGCGATGCTCCACCCCGAGAAGCAGGCGGAGAAGAGTTTCACGGCGCGGTTTGTGGGCATCGACGGAGAGCCGGCGCGAGTATCGAACGGGACGGACAAAGACGGGAAGGCACTGTGGATCTCGAACGCGTTGGCCGGCAAGGCGGCGATGGACGAGACGATGGCGGCGCTGAAAGATGCGAAGTGGACGCTCGCCTCAGTGCAGGCGACCGAGAAGCAGCGCAGGCCTTTGCCGCCGTTCATTACCAGCCAGCTGCAGCGGGATGCTTCAAACAAGCTGGGATTCAATGTGCGACGGACGATGGGCGTCGCGCAGCGGCTCTATGAAGGCGTTGACGTGGGCGCCGAGGGCACGGTGGGCCTGATTACTTACATGCGTACCGATTCGCCGCGCGTTGCGCCGGAAGCAAAGGAAGGTGCGCGCGAGTGGGTTGCCAAGAATCTGGGCGCGCGGTACCTGCCAACTACGCCGAATGAGTACAAGGGAAAGAAAGCGGCGCAGGATGCGCACGAAGCGATTCGCCCGACGGATGCTTCGCGGACGCCGGAGTCGATTGCGCGCTACCTGAGCGATGAACAACTGAAGCTGTACCGGTTGATCTGGCAACGATTCGTTGCTTCGCAGATGGTTCCAGCAGTGTACGACGTGACGACGGCGACTATTGCCGCGAAGTCGGCGAAGACAGGCAAGACTTACGATTTTCGCGTGAGTGGATCAGTGCTGCGCTTCGACGGATTTCTCAAGGTGTACGAAGTTGCCGAAGAGAAGAAGGACGAGGACGACGAGAGCTCAAACAAGCTGCCGATTCTGGATGGCGTGAAGGCGCTCGAACTGGAGAAGCTGGACGAGGAGCAGCACTTTACGCAGCCGCCACCGCGCTACAACGAAGCTTCGCTGGTGAAGGAGCTTGAAGAGCGGGGCATCGGGCGTCCGTCGACGTATGCGTCGATTATCAACACGATCCAGGACCGTGAGTACGTAACGAAACACGGTGGATCGCGAGGACGGTTTTATCCGACCGAAATCGGCGTGGTGGTGTGCGATCTGCTGGTGAAGAATTTTCCGTACATCTTCGATACGGCGTACACGGCCAAGCTGGAAGAGGAGCTGGACGATATCGAAGAGGGCAAGGAGAAATGGACGGACCTGCTAAACGGGTTCTACGGCTACTTTGAAGAGGAATTGAAGGATGCCGGGAAGAACATGGAAAACATCAAGCGGATGGAGCAGGTGACGGGCGAGAAGTGTGAGCTGTGCGGATCTCCGCTGGTGTTGAAGTGGGGCAAATTCGGCACGTTCTTTGCGTGCTCGGCATACAACAAGAAAGATCCCGCGAGCTGCACATTTACCAAGGAGAATATTGCGGCTAAGCCTGACCTGAATACGCCGGAGGCGCAGGAGGCGGGCGACACCGAGGAGTACTGCGAGAACTGCGGGAAGGTGATGGTGATGCGCCGCGGACTGTTCGGGCCGTTCATGTCTTGTCCCGATTACAACGCCGATCCGCCTTGCAAGACGTTCCGGAAGCTGAGCCAGAAGCAACAGCAGAAGCCACCGGAGCCGACGGGTGAGGATTGCCCATTGTGCGGCAAGGCGCTGGTGCTGCGGCAGGGCGCGTACGGGGAATTTGTTTCGTGCTCGGGTTATCCAAAGTGCAAGTACATCAAGCAGAATTTGATTGAAGGAATGAAGTGCCCGAAGTGCGGGACCGGAGACCTGGCCGAGCGCAAGGCGCGGCGCGGGAACGTGTTCTGGGGCTGCACGAATTATCCGAAGTGCGATTTCACGTCGAATCTGAAACCGGTGGCGGAGAAGTGTCCGGAGTGCGGGAGCCCTTACCTATTGGAGAAGACGCTGAAGTCGGGGATCTTCCTGGAGTGCCCGAACAAGAAGAAGGGCGCCGAGGAAGAGGTTGCGCCGAAGAAGCGGGGGAAGAAGGCAGTTGCGGCACCGGTTGAAGAGGGCGCAAAGGTGGTGTGCAGCTACTCGAAGCGGATTGGGGATGCGCCGCCTCCGCCGACAGTGGAGACGCATGGACCGGTGGTGGAGAACAAGGGGGACAAGAAGGAGCTGGTGCCGGCGTAAGGGCTGGCTTTTAGCTTTCAGCTCTCAGCTTTTTTGTAAGCGGATGGAGCGGGCCACCTTTTATTCGTCCGAGATCTCAAAATCGAGATCTCCATCCCACAGACAAGGACCCGTCTGTATGGACCCCGGATCTGGGGCACCCGGATAACACATGTCGTTCGACTCCCGTCGCGATGGTCGCTCTATCGAAAATCATCTTAGGAATTTCGGATGCCCCTACGGGGCGTGCTGAACCTAATCGGGCCGTATTCCCAGGGCTGCGCGCGCTTGCCCTGGGCTATTATCGGTTCTCCCTAACGGGAGACTTGACGCGTGAACGCTCAGGAAATGGCCGAGCGAAGTTTCATCCGCCGGAGTGGGCAAGTGTGCCCATGGACACTCAGATGACAGCGACGATGAGTGCGCAGCCCTAGAGCATTTTCGGAATACACGTAGACTTTTTAAGCGCATTGGAAGGTGGCTTTTTCTTGAGGAAAAAGCCACTTAGCATAGTGCCTTCGGTCTACACTAATCCCGAAAATGCTATAGTCCGAGAAACCAGTTTTCGGCAGAATCTGGGTGAATCCGGTAATATGGGGCATCGGAGAAGACCAGATGGAACGAATGCTTGCGACGCCTGCTGATGCGGAAATCATTTTAAGACTTTATGAACTGCGCACCGAATCGGTGATACGGCAGGCCCGTGCGTGGGTGGTCGGCGAGTTCTGGCCATCGACGGCGGAGGAGCTGTTTACCGTTTTGTTGAACCCGGCGGAACCGCATAACGCGTTTTTGCGGCAGGTGCTGAGCTATTGGGAGATGGCGGCGGCGATGGTGCTGCACGGCGCGGTTTCAGCGGAACTTTTTGTGGATTGCAACGGCGAAGGATTTTTTCTGCTGGCGAAGTTTTCGCACATCCTTGAAGGGGTGCGGGAGCAGAATCCGGGGTTCCTGATCAAGACCTCGGAGTTGGTGAACCGGTTTTCGGCGGCATCGCAGCGCTACGAAGTGGTTCTGAAGGCTCTTGAAGCGCGGCGAGCGCGGATGTCGGCCAAGTAAGAATCCTGGTGTGGTTTTTTGATGTTAAGAAAAGTTCATCCTCGGGTCCCTTGTGGAAGTATGGCCCGGGAGAGCATGATAGTAACGGTTTTAGAAATTCCCCAATCCCCTGGAGGTTACTCGTGAAGCGTGTACTTTTTGTGATGGTAGCTGTATTCGCCTTGACTGCGCTTGCGGCCAAGGCCGCCGATTCAAGCAAGATCAACGGCTACATCTCGGACTCCATGTGCGGCGCCAAGCATATGGGCACCGGGGCGGAGTGCGTGAAGAAGTGCATCTCGGGCGGCATGAAGCCGGTGTTTGTGGACGAGGCGAACAAGGCCGTCTGGACGATCGACAACCCGGACGCTGTGAAGGACTTTTACGGCAGCCATGTGACCGTAACTGCGACCGCCGATGATTCGACGAAGACCGTCCATGTCGACGCGATCGAAGCAGCCAAGTAGGTTCTTCAAGGAAAACTGAATACTCAAAGGGACTCGCCACGCCGCGCAATCTCTGGTAGTGTCGTATCCGTCAGCCTCTCTGCGGTCGTTTTTTGACTGAATTTGAGGCCAAAACGGAATCGAAGATGGCTCGAGCAATCTGGAACGGCAAGGTTGTTGCCGAAAGCGACACGACGGAGACGGTAGAGGGGAATGTGTATTTCCCCGAGGCCAGCCTCAGGCGGGAGTATTTTCGCTCCAGTTCCACGACTTCAACCGATCCCTGGAAGGGCCAGGCGCGCTACCTGAGCCTGCTGATCGACGGGCAGGACAATCCGGACGCGGCCTGGTACTACCCCGATCCGAAGCCTGCTGCACGCAAGTTAAAAGGGTACGTGGCCTTCTGGCGGGGCGTGGACGTGGTGCCGTAACGAGAGGTTTTCGGAGGGCCGGTTTGAAGAAGCTTGCCCTCAGGGGCTAAAGCCCAGTTGACTTGCTCGGGTAATGTACGGGCTGAAGCCCGTACCCTTCAAACTATCCCACCGCGGAATTTTTTAGCATGGAGAGAGGATGCGCGTTCGCAGATTCCTGTTTATTTGCCTGCTTACAATTTTGCCGGCCGGATGCGTACAGCATCGGCCGGTAGTTTCGTCTGCGGCGGCACCAACACTGAAGGGCGATCCGGCGCATCCGGATAGCACGCGCGGCTGGGTGGATACAAAGCTCTACTTTGGCCTGGGACTGGCGGACCATCCCGAACAGGGAATCAGTGAGACAGAATGGCGGGGCTTTCTGGACCGCGAAGTGACGCCGCGCTTTCCTTCGGGGTTGAGCGTGGTGGACGTGTACGGGCAGTGGCAGGGGAAGGACGAACGCGCGCCGGAGCGGTTGCGGTCGAAGATGCTGATTATTTACTCCGCCGATACGGCGGAGAACCGGGAGAAGATTGAGG
>DASRLI010000071.1:0-15477 GCA_035648535.1 Occallatibacter sp. | reverse complement strand
TCGTCCGCCTGCTGCGCGCCGCCGGGCAAAAAGTCGACGTGCAAAACTACATCGACAACACCGGCGTGCAGGTTGCCGATGTGGTCGTCGGGTTCCTTCATCTTGAAGGCCGTTCTCTCGCTGACGTTCGCGCTCTGTTTGACGAACTCAAGCAGAAGGGCGAGCGCATCGACTACTACTGCTGGGATCTCTACGCGCGCACCTCGCAGTGGTACGAGCAGGGGAGCGACGAAGAAAACGCCGAGCGCAAGAAGCTGCGCTACGCCACGCTGCACGAGCTTGAACGCGGCGGCAACGAGACCTCCGCAGCAGCAGAACTGATCTCGACCGCCGTGTTGCGCCGCCATCTTGAAACCATGCTGCGCCTCGACATCGAGTACGACTTCCTGCCCCGCGAGAGCGAAATCCTGCACCTCAAGTTCTGGGACGCTGCCTTCGAGCAGCTCAAGAAGACCGGCGTGCTCTATTTCGAAAACGAAGGCAAGAACAAAGGCTGCTGGGTCATGACCCGCCCCGGCGCCGCAATGCAGCCAGTCCAAAACGAGAACGGTCCGAAGGACACTGACGAAGACGCAAAGGTCATCGTTCGCTCCAACGGCACGGTCACGTATGTCGGCAAAGACATCGCCTATCATCTCTGGAAATTCGGTCTGCTGGGCAAGGACTTCGGCTACAAACCGTTCTTCACATACCCCAACCACGAGTGCTGGATCTCCGCGGAGAAAGGCGACGAGCCCCATCCGCACTTTGGCGGCGCGCAGGCCATCTACAACGTCATCGACACGCGCCAGTCTGACCCGCAGGCCAATGTCATACAAGCCTTGCGCGGCATGGGCTTCACCGATCAAGCCGATCGCTACACGCATTTCAGTTACGAGATGGTGGCCCTCACGCCGCGCTGCGCCGTCGAACTCGGCTACGACGTCTCAGCCGAAGACCTGGGCCGCCCCTACATCGAAGTCAGCGGCCGCAAGGGTTTCGGCGTCAAAGCCGACGACCTCATCGACAAACTCATCGCCGCCACGCGCGCCGAAGTCGATGCGCGCCAGACCGGCAGCGACGAGACCGAACGTCAGAAGATCGCCGAACAGATAGCCATTGGCGCGCTGCGTTACTTCATGCTCAAGTTCACGCGCAATTCGGTCATCGCTTTTGACTTCAAGGATGCGCTCAGCTTCGAAGGCGAGACCGGCCCCTACATTCAATACGCCGTAGTCCGCGCCCGCAACATCTTCCGCAAAGCGGGAACGACGCCGGAAGCGGTGTTAGCGGAGTTCGCGGAGTTGGCAGACGCCGCGCCCTACCTCGCCGGCGAAGAGAACGAAGACATCTGGGCATTGTGGCTGCGCGCCGCGCGTCGCACGCTGGTGCTGGAGCAGTGCATTACAACTTCAGAACCGGCCTATCTCGCCAAGCACGCCTTCCAGTTAGCGCAGGAGTTCAACAACTTCTACCATCGCCACCACATCCTCACCGAAGAGGACCCGGCGCGCAAAACATTCCTGCTGGCAACAGCAGCCGTCGCACTGCGTGAGTTGGTTGTTGTATTGGCGTGGCTCGGCATCGAAAGCCCCGAGGCGATGTAAAGACAGCTTTTAGCTCTTAGCTTCTAGCAACTGAGGAACCTGGAAATAAGCCGACGCTTTGAAAGGGCGCGGCTTTAGCCGCGCCAGAAAAATGCAGCTAAGAAGACGCGGGCCTTAGCCTCTGAGGGAATGCTGGCGTAGAGTCCTGATCTAATCAGTGCTCACAGCTGAATCTGCACCTTCAACGACCGCGCCTTGTCCCCCACAAACTCAAAAGCCTTCGCTGACTCATCCGGCGCGAACTCACCGCTGTACAGGGGCCGCAGATCCACGCGCCCCGATGCCACGAGCCTGATCGCCTCGTCAAACACATTCCCATAGCGCTGCGATCCGATGAAGTTAATCTCCTTCCGCATCACATCGTAGCCAGGCAGCGGAATGTCTTCGGTGGGCACGGTGCCGATCTGCACAATTGTTCCGCCGGGCCGAATCACTTCGAAAGCCTGGCGGAGCGCCCTGGCCGACGCCGATGCTTCAAAAATCACGTCGAACCCATCGCCTGTGAGTTCGCGAACTTTATCGAAGAAATCGCTAGCATCCGGATCGAACACAACATCCACGCCGCCCTCGGTCGCCATTGCGCGCCGCGCCGGCACAATCTCGGTAATCGCCACCGGAACCGCGCCGTAAGCCTTCGCGGCAATAGCCGCAAGCCGCCCGATGGTTCCGGCGCCGAGCACGAGCACGCGCTTGCCCGACACGCCGCCCGAGCGCTTTACCGCATGCAGCGCAACGGCAAACGGTTCAATCATCGTGCCCAGAATGTCGTCAATCTCGTCCGGCAGCGCGTGAATCTGATCGGCGCGCACCAGCACAAACTCCGCCATCGCACCATTGGTCGGCGGCTTGGTGCTGGCACTGCCCAGCATGATGGTCTTTCGGCAAAGATTGCCTCGACCGGCCTTGCAGTAATCGCAGAACCCGCAAGCGCGGGCGGGGTTCGCGGTGACTCGCTGGCCCACTCTCACCGTGTCCACGCCGTCGGCTACATCCGCGACCTCCGAGGCAAACTCGTGGCCCAGAACAAACGGACGGTCGGGCACAGACGCGCCGCAATGGCCCTCCTGGTAGTAGTGTAGGTCCGACCCGCAAATCCCCACGCGGCGGTTGCGCAGCAGTACCATCCCGGCCTGCAGTTCCGGCCGTTGGTGCGACTCCACCCGAATATCTCTGGCGCCATAAAGCAAGGCAGCTTTCATCGCAGTGCTCATTACTTAAGGATAGCCCCGCAAGGTTGAGTCGAACCAGCGCAGTGCGTCGCGAATGGACGGTCGATTTTGGACGAGCTAAAACAGATCGCACAATTTGGCTTGCGGCACTCTCTGAGTGCGTGAGAGGATGGCCGACATAGACCCCTATAGAGGCTTCCTGATCGTCTGCTGTTTCTGCGTCATCTTCGCGGCGTTGGGTGTGGCCATTAGGCGAGAATATTACAGTCCCTACCTCTCCGATCCGACAGGAGAGAAGACGAAGAGGCTCAGACGCAGAGTCTATGCGATTCAGGCGGTTGCTTGGATTGTCTTGGGTATAGCTCACTGGTGGAAATAGCCACTTTGGAAATCATCTTACCCACCACCGCGTCGCGCCAGATTTTGGGATTTGCCAAGGACGCGCCCCAGCAGCCGGGCACCATGTCTCGCTTAGGAGACTTGGGAAAGCACGAACAAGCTAGAAGCCAGCAACTACCTGTCCCGTCGCCGCCGCTGATGTGTCGACGGAATGTTCATATCCTCGCGGTACTTGGCCACCGTGCGACGGGTAAGCTGAATGCCCAGGGACTGCAGCATGGCGGCAAGGTGGTCGTCGGTCAGAGGATGGCGCACATCCTCATCCTCGATCAGTTTTTTCACCTTGCGCTTGAGCACCAGCAACGGCGTATCCGCGCCCTCGGGACCGTTCGATCCCTCTGAGAAGAAGAAGCGCAGCTCCAGCACGCCCTGTGGCGTGTGCGCATATTTGTTGGCCACTGCGCGGCTGATCGTCGAGGGGTGAACCCCGATCTCCTCTGCCACTTCCTTGATCATCATCGGCCGCAGCGCCTCAACACCCTTGTCGAGAAACTCCTGCTGGCGGCGCACGATCACTTCGCACGTGCGGAGAATCGTGCTCTTTCTCTGCGCAATGTTGCGCATCAATTGCATCGCGGAGCGGAAGCGCTCCTTCACGTAGTCCTTGACCTCTTTGTCGGTGCCTTCAGCCACCAGCATTCGACGGTAGCGCTGGCTGAGCCGCAGGCTGGGAAGGTCTTCCTCATTCATTGACACAACCCACTCGCCGCCGCGTTTCAGAAACACCACATCCGGTTCAATCAGCCGCGTCTGCTCGCGGTTGTAAAGGCGGCCCGGCCTGGGGTCAAGGGTGCGGATGAACTCCATCCCCGCATGAGCCTCTTCGTTTGTAATCTGTGCCGCTCGCGCCAGGTCTTTAAGGTCCCGCTTCTGCAACAGATTCAGGTGACTGTCCACAATCAGCGCCGCCATTTCCATGCTGCGCCGGCGCTCTTCAAGCTGCGCCTCGGCCTCGGCTTTGAGGCTGAGGTGTGGCTCCTCCTCCTCCTCGGCCGGCCGCTTGGCATACACATGGTTGAGCTCGTGCTGCTGCGCGGCGATCTGAATCAGAAGGCACTCGCGTAAATCCCGGGCACCCACCCCGGCGGGGTCAAGATGCTGCACCAGGTCAATGCCGCGCCGCAGCAGTTCAATCGCCGCGGCCTGATCTCCGAGGCCGCTCCCGTTTGCAGGCGTACTCACTGCGAACTGGCTGTAAGCCGCAGTCAGTTCTTCCTCGCTTGCGGCCAGGTACCCATCCTCGTCCAAATTTCCGATTACCAACTCAGCTGCGTTATGCAGCTCCGGGGCCAGGCTCAGAGCTCCCAGTTGCCACGCCAGGTGATCGGACAGAGTCGTAGGCTGGGAGAGAAAGTTCTCAAACGAGGGCTTCTCACTGTCTTCATACTCCGGCTGTGTGCGATAGCCGGGGTCAAGATAATCCTGGAAGTACGATCCAAAATCGATCTCGTTGAACGGGTCCTTGGGTGCGGCCGCGGGCTCTTCCGCTCCCTTGTCCAGCAGGCCCAGGCGCTCCTCGCGTTCATTGCGCTCCTGGCGGCCGGCGACCTCATCCAGCATTGGAACCGATTCATCAATCTCCTCCAGGACGGGGTTCTCCACCATCTCGGCATCGATCATCTCCTTCAGTTCGAGCTTATTCAGTGCTAAAACGCTCACCATCTGCATCAGGCCCGGAGTCAGGACCTGGCGTTGCGACACTTTCAACGTAAGTCTTGGTTGTAGCAGCGCCATAATTGGGACTCATCACCGTTGCGACTCAAAGCAAGTTTAATCGCGTGAGAAAAAGCTTAAAGGTAAAATTGCCGAGTTTCGATACAACTTTCCGGTTTTGACAATTGCTTTTCCGGCGATCTGCGTCGGGAATCGGTCCATCCTTTGACCCGTTTGTAACCTTGACAGACGCCCAGCAGCCTCAGCCCAGCGAGAAGCCCTCGCCAAGATAGACGCGCCGCACCTCCAAGTCGTTGCCCAGCTCATGCGGTGTTCCGGCGCGAAAGATACGTCCCTCGGCAATAATGTACGCCCGGTCGGTTACGCTTAGCGTCTCCCGGACATTGTGATCGGTAATCAATACTCCAATGCCCCCGGCCTTCAGGTCGAAGATGATCTTCTGCAGCTCCAGCACCGCGATCGGATCGATTCCGCTGAACGGCTCGTCCAGCAGGATGAAATTGGGCTGGATGCAAAGCGCGCGTGCAATCTCTACCCTTCTCCGCTCGCCTCCCGAGAGTGCATAGCCCCGGGTGGTGCGGATGTGGCCCAGATTCAACTGGTTGATCAGCCGTGCGGCCCTGGTGCGCCGCTCTCGATTACCCAGAGGCTGTGCCTCAAGCACCGCTAGAATGTTCTCTTCAACTGTAAGCTTGCGAAATACCGAAGGCTCCTGGGGAAGATAGCTGATGCCGAAGTTGCGCGCCCTCAGATACATGGGCAACCGGGTAATATCGGTATCGTCCACCAGTACCCGCCCGCTCTCGGGCGCCACCAGTCCCACGATGATATAGAAGCTGGTCGTCTTGCCGGCGCCATTCGGCCCCAGCAGCCCTACCACCTCCCCGCGCGAGATTTTCAGGTCAACTCCGCGTAAAACCTGCCGTCCCTTGTACGACTTGCCGATTCCTTCGGCTATCAGTGTTTCCATCTATCTCTTTGGCTCGCTTCTGCCATCGCCTTGGCGCACCGTGGTTTCTGTCCTGGTTTCGCGTCCGCCGCCTTCGATACTGACGCTATCATCGCGGCTATGGAAAATCAAAGCCTCGCCGGTCACCATACCCCGGGCCGGATCGTTGATCCGCGGAGGCGTGGCCGCAGTTCCCGTCAGCACATACTCCCCGGTCTTGCTTGCATAGGTCAACTGTTCTCCGGTTCCGCGCCGGCCCTGTGAACTCACCACCACGTGGCCGCTGGATGTCATGCGGTCCACTTGTCCCTGTCCGGCCTCCTTGCCCGCGCGACTGCCCGCAGGCACCAGAAATAGCTCCACCTGGTTAGACGTCGAGGTTGCCGAACCCGTCTCCGCCACAACCGTTCCCAGCGCGCCTCCAACCATCACCGCCTTGCGTTCAATATCGGAGTAGTCGAGCTCGCCTGCTCGCACCCTGATTACTGAAGGCGCGGCGACTTTCCCGCCTGCATCCTTGCCCGAAGCCAGGCCCGGTTCCAGGCTCCCGGCGCTCAACAGCACCACCCGCACCGGCTCCGCTGGGTCCGTACTTCGCGACACCAGCGACTTCTTTGGGCGATCTAGCACGATCACCGGCCCGGCAATCGAGTTGGACTGCTGCCACAGGCGCGCGTGCCCCCGGAAGGTGGCCTCCTCACTTGCCCGGTGGAGTTGCGCCTCCTGGGCAACGGCGTGCGCCGGCCCCTGTCCACCCAACGACATGCTGCCGGCAGGTTCGTTTGCCGGCTGGCCGGTTCCGTTCTTGCCGGTATCTGACCAGGTAGCCTTCACGTTTCCGTGCGCAAGCGCATCGCCCGAATCCTGGGAGACGTCGATCTTATTCGCTGTAAGCTGCATGGCGCCGTCTTCCACCCGTGGACTTGACGTCAGGTGCAGCCATTCCCCCGCACCCTCATACACAGCCCGCCCGGCCACGGCCCGCAATGGCTGCTCCGCACGAGCGCCGGGCTTTGCCGCTGGTTGATCGATGAGCACCACATGCCCATCCAGCACCGCCGACTGAATCTGCGCCGCCCCGCCCAGCCCGCTCTTCGCTCCGCCTGCCGGGTTGGAGCCAGGCAGAAAATGAGCTTCCAGCCGGTCTCCGCTCGCAGTCTGCGTATCTCCCGTTGCGGTCGTTTCCTCAATGCCGGCATGACCCACCCCGGTCATTGCGCTCAATCCGGAATCCGGTCCGAAGTCGCCATTCACCTCGTCGGCCGTCAGCCGCGAGGGCACGGGAGGCGCGCTGCCGCGCTGGTTCTCACCTGCAATTACCACGCCGCCAGTTCCGCGAATCCTGGCCGGTTCTACTTTCCCGTGTCCCGCATCGCGGAAGTCCACTTCCACTACCGGAGATCGCCACGTCCGGCTCAGCCGCTGCGCCGCAGCTTGGGAGTTCGCAGCTACCTTACGCATTTCTTCGCTGCGTATTTCCACGCCCCGCTCCAGGTGCGCGTGGCGCAGTTCGCCCTTTGTCGTGAATTCCAGATCCGCGGTTGGCGATGTCCCGTGAATCTGCCGATCCCCGCTCACCGAGTCCATCTGCACCCCGCCCTCCAGGTGACCGTGGCGGGGCTGGTTGTGCTCGTCAAAGTCCATTGACCCCGTGGGCGCCGCCAAGTGCCCTCCGGAAGCCGTCGTCAGCGTGAGCCCGGTTGTCGCATCCAGCCGTATCGCCGACCCGTCTCCGCGGAACAGGATCTTCGCTTCGCTGGCCATCGCCTGACCGCCGCGAAAATCCGCCGAGGCCGCTTTCAGATGGCACTCCAAGTCAGCGCGCTTGAACTCCGCATGCTGGGCATGGATCTCGACCGTGTCGCTGCCGCGCCGTGTCGTCAGTTCCACTGCATGGTCCAGAACCAGGACGCCCTGCTGCGAGTCGTAGGTCGCGCCCATAGAGCTGCCCGATCCCTGGGTCACAGAAAAATCCACGCGCTGGCTGGTCGTTGCAATGCCGCTCTTCTGGCTGAAGGTGAGCCCGCTGGTCTTTACGTGAATTTCGCCCGACGCGGCCGTCTCGGCAGCAGTAGCCAGCGGCTTGGCAATAGCCTTGCCGCTTACAACCTGGCTCGGCGTCACATTGGGCGCAATCGCCGGCGCCACGCCTGGGCGCATCAGCGTTATCTCCACAGGCCCGGATGCGGTTGCCGTTTCATCCTTCTGGTTGTATTCAAACTCGGCGCCCTCGATGCGGTCCACGCGGCTGCCGTCTTCTCCATACAGCTCAATCTTCACGTCGTGCAGCAGCGCGTGGTCGTTCTTTAGCTGCACCACCTTCGAAGCGTGAATCTTAAACTGCGAATGCGCGCCCAGGGCGTGCGAGAAGGTGACGCCGTTTGCCTCCTGTTGGATGTCGATTCCCAAACGCTTGGGCAACTCTTTCAAGTTGAGGGGGTTCTTCAACTTGCTCACGGCCAGAAACACGACGAGCGCCACCACCAGCAGAATTCCTGCGCCCAGCACCAGCGTTCGCAGCCGTTCAATGGTGAATCGCACGCCCTAGTTCCTCACTCCCAGTCGTGCCGCCAGCCGCTGCGCCAGGCTCTCGCCCAACTCAGACCACAACAGTCGCGCCGTAGCCCCTGAAGCTTTCTCCACGGCCGTGGTCAGCGCCACCAGTTGGCGCACATTCTCTTCCACGTGCCGCGCAGCCACCGAGTCCAGCTCGAGCTCTTCTTCCAGGAACGGTGTGTCCGAGCCGAAGTCCACACGAATGTGCCCGTCCTGCTCGAACGCCGCCTCGTCGAACAGCGGCCCAAAGCCCGTCACCCGCACCAGACGCGGCTCGCGCACCCAGCGCGCATCGAGCATGTCATCCTGAGCGGACCCTGAGCGAAGCGAAGGGGAAGCCGAAGGACCTGCTTTTTGGAATTCCAACTCCCAGAGGCTCCAGCCAATTTGGAATTCGTAGGCGTAATCGTCATGCAGCAGTTCAAGCGCCTCTTCGACTGCCAGTCGCGCCTCCGCGCCCTGGCTGGGCGTTTTGCCTCCGCGTCCCCAAACCCGCTGAAAGATCGGCGTCTCGGTCCAATTGATGGGCCACACCGTTGCCGCGTAGACCCCCGCCTCGCCGCCATGCGCAGCAAAGGCGCCCAGCACCGCCGTCAGCTTGTCGGGAAGCGCCGCCAGGCGCAGATTCGGATACCACAAACTCAGATAAAGTGTGTCAGCCATCTGTATTGATTGTAGACGCGCAGGAACAACGGAAGATGCGGGAAGAAGTTGCCGATTCTCAAGAATGGTTTGGGTGCCCCAGAGCCTGCCGTGAGCGAAGTCGAATCGGTCTCGATTCTGAGACCTGGGAGTATTTCAACTATGCCGGGTGCCCCATCTGGGCGCCCTCTGGGCACCGTGCTCTTGCGGCAAGGGTGGGATAGCTAAAATCTCAATCCGCCCGCCTCTCTTGTCGCACAGAAGTTCCGTGCCCCATCTTTGCGACTTGTTTCTGTCGCAAAGGTGGGAAGCCACGAACCTGTCTGTCAGAAAAACGGTGTGCCGTCCTAAGCAGTAACAATCTCGCTGAAATCCGCAATGCCCGAGAACCCTCGAAGCACGCCATCGATCAGCCCCAGGTGCGCACCGCGCACCGCCGGATCGGGATCGAGCACCATCACCTTGTCGAAGAACGCATCCACAGCCGGACGCAGCGTAGCAATCAAAGCCAGCGCCTCGTTATAGGACCGCAGTTGCCGCAACGTCGCGACTTCCGGCGCAAGCGCCGCGGCCGCATCGGCGAGCCGCTGTGCTTCAGCAGAGAGGCCGATTCCAGAGGCTGCCTGGAGGTCAAATCCCTTCTCCTCCGCCTGGCGCAGAATATTCTTGATCCGCTTGAAGGCCGCAGAAATCGCCGCGAAATCTTCCGACCCGCGCACCGCCGTCAACGCATCCGCCCTCGCAATCGCATCGCAGACATCGTCTGCCCCAGCAGCCAGCACCGCAGCAACCACGTCATAAGCAAAGCCGCGCACTTCTTTCAAATAGAAGTGCAGCCGCTCGCGCAGAAAGGCCGCGACCTGCGCTTTATTCGCGGCGTCCGGGCCGGCCGCTCCCACCACATCGTCAAGCGTCAGCGGCAGCCCCGACTCGGCCAGAATCTTTACAATCGCGTTCGCCGCTCGCCGCAGCGCAAACGGATCCTTCGATCCCGTAGGCGCGTTGCCGATTCCAAACATCGCCGTAATTGTTTGAATGCGATCCGCCAACCCCAGCACTCGCCCTTCGACGGTCGATGGAATCGCATCGTCGGTCGAAGCAGGTTTGTACTGGTCATAAATTGCTTGAGCAACTGTCTCGCCCAGTCCCTGCGCACGCGCGTAGAGGCCGCCAATCACTCCCTGTAACTCGGTGAACTCTTTCACGAGTTCGGTAGTGAGATCAGTCTTGGCGTATCGTACGGCGTTCTTCAGCCGGTACACATCGAATGAAACGCCGTAGTCGCTCATCAGTTTTCCGGTCAGGTTTTCGGCGACGGCAAGATTCTGCTCGGTCTTCCAGTGGTAGCTTCCCAGTTCCTTCTGGAAGGTGACATTCTTCAGGCTCTCCACGCGCTCTGCCAGCGGTGTTTTCTGGTCGAAGTCCCAGAAGAACCGTGCATCCTTGAACCGCGCCCGCAGCACCCGCGCATTGCCGTGCCGGATAATCGCGCGGCCCTCGTCGTCCACCTGCGTATTCAGCACCGCCAGAAAGTGCGGCGCAAGCTTTCGGTCCGCGCCCTCGATTGCAAAATATTTCTGGTGGTCGCGCATCACCGTGACCAGCACTTCTTCCGGAAGCGCCAGGTATTCCGGCTCAAAATCGCCGAGGATCACGGTAGGCCACTCGGTCAGATGCACCACCGTCTCCACCAGCGCTTCATCTTCGCGCCACCGCGCACCAGCCACCGTGCGAGTCGCCGCATCCAGCGCCTTGCGAATTGAATGTCTGCGCTCCGCGACGTCCACCATAACTTTTGCCGCGCGGAGTTTTTCCGCATAACTCTTCGCTGAAGTTAGAACCACGGGGTGGTTGCCGTGAAGAATACGATGCCCGCGGCTCGCATTGCCCGCTGCAATCCCGGCAATCTCCAGCGGAACAACCGCTGCATCGAGCAGCGCCACAACCCACCGCACCGGCCGCACAAACCGCTCCGGCTTGCCCGCGCGCCAGTACATGTTCTTGGCCCAGTAGAGACCGAGCACTTCCTTGGGCAACTCGGTGGCCAGCAGCTCCGACGCCGCGCGCCCCTGCCGCTTCACCGTCGCGCCCACGTACTCACCCTTGGCGTTGGCAACTTTTTCCAGAGCCGAAACAGCCACGCCGGCCTTCTTCGCAAAGGCCACGGCAGCCGCCGTTGGCGCGCCGTCCTTGAAAGCCACCTTCCACGAAGGCCCGGTCAACTTCTCTTCGGTGTCTTCCTGGCTGGCGAGAACGTCCTCTAACAGCACAGCCAACCGGCGCGGCGTCGAGTAAGTGGTAAGTTTCGCCGCCGGCCCAAGCAGCCGTTCGCGTGTGAGCAAATCATTCACACGTCGGCCGAGTTCTGCCTCAGCCCCGGCAATCATCCGAGCCGGAACTTCTTCCAGCCCAATCTCCAACAAAAAATCAGACATAACTTTGAATATCTTTCCGCTAACTCGTGAATAGCTCGCTGCTTTGAAGGGTACGGGCTTTAGCCCGTACATGAACGCCAAAAATCGATTAGGCTTTAGCCCTGAGGGAACGCCGGTCCATTAAGGAATGCCTGCTTCGATCCCGAAACAGAATCTGGCGTCCGCTAACTCGTCTGCTGTGCCGCGTACACCTTCGCCACGCCAACAGCCAGTGTGCGAATGCGGCCGATCATGCCTACGCGCTCGGTCACGCTGATCGCCCCGCGCGCGTCAAGAAGATTGAAGAGGTTCGAGCACTTGAGCGCCAGCTCATAAGTGGAGATCAGCGGGAATCGGCGCTTCTCCGTTGCGGTCGCCTTGTCATCGGCCAGCACCGCGTTGGCCTTCGCCAGCAGAGCCTGCGCCTCGGCCTCGTAGCTGTTGAAGTGCGCCCACAGCCTCTCCACATCGGCGTGTTCAAAGTTGTATACCGAGTACTGCAGTTCCTCGGTCAGCCGCACGTCGCCGTAGGTGACCACCGCGCCCGTCTCCGGATCGCGCGCCCACACTACGTCGTACACCGAGTCCACGTCCTGCATGAAAGCGCAGAGCCGCTCCAGTCCATAAGTCAGTTCAGCGCAAATCGGGTCCAGGTCCAGTCCGCCGCACTGTTGGAAATAAGTGAACTGGGTGATCTCCATTCCGTCCATCATCACCTGCCAGCCCACGCCCCAAGCCCCCACAGTGGGGCCTTCCCAGTTGTCCTCTTCGAACTTGAGGTCGTGCTTGCTCAGGTCGATTCCGATCGCTTCCAGCGACTGCAGGTAAAGCTCCTGCACATTCACCGGCGGCGGCTTCAGGATCAGCTGGAACTGCGTATGCCGGAACAGCCGGTTCGGGTTTTCGCCATAGCGGCCGTCTGCCGGCCGGCGCGAGGGCTGCGCATAGCCAACCTTGTAGGGCTTCGGCCCCAGCACGCGCAAAAAGGTCTCCGGCGCCATGGTGCCCGCGCCCACTTCGACGTCAAACGGTTGCTGCAGCACGCACCCGCGCGCCGCCCAAAAACTCTGCAAGCGGAACAACAGTTCCTGAAACGTCAGCGCGGCCGGTTTGGCAGCGGATACGGCGGTAGCCGTTGAAGCAGTTGATGATGACACTGGGATACTCACTCTCGACGGGACTCAGCTAATTTTACCAGCCGGGTGCTCGACGGAATGATCAATCGGACGGACAAGACCCCGCACTCACTCGGATTTCGGAGGCGGAAACGATCATTGTTCTCGGGAGTGTCAGCGCGCGATAATTGGATTCGCTATGGTCGATTCTCGCGCACGAAGGGTGGCGTCGCAACTGCTCAGGGATTTTTTCGACGGGAAGATCACGAACGACGAGTACAATGATCAGTTTCCTGATTCCTCCGCCGACTCAGGATTGCAGGTAGTGTATCGGAGAATCTGGATCTCTTACAGCGATCTGCATTCCCACTATTTAGATCGAGGGGCGCTATCTCAAGAGGACCATGCATTATTCGGACGATGCATCGCATTTCTGAGGACGGATCTGGAATACGAAGGTGAGCCAATTGGCATTCGCCTACCGCTATCGCAGATATTCGGCGGATTTCTAGGTAGAAATGACCAACCCTTGACCATCCTCGGTACGAAAAGTATGGAAGCGAGCGGGTTTTTCTCGGATTTTTGGCCATTCATCTCTGAGGCTCAACATACGGAAGTGCTGCAGAACCTTGATTCAAGTTCTCAGTGAACCGTGAAACAAGAGGCACAAGTATGCCGGGCTTCGGGTCTCGCATTTGAGACCTGAGGATACTGCAAACCCACGCAGTGATGGCTCTAAGCAGACTTCTCCCGCGGACGGCCTTTCCGGCCAGCTGCGGAGTACTGGGCGGCCCCGGCGGTCTTCTTATCCAGGGCGCTATGAATCATGAACGCCGAACGGGTGAGCTTCGCAGCCCGTGCGCGAATGCCGATCTCTGAAAGCTAGCTCGAGCGGGCGGTGATGTTGAAGCGAACCGTCTTCTCCGGCTCAGCCACCTCCACCAGAAAAGCAACCGCGCCTTTCATGGCAGGGTCGTTGTGCAGATCGTCGAGAGTCGAGGGTTCCGGCAGCCGCTCTCCATCTTCCCGCATGCCCGCGATATGGAATGAGAGCGCATCCACCGCCATGCGCCGCGCCTCTTCCAGGGTGGAACCTGCGGTGATGCATCCCGGAAAATCAGGGAAGCTCACGCCATAATCCGACTTTCCATCTTTGTGAAGATATGCAATGTATTCCATGTGATCTCACCCGCCCAGCCTACCCAGCGCCTCCGCCGTGCGCAGCTTGCGCTCCAGGTGCCGCTCCAGAGATTGCAGCGTGAACCGCCGCAGGTCCGTCCCGCGCCGCCGCGGCCACGGTTCGGCAGCAAAGGCCGAAACCGGCGCCCGCAGCATTCTCTGCGCCAGTTGCCACGAGTCAGCCGAAAGCGCATTCGCGTTTCCGTTGCGATGCACCGCGCAAAACAGCCCGTCGCCAAGCGTGTTGAAACTGGTCTCGCCCGCCACGAGTGTCTCGCCGCAAGCCGTGCAGTGGGCGATATCCGGCAGCAGCCCCATCAGCCGTGTCATCCACAATGAGAAGTACGTCAGCGGCATCCACGGCTGTTCGACCGTGGTCTGCTCCAGCACGCTCACAAGCAGCCGAAAGACCGTCTCCTGGGGATCGTGCTCCGGTAGCGCCTCGTCCAGCAATTCGGCAAAAAAGCTCAGCACCGTCATCCGCACGTGGTCCACCGGCGCGGCCAGGGGCGAGCGCAGAATCTCCAACTGGTCGAGACGGACAAGCTCCTGCCGGGGCTTCTCGGCAAACCACGCCCGCGCCACCGTCATCGGCTCCAGCGCCCCGCCAAACCGCTTGCGGCTCCTCAGCGCCGACTTTGCCACGCCCTTCATCCGTCCGTAATCGCGCGTGAAAAAGCTCACGATCAGGTCGGCTTCATGCAACGGCCAGGTGCGCAAAACCACCGCTTCTGAGGTCAGTACGCTCATGCGATTACTATCTTCGCACTACGGAACAGAAATGGAGGACGACGGCGGTTCTTATTGATCTAATTTGGGATAGGGGACACGTGTTCAAACAAAAATTCGCATAGGCCTCACAGGCTGAACAAACAGCTCCCAACCCGGGGAACTATGACCGAATCTTGGCTACAAAGCCCGTGAAATAGGTAGCCCCTAACGCCAAGCGCATGTTGGCTTTGCCGCCCGCACCCCATTTCGTCCTAAGGCCGCAAACCCGCGCGGAATATGGGGATTAACGTGATCGCATAAGCAAAAACTCCCAGCCTCTCCGTCTCATCCTGTGGAAGACTTCGGCCTACTATCAAGCTAGAATGAAGGCAGAGGTCTCACATGCCATCCGCAATGGTCACCTTCAACGGACGCATCACTCTCCCCCCAGATATTCGAAAACAGCTTGGACTGAAGACTGGCGACAACATCGATTTTGTTGAAATCGAGAAGGGCCAGTTTGCCATCCGTCCTCGCACCTCCACGGTCCCCGCTGTGGAATCGGCTGTACCGGCGCAACCCTACGCGGCTGCCGCCAAAGAGGTCAGCGAAACTGTTCAGTAAGTTGCCGCGATAAGATCAGTCAACCACAACTCTGCGCTTCTCAAGCGCACGCCCCCTTATTGAGTTCGCCAGCCCCAACAAACACACAAACGCGCACCCCGCCGAGGCAAGGCACGCGTTTGCTGAAGGCTCAACTGTTGTGGAGTGCCGAGCTGTTTACCGGCCGAAGTGTGCGGCGTTCTTCTCGGTAAAGTGGGCCCACTTCTCCGGCAGGTCGTCCTGCGCAAAGATGGCCGAGACCGGGCAGGCCGGAACGCAGGCGCCGCAGTCAATGCACTCGACTGGATCGATGAACAATTGGTCCGACTCACCGAATCCGTCTTCGTCCTTCTTGGGGTGGATGCAATCGACAGGACATGCGTCTACACAGGCGGTGTCCTTGGTGCCGATACAGGGTTCTGCAATGACGTATGCCATATCTGAATCTCCGAGGGGTAATCTCTCGACGCTGATATTAGC
>DASRLI010000070.1:0-7520 GCA_035648535.1 Occallatibacter sp. | reverse complement strand
GTTCTACGCCCAGCCCCGCCGTTTCAAGCTCACGATACACGCGCAGATGGTTGCGTCCGAACGCACCGGCACCCGCCACGGCGACCCGCAGATTGTCTCCGCCTGCTATCGCGCTACCCCTGTTCCAGGCCCCTTGCCTTCAACGGACTTCAGGCAGCGACCGTAGAGCTCAAGCAGTTGCGTCACGTGTTCGTCGGGTTTGGTTGCCGCCGTGCCGGTGAATCCCGTTGAGGGCGCGGCAGGCTTGCCCACCCCCGCTGTCGCTGCCACAAACTTGAGCAGATCGAGTGCTATATCTTCATTGCGCCGGGCCCCGAGACCCGCGCTGGTGAGTGCATCCATCCTGATAAATCTCCAACAAGGATGCTAGCAGATTGAGGGTTTGCATCTCTTCATCGGTCCCATTGGGCGTAGAACTGTTGGTTCGCGATACCCTGAACAAGATGCGCACCGCCTACATCGGAATGGGTGCTAACCTGCCCAGCGACGCCGGCCCACCCGAAGCCACGCTTGCAGCCGCAGCCGCGCGCCTTGAATCGCTTGGGCGTGTGGCCGCCCGCTCCTCGCTCTACTCCACCGAGCCGGTCGGATTTGCCGATCAGCCCCGCTTCCTCAACGCCGTCGCCGCTCTCGAAACCGGGCTCACCCCGTTTGAACTGCTCGGCGCTGTGCTCCTCATCGAGCAGGACTTCGGCCGCAATCGCCTCTTCAGTTTCGCCAACGGCCCGCGGACCCTCGACCTGGATATTCTCCTCTTCGGTGATTTTGTTATTGGCGGGTCGAGTCTCGTGATCCCTCACCCGCGACTGGCCGAGCGCACCTTCGTTCTCGTCCCACTGAACGAGATTGCGCCCCGGGCCCTCGATCCCCGCAGCGGGAACACCGTGTCACAATTGCTTCAGAGCCTTGTCCCCGGCCCCGGCAATGAAATCAATGCGGTGGTACCAATCCAAAGCGATCTTTGGCGCGCTGGCGTTGATTCCGGTGCTGCTGACTCCGGCAAGTCTTGACTGCCAAAACTCGAAAACCGCCCCAAGCACCACGCCAACTGCGAAGCCGGTCCCCGCCCCAGTCACCACCGTGACTGTCACCGCTTACCGTGCCCCGCTTGGCGCACTGGAAAGCCCCGTTACCACGCGTCTGCTCTCTTCACAAGCCCTTGGAACGACGGCCGCCGTCACCCTTGACGGCCAGATTCGCCAGATCCCAGGGCTCGAGCTTTTTCGCCGCTCCAGCTCGCTGGTCGCCAACCCTACTTCGCAAGGCGTCAGCCTGCGCGGCCTTGGTTCCACATCTGCCAGCCGCACGCTGCTTACGGACGACGATGTGCCCCTCAACGACCCCGTTGGCGGATGGATTCACTGGCAGGAGCAGCCGGAGCTCGCCGTCAAAAGCGTTGAATTGGTGCGCGGCGGCGCCAGCGACCTCTACGGCTCCAGCGCCATCGGGGGCGTCGTCAGCGTGATCCCCGTCAGACCAACTTCTGACCAGGCCGCGCTCCGCTCCTCCTACGGCGGAGAGGGAACCTACGATTCGAGCCTGTTGCTGACGGCCAAGCGCGGCTCCTGGGGCTTGCTCGCAGCGGGCGGTCTGCTCGGAACGGACGGCTTTATCCAGGAAGCGCCCTCGCAGCGTGGCCCCGTTGATGCGGCCAGCAACGTCCACAGCCAGAACGCACTGCTGCTCGCTGAACGTGACCGGGGGCCGGTCAGGCTTTTCGCGCGCGCCAGCGGATTCAACGAGTCGCGCCACAATGGCACGCCTTACCAGATCAACGCAACAAGGCTGGTCCGCTACGCGACCGGCGCCGACTGGCAGGCCCCGCACAGTGCTTCGCTCGTAGCGCGCGTGTACGGCTCCTCTGAGCGCTATCGGCAGACCTTCTCCAGCCTCTCCAACCTGCCGAATGCCGCAAACCCCACCTGCTCGTTTCGCTGCGGCGAGGTGCCATCGCGCTTCTCTTACATCCCGGACAACGAACTCGGCGCAGCCGCCCACTGGAATCAGCCGCTCGGGGCAGGGCTGCTGATTATTGCCGGAGCCGACGTGCACGATGTTCGCATCTGGGACCGCGAGCAGACCTACGGCAGCAGCGCCGCGCTCACCAACCTGCACGACCACCAGCGCGATCCCGCTGCGTACGTTGAGGCCATGTGGGCCCACAACGCATGGACCGTGGCCGCCTCAGGCCGTATGGATTGGTTCCAGAACTACGACGGGCATCAGCTCACCAGGACAGGAACAACCTGGACGCCCAGCCCGACTCAGCCGCCACAACGCAACGAGAACATCTTCGATCCGCGGCTGGGCGTCTCGCGCAAGTTGTCCGCGCGCTGGGCCGTCTCGGCTTCAGGGTTCCGCGCCTTTCGTGCGCCTACGCCCAGCGAGCTTTACCGTTCCACCCAGGTGGGCAACAAGCTCACCAACCCCAGCGGCAACCTGCTGAGCGAACGCGCCACTGGCTGGGAAACCGGCGTTGCCACACAGTGGAATTGGGGCACGGTTCGAACCAGCTACTTCCTCACTGAGGTCAATCGGCCCATCGTCGCCGTTACCACCTGCGCCACCTGCTCGCCCATCCTGCTCACACGCGAGAACCTCGGCCAGATCGAGAGCCGAGGCGTTGCACTGGACTTTGAATTAGTGCCCCGTTCCTGGCTTGCAGTCGATGGTGGCTATCAGTACGCTCATGCCACGGTGTCCAAAGGCAGCCAGGACCTTGGCAACTGGATTCCCGAGGTGGCGCGCAACATGGCCACGCTGAACCTTCGCGCTTTCAGGCCTGCGCTCGGAACGCTCAGCCTGCAGAGCCGCCTCAGTGGCCGCCAATTCGACGACGATGCCAACGCGTTTCTGCTCCACGGTTACTTCCGCCTCGACGCCTACGCCTCGCACAATCTCGGCAAGCGAATGGAACTCTTCGCGGCCGGCGAGAACCTCCTCGACCGTCAGATCGAAGTCTCCAAGACTCCTACCACCACGCTTGCAACGCCGCGCACTGCACGCTTCGGATTCCTGGTTCGCCTGGGCGCGGGCAAGTAGGCGTGTGCTTCCCGCTAAAATCGTTGAGTGAGTTCACCTTTTGAAGTGATCGCGGAAACTGAAGCTGGCGGACGACGCGCGCAGCTCCATCTTCCCCACCGGACCGTTCAGACGCCGGTCTTCATGCCCGTCGGCACTGCGGGCACGGTCAAGGCCGTTCCCCAGGACACGCTTGAATCGCTGGGCGCGGAAATCATTCTCGGCAACACCTATCATCTCTACCTGCGGCCCGGGCACGAGACGATTCGGCGCCTCGGTGGATTGCACCGCTTTATCAGTTGGCCCAGGGCCATGCTCACGGACTCCGGGGGCTTTCAAGTTTTTTCTCTCAGCGCCCTGCGCAAGGTGTTCGATGAAGGCGTTCGATTCCGTTCGCACCTTGACGGAAGCAGTCACTTCTTTACGCCCGAGCACTCCATGGACGTGCAGATCGCTCTTGGCGCCGACATCGCAATGGCCTTCGATGAGTGCACGGAGTACCCGGCCGATCGCAGCCGCGCCGTAGAAAGTCTGCGTCTCACCATGGCCTGGGCGCGCAGATCGCTCGATCACTTCCACGCCCACCGCGACGAGGTTGTTTGGCGCGATGAGTTGCAGGGGCAGAAGCAAAACTTGTTTGGCATTGTCCAGGGTGGCATGTATACCGACCTGCGCCGCGAATGCGCCGAGCGTCTCGTCGAGATGGAGTTCGACGGCTACGCCATCGGCGGTTTGAGCGTTGGCGAGCCACGGGCGCTCACTTTGGAAATGATCGCCGAAGTCCTGCCGCTACTGCCCAAAGATAAGCCGCGCTATGTAATGGGCGTCGGCTATCCCGACGAGATTGAGCAGTGCGCGCGCATGGGCGTGGACATGATGGACTGCGTTTTGCCCACGCGCGCTGCGCGGCACGGTCTGCTGTTTACCAGTGAGGGGCGGCTCAATATCAAGGCCAAAAGATTTGCAGAGGACCAGACACCGCCCGACCCCAACTGCAACTGCCCGGTGTGTCGCCGCTACACTCGCGCCTATCTCCGTCACCTGATGCAAGCGGGCGAGACGCTCTCCGCGATACTCAACACTATCCACAATCTCGCCTACTACCTCGGCATCATGGAGCGCGTCCGCACGAGCCTCAAACACGAGCGAACCAACCCGTGATCCCTGATTAGATCGCTCCCCCGAGCAGTTGCTTCAGGGCCTGGACGTATTCGGTCAACGCCGCGCGTCCAGCCTCGGTCATACGGTAGAGCGTCTGCGGTTTGCGCAGCACGAACCGCTTTTCTACAGTTACGTATCCGGCTTCCTCCAGCTTTTGGAGTTGCGCGCCGAGGTTACCGTCCGTCGAGCCGGTCCTGGCTCTTAGCCACGTAAACTCCGCCTCTTCCACACCCACGAGCAGTGACAACAGAGCCAGGCGCAGCTTCCCGTGAATCACAGGATTCAGCTCTGGCAGCTCAGGCATGGGCCGCCCCTTGGATGCGATGTCTCCGCGATTCGCAGATCATTGCGTAGATTCCGAACACGATCTGGCCGAAGAAAATTGCTGCGAGGAACACGATCGTGCTCTGGTTTTCCGAACCAAAACACGCTGCCACGGCCGCGGCCCACCACACTACGGCGCATGCAAACTGCATTTTCCACTTCAGAATCATGCTCGAGGTTGCGTTCGCCATGCCGAGCATTGCACCGATGATGGCAACGAAGACGTGCTCCTCAAACCTGTGGCTGATGCCCATGGACATGAAAAGAAGAAACATTGAAATGCCCATCGCAATCCAGATGGAACCGATGGCCCTGCCCATCGTTGTCTCCGGTTGGCTGTTGGTATGGCGCGACGCCACGATGCCGGTGATTACGCCGGCGGCAATCATTGTTACGGGCCAGGCCAGCGTGCTCTTTCCCCATGTGGACCAGGCAATTGCGATGTAATAGGCCACACCCCATAGAACAAACGTCCAGCCCCAACTCTCGGTGGTTCGGCGGCCTTCAGCGATCATGTTTTCGATCAGGTTGAGCCTTTCTTTGAGCTCCTGACCTTCAAAGTTTCCGGTCATATTAGGTCCTCCTGGAGCTACGGCTCTTTGTAGAGCTGTCTCCAATAAGGAGTACTCTATAACATGGAGTATCTGTTGTCAAGACTACTTTCGAAATTCTTTATTATCTCGTCTGTGGACCAGGACGGAATCAGCGCGGAGCTCACGGGCGTTTTGTTTTGAGATTTCTGTCAGATTTCGCGGAAGGCGTGCGGACTATTATCGACGTGTGCCTCAGCACTACAACCTGAGCGACATTCTGGCCAATGCCCTTACCCACGGTATTGGGGCCGCGCTGGCCATTGCCGGCGCAGCTTACCTGATCGTCGCGTCCACGCGCGGAACGGCATGGGATGTTGTCAGTTGCTCCGTTTTCTCCGCAACGCTGGTGCTGGTTTATATCTGCTCTACGCTCTACCACTCGCTGGTGCGCACACGCGCCCGGCATGTTTTTCAGATTCTCGACCACTCGTCGATCTACCTGCTGATCGCGGGCACATACACGCCCTTCACGCTGATCTCGCTGCGTGGGCCCCTGGGGTGGTCAGTGTTTGGCTTGGAGTGGTCGCTGGCCATTGCGGGCATTATCTCGAAGAGCGTTGCACTGGAACGGTTCAAAGAAGGCTGGCTGGCCGTGCTTTCGGCGGTGGTTTATCTCTTCCAGGGTTGGGTGATCGTGATCGCGGTTGGTCCGCTGGTGCATGCAATTGGGTGGCACGGTGTTGCGTGGCTGGGGGCGGGCGGAATGGCGTATACGCTGGGCATTGTCTTCTTTGCGCTCGACAGCCGGCGGTTCTTTCATGCGGCGTGGCACATCTTCGTTCTGGCCGGGAGCATCGCTCACTACTTCGCGATTCTGTACTATGTTTTGCCGCCTGCGAAAAGCTAGGGCAATGGGTGTGATTTTTTTTGATCGCTTCGGACGGCGTCAGAAAACCGGCCAAGTGATTGTTTCGAAAGCTTCAAATGTTGGCCTGGATGGTGCGATCTACCCCCGAAATGTTCGCTTAAAGGGTTATGAAATGGGGCCAAACGTTCGCTTATAGGGTTGTACTTCTTTGAGGGGTTAACCCTTTTCGCAGCCCAAATTGGCGTTTTGGATGCTCACAAGGTTCCGTTACTGAGCGAAGGGTTGTCTGGAATTACCCGAAATGCGAGTAAATCGGGCCTAAAAGGGCTTAAAACGGGCTAAATGGCACGAAATTGCGTGATTTTTCGGGGTTTTTGTTGACCGTGGGGGCAGGGATCAGAAGACCTGTCAAAGCCCCTCAGTGAAAATGTCGTGCGATCCCACCCTTGCGGCAAGAAACAAAGACGCCGCAAGGATGGGGCACCCGGAGAGCAGTGGAGGGTGAACCTGGAATTCTGCGCGGCGGTCAGGTGGCTACGTTCTGGCGGTTGGTTTGGGGCTTGGTGGAGAACAGCCCGTAGAACTGGTTCGCGGCTACGACCCAGGGCACGGCGACGGAGAAGACAAACCGCGCCAGCACCGCCTTCATCCCAAAGGGGCGCAGAAATCTCCAGTCTTTGTGAAATGCGAACCATGACTCGAGCACAAGGACCACAAGCAGGGGAACGACGCTCCACCAGAGGCTTGCGAGAGCCAGCATCTCAAGCACGCAGCGTGCAGCGTTGCGAAACAGGCGCGGCATGCGCACGCGCGCCTGCCCGTCGCTCACGGCGTAGCGGGCGAGTTGGTGCATTGCGGAGCGGAAGGTGTTCTGCGGGTGGTAGAGGGCCTTGGCGTTCTCAACGAATGCCGGCGTCGTGAGCCGCCGCGCGTCGAAGTCGAAGAGCGTGTCTTCGCCTACGAGCACGGCCTCGGGGAATCCTCCGATGCGCTCCCAGAGCGCGCGCGTAAAGGCCATGGACCGCGCGGTGCAGGATTTTGTGGGCTCCGCCTGCCCGAGCTTGATGCTGAAGAAGGGAGCTGAGGCCAGGTCCCACAGGGTGTGATCGGCGGGGTCAAGGCAGGAGCCGCCCAGAGCGTACTCGGTTGCGCCGGCAATGAGTGGTGCGGTCAGGTTGGCGACCCAGTCAGGAGCGTAGGTGCAGCCCGCATCGGCGGTTGCAATGATTCCCGACGCTGCGGCGGCGATAGCGACATTGCGGCCGCGCGAGACCGGTCCTGCCGAATACTTGAGGCTGCATGTCTCGTCGCGGATGGCGACCAGGCGTGGGTCCTTTGCCTGTGTTTCTGCGAGCCACTCCCATGTGCCGTCGGACGACCCGCCGTCGACTACGATCACCTCGGCTGCTACGGGCTTCTGCGCCAGCAGGCTATGGACGACGCGGCCGATGTCCCCGGCCTCATTGAGAACGGTGACCACAATGCTGACCGGCTGGCTGACTGGCTGCATGGGGAAAGTATAGCGATGCGGGCTGCGCAGGATCATGGTTGACGGTCACAGACGTTGGCTGCGATGTTGAGCAGGTTTTAATGTCAACATGCCGGCGCGGAAT
>DASRLI010000069.1:0-3985 GCA_035648535.1 Occallatibacter sp. | reverse complement strand
AATTCGCCTTAAGTCGACTGAGGATCAGAGACCAAGCCGTGCCTGCGATCTGGAATGCCGTGCTCGCCGCGTAAAACACAACATCACTTTACCGCCGACACTCGGCTGTAATGGCTATTTGCACCAGAGCCATCCCGATTTGGAAGAGCAAGAGATCAGCCAGCTTTTGGCGCGACGGCTTGACGCGCTGATCATCGCATCTTGCCGACCCACTGTTGAGGTCTTTTTCCGCATCGAGAAGCAAAAGACTCCCTATGTATTGATAGACCGGAACTTTCCCGGGCTCTCGTCCAATTTCGTGGGTGGAGACGATCTTGCAGCGGGAATTCTGGCAACACAGCATCTGGTGGATATCGGTTGTAAAAAAATCGCTCATATTAGGGGACCGAAGACAAGTCCCGGCATCCAGAGGCTCGAGGGATACAAGAGAGCGCTTGTGCAAAACGGGAGAAGCGTGATCGATGAGTATGTGATCTTCGAGCCCAAAGGCGACGTCGGAGGCATACAGCGTGGAGCGGAAGCCATGCAGCAACTTTTGAATTGCAAACGCATTCCGGATGGAGTGTTCTGCTTCAACGATCCCTTGGCAATGGGTGCCGTCAACGTGGTCGTGAATCAGGGGCTCAGAATACCCTATGCGCGCCGGAGCAAAAATAGACCACAGAGCGCCGCGGAAGCGGTGTGACGCGGCGGTGTAAAAGTAGTCCACCGCCGGAACTTGGTTTCGTGAGTTGTTGCCTGGGAGGGACGGCTTATGGGACACCGGAGGGATGCTTACGGTGGAGATCTATGGGCGGGTGCGGCGAGCGGTTCTGGTCGAAGGACAGAGCCGTCGATCGGTGGCGCGGGAGTTTGGTGTCTCGCGCAAGACGATTCAGAAGATGCTGACGTACTCGGTTCCGCCGGGTTACCAGCGGCAACTGCCGATACGGCGGCCCAAGTTGGGGCCGTGGCTGGGCGTCATCGATGCCATTCTTAAAGAGGACAAGACACGGCCCGTCAAGCAGCGCCATACTGCCAAGCGCATCTTTGAGCGGCTAAAAGCAGAACATAAGTTCTCCGGCGGCTACACCATCGTCAAGGACTATGTGCGCGGAGAAGAGTTGCGCGGTCGCGAGATGTTCGTGCCGCTGGTGCATCCGGCTGGTGAAGCACAGGCCGACTTCGGCGAGGCTCTGGTCGTCATTGCTGGAGTGGAGCAGAAGGCGCACTTTCTCGCGATGGATATGCCGTACTCGGACGATTGCTTTGTCATGGCGTTTCCAGCCGAGACCACCGAGGCTTTCCTTGAAGGCCATGCGCGGGCTTTCGAGTACTTTGGCGCCGTACCTACGCGCATCCTCTACGACAACACCAAGATCGCAGTGGCGCGCATTCTTGGCGGCGAGGAGCGGAAGACCACAAAAGCCTTCCTGGAGTTACAGAGTCACTATCTATTCGCCGATAAGTTCGGGCGTCCCGCCAAGGGCAACGACAAGGGTAAGGTAGAAGGGATCGTCGGTTATGCGCGGCGGAACTTCATGGTGCCGATTCCACGCGTAAATAGCTGGGATGAGTTGAACGCGCATCTTGCAGCAGAGTGCCGCAAGCGCCGTGAGCGGCGGCTCCGCGGGCACACGGAGACGATCGGCGAGCGCTTCGAACGTGACCGGGCAGCGATGCTGCCGTTGCCCGCGGCGCCGCACGAAGCCTGCGAGAAGGTCAACGTACGGGTCAGTTCGTTGTCGCTGGTCCGTTATCGCACAAACGACTATTCCGTGCCTACCGAGTACGGGCACCGTCAGGTTCATGTAAAGGGCTTCGTACACCAGGTGGTGATCGCCTGCGGCAGTGATGTGATTGCAGTGCATGCTCGCAGTTATGAGCATGAAGCGGTCGTCTTCGATCCACTGCACTACCTTGCACTTCTTGAACAGAAGACACGAGCCCTTGACCAGGCCGCCCCGCTGGTGGGCTGGCAGTTACCCGACTGCTTCCTCACACTGCGGCGCTTGCTCGAAGCAAGACTCGGCAAGGCAGGCAGCCGCGAGTACATCCAGGTTCTGCGATTGCTGGAGACCTTTACCCTCGAAGTGGTCAGCCGCGCCGTCGAAGACGCGCTGCGGTTGGGCACGATCAGCTTCGACGCTGTGCGGCATCTCTTGCTATGCCGTATCGAGCAACGACCGCCGCGGCTGGACCTGGAGAACTGGCCGCATCTGCCGCTGGCTCGGGTGCGTACCACACAGGCTGCCGATTACAAGGTGCTGCTGCCGTGCTTGCCGACTGACATGCCGCACTTGGACACAGAGGGGTCGCTATGAATAACCAGCCAGAGATGCCTACTCCGGACACTCCGCAACTGCTGTTGGAGCATCACCTGAAGGCGTTGCGGTTGCCAACCATCTTGCGTGAGTACGACAAGGTGGCTCGGCAGTGCGCCGCCGAGCAGGTGGATTTTCCCCGCTACCTGCTGCGCCTGACGGAACTGGAGTTAGTTGACCGCGACCGCCGGGCCACCGAGCGCCGCATCCGGCAGGCGAAGTTCCCCGTCGTCAAGAGTCTCGATAGCTTCGACTTCCTGGCCATCCCGTCAGCCAACAAGACACTGGTGCTTGATCTGGCTCGATGCGAGTTCCTCTCGCGCAAGGAGAACGTGCTGCTGCTGGGCAACAGTGGAACCGGGAAAACTCACCTTGCGCTGGCCCTCGGCCTGGCGGCCTGTCAGCGCGGCCACCGTGTCCGCTTTACGACTGCCTCGGCGCTGGTCAGCGAACTGATCGAGGCCCGCGACGAGAAGCATCTGGTGCGTTTTCAAAAGCTGCTGGCCAGCTATGAGCTTCTCATCGTCGATGAACTGGGCTTCGTCCCGTTGTCCAAGACCGGCGCCGAGCTGCTCTTCGAGACCTTTAGCCAACGCTATGAACGCGCTTCTACGCTGGTAACCAGCAATCTTCCCTTCGAAGAGTGGACCGAAGTCTTTGGCTCCGAACGGCTCACCGGCGCACTGCTGGACCGGCTTACCCATCATGTTCACATTATCGAGATGAATGGCGACAGTTTCCGCCTCAAGCACAGCCGCCGCAAACGGACCTCGCCCACCGAACGCTGAACTCCCCACCCCGCCGAACGCGCCCCGGGGGAGCAGGGCCTCTTTCGCTACGCTCAAGAGGCCCTGCTCCCCCGCAAATCCCTGCTTATCGTTCGCTCTGCTGGTAACCTTTTGCTCCGCCCCAGTGGTCTACTTTTACTCCGCCCTTGACAGCAGCTCACCGGCTTTCCATTGCTGCTTCGCTCGACGGGTGATTTCCTCCAATCTATTTGAAAACAAAGAAGGAAAGAATCGAGACATTCCGACTTGTCGCTGCCAGTTCCGGCCCGGGAGGGTCGGGACTGGCTCTCCCGCGTGCGCGGAGAGGTTTATGTGCGGCGGAACAAAAGCACCTGGTCATATTAGTAGTAGGGTATCAACCGAAGCGTTGACCACATTGGAATACTCCAGGGTCCCGTCTTTCCACACACTCAGAACTCCGGCTTTGTACCAGATCTGATAGCGGGTGCCGGCATCGGAGGTGACATCACTGAAGGTGATGGTGAAACCGGGAGTGGCAGAACCGACGGTGGTGTCGAGACCCACACCGGCGAGAACCATCGGTGTGGTGCCACAACGGAAGGCAATGATGTTGTCAGAATTGGTGGCGCACTCTTCAATGCCGCGCTCCAGGGTTCCGGAGAATCCGAATTCCGCTGCAGCAAGGGCCCGATCCGTCACCTGGTAGGGGGTGTTGACCACTCCCTCGCCGGCGGTGCCGATCACGAGGATGGAATCGTCCTGGGGTGCAAAAGCGGCTGTCAGGCCGCCATCGAGGGTGTTGACAATGACCCCTGGAAGGTTATAAATCAGCCTTTCATATATCTCAGATATGTGATAAGCTGATTCCATACCCTCTATGAAGCGCGCCGCCCTGTATTTGCGAGTTTCGACCCTCGACCAGCACCCCGAGAC
>DASRLI010000068.1:0-12188 GCA_035648535.1 Occallatibacter sp. | reverse complement strand
ACGTCCGATGAGCTGATCGACTCCGGCAGTATGCCGAAGCACGTTCGGGACACGGTTGTTGAGCTGATCGGCAAGAAGAAGAACGGCATCATCAGCGGCGGGACTGGCTCTGGAAAAACGACCTTAATGAAGGCGTTCCTTGACCACATACCGGAGAACGAGCGGCTGCTCATCATCGAACAACCAGCGGAGCTGAAGGTTGCCCACAAGAATGCTGTTCGCTGGGAGGCGGTGGAGGAGATTCCAGGGCAAGTCGCCATCACTCCAAGCGAACTTTTGGCGGCGGCTCTCCGGCATCGCCCCGACCGCATCATCATGGGCGAGATTCGCAATGAATGCGGCTACGACCTGCTCCAGGCGATGAACACCGGACACGGCGGAACGCTCTCTACGATCCACGCAAAGTCCGCGTGGGATGCGCTCAATCGTCTCTCCAATCTCGCCCTAAGTGCCCGGCCCAATCTCAACCACGCTTTCATGCGCTCTGAGACGGCAGAAGCCATCGACTTCGTGCTTTATTGCGAGCGCGACCATGAAGGCCGGCGTCGCGTGCGCGAGTTGATTACAGTCACCGGCTACAGCCATGCGGACCAGAGCTTCCAGACGGAGGAGGTCTACCGCGCTTCCGCAGCCTAACCCCCAGTCCAAACGCTAGAGAACCCAACCCGAATCCGAGGTCTTCCCGATGCACCATCATGCTCCCAATCCGGCAGCACAGCCCTACCTGTCTCTAAACGCCTTCAGCGTACCGTTCCTGAGCCGCGAAGAGCGCAACGGCACTGGCGAATGGCCATCCCTCCGCCGAACTCTAGCCAGCAGTGATGAGCTGCGGCTTGGACGAACATCCGCAGCCGAGAAGCGAGAGAGTGACTTCGGTCCAGTGGGAGTCTTCCGTTCCGTATCCCGCCTTTGCACGGTCACTGCTTCGGGGCCAAACCGGCGCCCTGCGGCTCGGCGTCGTTCTGCTTCGCTTGCAGCGCCCCTTCGGGGTCTCGGTTCCTCCCAGAACAAGTTTGTAAACGCGCGGCAAATGCGCCGCACAAACTTCTTCCGGGCCCCGCCAAGAAAGCACTCCTTGGCACTTGGGAGCCGGGCCCACTTCGCTTATTAGTGACCCGAGCAAGATCGGGAAATTCAACAAAACGGAGATACCACCATGTACCAGAACAAAGTCACCCTCATCGGCTTCCTCGGCAACGACGCAGAAGTTCGCACCAACGACAACCGCAGCTTCACAACACTCTCGCTGGCAACCAAGAGTTCCTACAAGAAGGACGGCCAGTACATCTCGCACACCGAATGGCACCGTTGCGTGATCTTCGGCAAGCTCAGTGATTTCGCCGGCACGCTGAAGAAGGGCGCTCATCTGCAGGTGGAAGGTGAGCTACGCAGCCGGGAGTACGAGACCAAGAAGGTCGGCAAGAAGCCAGCCCTGAAGAAGACCATCTGGGAGATCCGGGTGAACTCGATTCTCAAGCTGGACCGGGCAGAGAAGGCAAGCTCGGAAGAGCAGGAGACCGAACCCCAACTTCCTCTGGAAGCGGCCGCATAAGCCGCTTTCCTCCATCAACTCGGGAGCCCGGTAGACGCCGGGCTTCCAACCCTGTGAGACACCCGATGAGCACTACGATGACCCACGACTTTCTAACCCGATGCTTCCACCCAGGAGAGACAGTCGCCATTCTCCTCCGCAAGGAAAAGCCCGCGTCTACGACGCAGCGTATCGTCCGGCTTGAGCAGATGCTTTCGCCGCGCTATCTCGCGTGGCTGCGCTACGAGAACCACAACGGCGCGAACGTCTACGTTGCTGCCAATCCGCTTCGCCATGGCAGCCGCAAACGGACGAAGGACTGCATTGCGGCAGTTCGTCACCTCTACCTCGACATCGACGTGGACGGCGAGAACAGAATCGCTGCGCTCATGGCGTCGGAGGCCGTACCGGTTCCGACCGTGATCCTCTCTACATCGCCTGATAAGTATCAGGTGCTTTGGAGGGTCGAAGGCTTCGACTTCGAACAGCAGGAGAACACACTAAAGCAGCTTGTCCTCGCCTTCGGTGGCGACTCCGCTTGCACCGACCGCAACCGTGTTCTCCGTGTGCCGGGATTTCGCAACTGCAAATACGATTCCGCTCACCTCGTCACAGTCGAATACCCCTGCAATACGACCTATCATCCCGACGATTTTCGACTGAATGATTTGTTGTTGGATTCCGTGCTTCCGCTTCGCGGTGCCGCACGGACATACCCAACAAGCAAGGACACCCATTCTGAGCAGGATTGGGCGTGGGTTATACAGCAGCTTTCCCTCGGAGAGGATGCCGCGAAGCTCACGCTCATGCTCGCTTCCCGGCGGTCAGATAAGCCGAATCCTCTCTACTACGCGCAACGCACCATCGACATCGCTTCCGCTCGCCTTTCGTTGCTCGACGGCATGGCGATCGAGGACGTAATCGCCATGCTGGAACGCCGCCGTTCCACCGAGCTTCCGCTTGCTCTTGGCTCCTCCAGAGCGCGGGAGATTGCGACCACAGCGCAGCGCATGATTGCGCGCACCAAGTTTGCTTCAATCCATCACCCAAAGGAGAACCACAATGCCACTGCTTGAAGTCGTCCAAACCCGTCAGATCAGCGCCTCGATTCGCCTCACTGACACAACCGCAACCCAGGTCGATCAGTACGCTGCCTTCATCCGCGCTTGCGCCGATGATGTAGTCGAACAAGCCCTCGCCTATGTCTTCAGCAAGGATCGTGACTTCCAGGACTTCCTCAAGACCCCGGAGGCTCGGAAGGTCGCTTCGACGTTGCGGATTCGGAAAGTCCCGGCTGCCGAGGCTTCTGTGCCGACAGCTCAGAAGCCTCTTCCAGCACCCGTTGCCGCTCCTGTATCGCAGGCGAAAAGCGCATGATCCTCCATTTCATTCCGGGGCAAAGCCACTGCGGTGCTGCGCACCGGAAGAATATTGACACTCCATCCCTTCGAGGGTCGTGCAAAGGGACGAAATGGTTCCATTGGGAAACGTGCTGATAGAAAAAAACTTACCCATTGGCCAGGTTCCAGATGCAACCGGCATGGTTGCATTAGGAACCGGCTAGTCAAAGGTGATTTCCATGACTCAAGCTAATGTTCATGCGACGACCGTTGACACCCGCCACGGTCGCGATTCCAGAAGCGAAAGCTTCGCAACACGGTTCACAATAACCGAACTGGCCGTCCTTTCGCGAGCTGCTGCAAAGGATGGAATGAAAGTCCGCGAGTGGGCTCGCGAGGCTCTATTGCGCGAAGCGCGACGCTCTGAGGACCCGCTCTTCACCGAACTCATCGCAACTCGGATGATCCTGCTGAACCTGTTGAAGCCACTGGCAATGGGTCAGGTAGTGACCCCCGAGGACTTTACACGCATCAGCGCGACCGTCCGCTCCGACAAGCGCAAGATCGCCCAGGAGATTCAGCAGCAGTACATCACCGCTTCACCGAAGGAGTCCTAATCATGGCGACCCAATGGGGACGAAAAGAGACGATCATCTGGCCTCCGCATGTGCCGGTCTTGAGCTACACGGCGGTCGCGACCGCTCTGCTTTGCACCTGTCTATTCATCTGGCAACGGCTCGCCTTTTCGGTGACGCCTCTCCAAAGGAGCTACATCACAGAGTACATTCGCTCCGAAGCCGGCGGCACATTCAACGCCCACGAGTCCTACCGGCTTCTCTATTTGGGAGGCGGGAAAGGAAAGCCTCGCCTAGCGTTTCCCGTCGATTTTGTTGCAGGCCAAACCGTGCTTCCAAACGAACAGAAACTCCCTGTCGCCCTTTCACCTCTAGCGGTCGCCCAGGGATACCATTGGCCCTTCAGAGGCTCCGAACAGAAGTTGGCCGACCAGTCTCTGCACCGGTGGCTCAGCCTCACGGTCTACGAGGGCAAAGGTCCTTTCGGGCTCTTCGCCATCAGCTTCGTCGAGGGCGGAGCCTGCCTCGCTGTCATGCTCTGGTTCGCCGTCCCGTATGACATCAGGCGTTTCAAACAAATGAAGTATGGGCGTATCTTGCGTGGCCCACAATTGCTTTCGCCCGAGGAATTCAACCGCAAGGAGAAGGGCGATGGCATCGGCTTCAAGACGACCGAGCTGGGCAAAATGATGCGGATTCCAGCGCGGAAGGAAGCGCAGCACTTCCAAATCATGGGTGACACCGGCGTCGGCAAGACCCAGCTCATCATGCAAATCCTGCGCCAGATCAGGGAGCGCGGCGACTCCGCGATCGTCTACGATCCGGCCTGCGAATACCTCCAGCGGTTCTACGACAAGAATCGAGGCGACATCATCTTGAACCCTTTGGATGAGCGTTGCCCCTACTGGGGTCCTGCTCAAGAGATGGACTCGAATGCTGAGGCCGATGCCATTGCCGCGTCTCTCTACCAGCCGACCACCGACGTCAAGGACGAGTTCTTTCATCAGACGCCGGCACAGATATTTGCCCATCTCCTGAGGAAAGGCCCGACTCCGCACCAGCTCGCCGAGTGGATGGCGAACAGCGAAACATTGGAGACCTTGGTTGCCGGAACGGAGATGTCTTTCTACATCGACCGGAAGGCGGGCCCCCAGCGTGCCGGTGTTCTGGCATCGCTCGGACTGGTGGCAAAATGCTTCCGCCTCTTGCCGGAAAAAAATCAGACCGACCGGACATGGAACGCCCGGTCGTGGGTCAAGGAGCGCAAAGGTTGGATATTCATTACGTCGAGACCGCCCGAGCGAGAAACGCTTCGTCCGCTGCATTCCCTATGGATCGACTTGCTCGTCATGCGCCTGCTCACCGCGCCGCAGCCGGGACAGAAGCCGGTATGGTTTGTCATCGACGAACTCGCCAGTTTGCAGAAGCTCCCCCAGCTCCATACAGCCATCACGGAGAACCGAAAGAGCAAGAACCCGCTGGTACTCGGCTTCCAAGGCAAGGCACAGCTTGAGGTGATCTATGGGCATCTGGCCGAGGTTATGCTGTCGCAGCCAGCGACCAAAATCTTCATGAAGACGGCTGAGCCGAAAGCCGCCGAATGGATCTCCGAGGCCATCGGAAAGGTCGAGATCGAACGCCTTAAGGAGACGAAGTTCGACGGCTCTCGCTCGGGGAAGAACTTTACCGTTGATCGTCAGATTGAGCCGCTGGTGATGGGATCGGAGATAAGCGGGCTGGACGATCGCCATGCTTATCTCAAGCTTGGGAACAACGTCGCACGGTTCGACTTCGACTATCTTGACCTGCCCACTCCAACGCCAGGATTCCTGCTCCGGAAGTCAGCGGATGGAGAGATGAGTTTCGATCCTGATACGTTGGAACCGCATCGTGTCCAGACCGTTCCACCGCCTTCGGCCGAGTCCGAGGTAGACGGTAATGGCGCTCCGCTCGGCCACAAGAGGGAGAGGCATACCGGCACTGCGCTGCAGTCGGACGAGCAGGGCGGGATTGAGTCTGAAGTCGGCCCACAGCCGGAAGATCAGGAGAATGTCAGGCTGCCCCCCAGTTCGCATCATGTCGGCTTGCAAGCAACACACGATGAGTTGGAACGCGCCGTTCATCCGGGGATATTTTAGGCCATGCTGACCATCTCCAAATCCCTCAGTTCCGGCCAGGCACAGAGTTACCACAAGCTGGAGTTCACGTCGGAAACGCAGAACTACTACAAGCAGGGCGACGCCGTGAGAGGGGAGTGGCAAGGCAGGCTCGCCCGTCGGCTTGGCTTGTCAGGCGAAGTGTCGCCGCTCGAATTCTCTCGCCTGGCCGAAGGCAAGAACCCCACGACGGAAGAGCAGATGGTCAAACACCGGGCTGCGATGGAGTACAAGAACGCGGACGGCACGACGACCAAGGCCGTCGAACACCGTGCCGGCTGGGATGCGACTTTCTCCGCTCCGAAGTCTGTCTCCCTGACCGCCTTGGTCGGAGGCGATGATCGTGTGCAGGAGGCCCATCGCGCCGCCGTCACGACCGGTTTGGGCGAGTTGGAGCGATATACCCAAGCGCGGATCGGCGGCAACAACCCCGCAGAGACGACCGGCAAGTTCATCGCCGCCAAGTTCGAGCATGACACCGCACGCCCGGTGGACGGCTACGCCGCCCCGCAGCTTCACACCCATGCCGTGATCTTCAACGTCACCGAGCGGGCGAACGGTTCAACCCGTGCCTTGCAGGAACATGCTTTTTTCGAGAGCCAGCAGTATGCGACCGCCGTATATCAGTCGGCGCTCACCTATCGTCTTCGCACTTTGGGGTATGAGATCGAATCCGGCCGAAGCGGCGCACCGGAAATCAAAGGCTACTCGCAGGAGTACCTTGACGCCTCAAGCCCGCGCTCCAGGCAGATCAAGGAACAACTGGAAAAAACTGGATACAGCGGTCCCGAGGCCGCACAGATTGCGGCTCATTCCACACGGGACCGCAAGCAGACGCTAACCGCGGAAGAGGTTCTTACCGCGCACAAAGAGATGGCCGCCAGTTTCGGAAATCAGCCGCAGCAGGTCATTGCCGCCGCCCGTGCGCGGGCTGAGCAACGGGAGCGGCAGCCGGAGCAGAGACCTCATGCGAAGGAGGCGGTCACCTTCGCCCGCGACAGCATCTTCGAGCGGGAGGCGGTGGCCGACGAACGGGCGATCCTCCGCGACGCGCTTCGTCGCGGCATGGGAGTGGCAACGTACCGGGACATCCGGGCTGAGTTCGACAGGCGACAGGAAGTTGGGGAATTCCGCTTCGTTCAAGGCACCAAGCACAGTTCAGGTCGTAGCTTCACCACACACGAAACAATCGCCGCCGAACGTGCCAATATCCGATATGTTCTGGAAGGCCGCAATACGGTCGAGCCGATCATGAGTGCGGAGCGGGCCAGAGAACAGGCCAGCACGCGATCCTTTCTCAACGACTCCCAGCGTCGAGTCATCGAGGAAGTCCTTAACTCATCCGACCGCATCCACGGCCTGCAAGGACTCGCCGGAACCGGCAAGACCACCACCCTCCAGACCATCCGCGAAGGCGCTGACGCAAACGGATACATCGTCGAAGGGTTCGCGCCAACTTCCAAGGCCGCAGGTCAGCTCCGCGAGGCGGGAATCGAAGCTACGACTCTCCAGAGCTTCCTCGCCCGTAGTCAGAATAACCCCAACGCCGATCCGGCCAACCGGCATCTCTACATGCTTGACGAATCGAGTCTAGCAGGCACGCGGCAGATGCGGGCATTCCTCGAAAAGCTCAATCCTAATGACCGAGTTCTCGTCATCGGAGACACGCTGCAACACCAGGGCGTGGACGCCGGTCGGCCATTTCAGCAAATGCAGGAAGCCGGAATGCAGACTTCGAGACTCGACAGGATCATGCGTCAGAAAGACCCCGAACTACTCAAAGCAGTCCAGCATCTAGCGAATAACGAGACGGCGAAAGGAATCTCGATGCTAGCGGAACAGGGTCGCGTCACGGAGATCTCAAACGGACACGGTCGCATCGCTGCCATTGCGATGGACTATGCCTCACATCCCCAGAACACGATCATTGTCTCCCCGGACAATCGGAGTCGCCAACAGATCAATGAGGCGGTTCGCACCGAACTACGGAAGACTGGCGGGCTTGCTGACGACGGTCGGATGTTCCGCACCCTAACGCACCGCTCCGACATGACGGGAGCAGACCGCACCTGGGCGGCGCGCTACGACGTCGGCGATATCCTCCAATACACCACCGGCAGCAAGTCAGAGGGAATTGGACGGAACAGCTTCGCCACCGTTCATTCCGTCGATGTTCGTGCTAACGCCATAACCGTCGAATTGGAAAATAGCTCGAATGTGACATACGACCCGCGACGGCTGCGGGGCGTCAACGCTTTCCGCGAACTTGAGCGAGAGTTCGCCACGGGAGACCGCGTCCAGTTCACCGCTCCCAACAAAGAGCTCGGCGTTGCCAACCGCGACCTCGGAACCGTCATTCGCTTTGAAGACACCAAAATGACGTTGCAGATGGATAGCAAAGCCAGTCGCACTGTTACATTTGACACCGCAGAGTTCCGGCAGTTCGACCACGGTTATGCTGTGACTTCGCACAGTTCGCAGGGGCTTACTGCGGGCCGCGTTCTCGTTCACATCGACACCGATTCGTCTCCCACTCTCATCAACAGCCGGCTCGCTTACGTCTCCATCTCCAGAGCGTCAGAAGATGCACACATTTACACAAACAACGAAAAAACCTTGGGACAACATCTGGCAGCCGACATAACAAAAGCGGCTGCCGTGACTTTTCAGCAAAACGCTGGCCGAGGTACGTTGGAAGGGCCAGCGAAGCCAGAGAGCAAAGTCGCCTCATACAAACCTATTTCGGAAATCGAACATCGAGGCCATGCGATCAGCATTTGAAACATCGGAGCGCATCATCCAGAGATTTTCAGTCTGTGTAGCACTTCCGCAAGCGGCGAAGCGGGGCATTCCTCCGCGAAGGGGGTCGAACTGGATCGTTCAACGCTCGCCAGATGGGTCGGCGAGAGCAGTTCCTTGCTGGCTCCTCTGGTCGAGGTTCTGCGTCGTTACGTCCTGTCGGCAAGCAAGCTCCACGGGGATGACACGCCAGTGCCCGTACTTGCGCCCGGCATGGGCAAGACCAGGACCGGAAGGCTCTGGACCTATGTTCGCGACGACCGACCGTCAGGTTCAACGGACGCTCCAGCAGTGTGGTTCACCTACTCGCCGGACCGCAAGGGAGAGCATCCGCAGCGTCACCTGAAGCACTTCAAGGGCACCCTTCAGGCCGACGCCTACGCCGGCTTCAACAAGCTTTACGAAGGCGGATCGATCCAGGAAGCGCCCTGCATGGCCCACATCCGGCGCAAGTTTTACGATCTGATGGAGGCGCACAAGTCACCGCTCGCAACCGAAGCCATCGAGCGCATCGCGCATCTCTACGCGATCGAGAAGGAGATCCGCGGTCGCTCTCCAGACCAACGCCGAAGTGTACGCCAAGCACGAGCGCGGCCCCTGCTCGACTCCATGCACCTCTGGCTCCAGACATCGCTCGCCACCCTCTCGCGCAAGTCCGAAACGGCGGCCGCGATCCACTATGCCCTTACCCTCTGGCCTGCGATGATGCGCTATGTGGACGATGGCCGCATCGAGATCGATAACTCGGCCGCCGAGCGGGCGCTGCGCGGCGTCGCCGTCGGCCGCCGCAACTATCTCTTCGCCGGCTCCGACCGCGGAGGCGAACGCGCCGCCGTCTTCTATACCCTTATCGAATCGGCCAAGCTCAACGGGCTTGATCCCGAAGCCTACCTGCGGCATCTGCTGACGCAGATCGCCGAACATCCTATCTGCCGCATCGAGGAGCTCTTGCCTTGGAACTTCGCCCGAAGTCTCGAACTCGTAAACCAACTCGCAGCCTGAAGCAGAGTCCCGAACCAGCCAGCGCCAGCGACCCGATCGCCGATCTCCTGCCCAACCTCGCCGGCTTCATCGAGGATGGCGAAGTCACAGTCGGCATCCTCTACCCCGTCGGCTGCGTCGCCACCGCCGCCGACGAACATGCCTCCATCGCGATGCTCGTTCGACGGAAAAACGAGACGCTCACCGAGCTGCTGACCCGCCTCGACTACGCAATCGGACTTGCCCTCACCGAAGACATCTTCACCGACGAGGTCAACCAGCGCCCCAAGGACAAATAGCAGGTCAAACCTCACACTGGTTGTGTCCACTTACAAGGTTGTGGACACAACCTCTCTTCATCAAGCAGTCAAGACGGCCAAAACGTCACGCTTACGCCATTTGCTACTTGATATGTAGATCACTCGATCCGCCGCATTCTTGCGAGCGGCCGCGCACAGAGGCGCCCCGCCGTTTCAGAATTAAACCCCCGCGGGCACGGTGTTATGCCCTCTATCGTCTCGCGAGCGTATTCACAGTCGATGCGCCGGGAGTCAGTCCGAGCTACGCGCCCCGCACCGCTCGCCTATCTTCTCAGGCTGAGATCATTCGGCAACGTGCGCGAGAAGCCAGTATGCCAGTCGTTGCTATACCGATCTCCTTGCGGGCAACCGCTGGGACAACGCCTGCTCGGAAACTCTATTTGGCTCGCTGAAGGTCGAGCGGCTGCATGGCATCGAGTTCCACCACCACAGGGGGCCGAGGACGCCACGCTAGACTGGCTGATCTGGTACAACGGATCGAGAATACACTCCACCTCGGATATCTCAGCGCAGCTGAGTTCGAGCAACAAGCAATCGCTGCTCCACTCGCCTTCGCAGCCTGACCGCGAACGTTCAACCGCAACCCGAAGAAAGTCCGAAACCATTACGCTTATGAGCGACGCGTTCTGAGGCTAAGCTCATTTTGGGTCATTCCTTTTTTTTTGCACCCTCACAACCTCTATTGTTCTTGAAGAGTAGTTTGCGACGAATATCGTCTTGCCGTCGGGCGCGATTGTGATGTTTCGCGGGAAGTCGCCCGCCGGCACACGTTGTATCGCTGCGCGATCAGAGGAATGGGTGATATCGATGATGGATATTTCTCCGCCGTGTTTGCCAAAGCGGTTCGAGTTTGTCACGATGAGCCGCTTTCCATTTGGAAGAAGTCCAAGACCGACCGGCGCATCCCCGCCCGTGTCTACTGCGCCGAGAAAAGCATTCTCAGGATCTGACTCCAGAAGGGACGGGCTAAATCGCAGGACCTTGTTATCGCCCCTCGCGGCGACGTACAGAGTTGAGCTGTCGTTTGCTTCGATAACGGTCACGGGGGAACAGCCGCTAGCCATTTCTATGAGGATCGATCCCTCGCCTGAGGGCATCCTAATGGCCTTTTGAACATCGATAACGCTCAAGAGGCCATTTGCCTGAGGGGGTATACCCCATATTTGAATACAGTCATGCTTCGAAAGTAATGGATTCCTTTTTCCAAAGAAATGCAGAACTGCAGCATGTGGATGAATCTCTCGGACAACATATAGGCGACTTCCGTTTGGGGACAGGGTCAATCGCGGGGCCTTGTTGCCGGCAGGGATATTTCTGATAGTATGCGCATTTAGAAAGTGTCCATCGGATGTAGTTTCTACGGCCAGTACACCAATATTGCCTCTTTGAAGTTGAAACTGGCCATATTCGTTTGAAGCAAACACGTACTTACCGTCAGATTTAGCCACGACATCCCATGTACCGGCACCATTACCCTGGGATACGATCTTTGGCTTGGCCTTCCCCTCAATTGCAGCCTGCACATCCAGGAAGACCACGCCTTCGTCTCCCGCGGCAACAACTATGGTCTTTTCCCCCGGAAGGAAGATCATGCCGTTTGCACCCTTGCTGCCGATTCGAATGAAGCGCACAAATTCAAGTTTGCTATCGACAGTCCGGAATATATCGACACCTGAGACAACGCCGCGTCTTTTGCCAGCCTCAACGTCTGGCGTCGAATAGTTTGGGCCACCTACATTTGTCATTGACACGAATACAAAGCGGCCATCTGAAGTTGGCAGGATGGTTGACGGGTTTCCGTCGACGGCAACTTCGGCGTGGAGCATGGATAACGGCTCACTCGCCAGAATCGACGGCTGCGAGACAATAAGCAGCGATACGCTCAACAGGAACTTGGCGATAGTATCGGAAGAAAGGTGTGCCATAGACGTCTTGTGGATTTAGCCTTTCGAAATAACTCAAGTCCTATTACCCATAAAGCATACCGCTTGGAGACTGACCCGGACAGCGCCGACGTTCACTGGTTTGGATAGAACGACCCTCTCCGCATGGCTGTGATTTCCTAACGAAGGTGAACCGTAGCGACATTGCTGTGGGACCGTTTTCGGAGCCGTTGGTCGAGCAATTTGAAGCGTCTGGAGGCCGACTCTCAGGCTTCCAGACGGCCGTCTACCAGCGCACTACCAGCGTTCGTAGTGCACAGACAGGTTGACCAGAGCGAAGTTCGCGAACAGACGGTGGTGGTTATTCGCTAGGTCTCGATATCGCACCTTGTCGAAGCCAAGCATGCTCTTCAGGATGCGAAACAGATCTCCCACCTGCGTCCGTACGCTCGGTTTACTCCGGTCCATTCTCTTTTGTAACTCGTCCTCACAGTGCTTGAACTTCGTACGCTCACAGGTCATGTGGGGCCGCCCGATCTTTGGAACCAAATTGCAAGTTGGTGTAGCGCAGCCGGTTTATCGGTGGGCCAACTCATAAAAAGA
>DASRLI010000067.1:0-6159 GCA_035648535.1 Occallatibacter sp. | reverse complement strand
CGAACATTTGACACCAAAACGTAACCATTCAAGCAAACCTTTAGCGCTAATGACGCACCATTTAAGCGACCATTTCAAGGCTCGATATACCGGGATTCTGCAGGCGTGCGGTGTGTCAAAAAGTCCTCGTTCCCACGTGCGAGACTTGAGGCGGCTTCCTGTTCACAACCCATCCGAAATCCGATTTGGCTGTACAATCCCAACATGAGCTCTGCGAAAACCCATGAAGCCAGAGCTGATTCCGCGCGTCTAATACCTAAGGTGCCCCTATGACTCAACAACGCGAAAAAAGCGAGACGCGCAAGCTCCCCATGATGCCCATCCGGGACATGGTGATCTTCCCCTACATGATGACGCCTTTCGTCGTGGGCCGCGAGTCCAGCGTGCGCGCCCTTGAAGAGGCTCTCAGCGGCGACCGCAAGATATTTCTCGCCACGCAGCACGACGCCTCGATCGACGAACCCAAGGCCAAGGATATTTTTCAGGTCGGCGCCATTTGCAACATCGTGCAGAGCGTCAAGATGCCCGACGGCAACATCAAGGTGCTCGTCGAAGGCGTTGAGCGTGCCAAGTCAATTGAAGTGAACGACCGCGACGGTTTCTTTGTAGCCACCGTACGCACTGGCAAAAGCCAATTCGAAATGACGCCGGCCGCCGAGCAGTTGATGCAGCGTGTGACCGGCCTCTTTGAGCAGTACGTCAAGCTGCAGCAGTCGCTGAACTACGAGACCATCATCGCCACGGTCAAGATGGATGAGCCGGCCAAGCTGAGCGACACCATCGCCGCTAACCTGCAACTCGGCATCGACGAAAAGCAGGAACTGCTGGCCATCTTCGATCCAGCCGCGCGTCTGGCCCGCATCGCCGATGTGCTCGACATCGAAATTGAGAAGCTCGATCTCGACCGCAACATCCAGTCGCGCGTGAAGCGACAGATGGAGCGCGCGCAGAAAGAGTACTACCTCAACGAAAAGATCAAGGCCATCCAAAAGGAACTTGGCCGCGGCGAAAAGAGCGAGTTCGACGAACTGCGCAAAAAGATTGAAGCCGCAGGCATGTCGAAAGAAGTCCTCGACAAGGCAATCCAGGAGTTGAAGAAACTGGAAGCGATGCCGCCCATGTCGGCCGAGTCCACCGTGAGTCGCAACTACATCGACTGGCTGCTGGCCGTGCCGTGGAAGAAAAAGTCGAAGGAAACGCGCTCCATCGATTATGCAGAGAAGGTTCTGAACACCGACCACTACGGTCTCGAGAAAATAAAAGAACGCATTCTAGAGTTTCTGGCAGTGCGCCAGTTGGTGAAAAATCCCAAGGGCTCGATTCTGTGTTTCGCCGGGCCGCCGGGCGTGGGCAAGACTTCGCTCGGCATGTCGATTGCGAAGGCCACAGGCCGCAAGTTTGTGCGGCTCTCGCTGGGTGGGGTGCGTGACGAGGCCGAGATTCGCGGTCACCGCCGCACGTACATCGGCGCATTGCCAGGACAGATCATTCAGCACATGAAGCGCGCGGGAACCAAGAACCCCGTCTTCCTTCTCGACGAAGTAGACAAGATTTCTTCCGACTTCCGCGGTGACCCGGCTTCGGCGCTGCTTGAAGTGCTGGACCCGGAACAGAACACCACCTTCCAGGATCATTACCTCGATGTGGACTACGACCTGTCGCAGGTGCTGTTTGTGGCCACGGCTAACGTGATGCACACGATTCCCGCTGCGCTGCAGGACCGCATGGAAGTTCTTCGCCTGCAGGGGTACACGGAGCAGGAGAAGCTGGAGATTGCGCGCCAGTACCTGGTGAAAAAGCAGCGTCAGCAGACCGGCCTGAGCGAGAAGAACATAGTCTTCAAGGATGATGCGATTCTCGAGATCATCCGCTATTACACTCGCGAAGCCGGCGTTAGAAATCTGGAGCGCGAGATCGGCAACGTCTGCCGCAAGGTAGCGCGCAAGGTAGTGAAGGCCGGCGCCAAGCACAAGGAAGAGATCAGCGCCGAGAACATTCACGAGTACCTGGGCGTGACTAAATATCGCGACTCTGAGGTGCACGAAAAGAGCGAAGTGGGCCTAGTGACCGGCCTCGCGTGGACCGAAGTGGGCGGCAGCATTCTGACTACCGAAGTGCAGGTGCTGGACGGCAAGGGCAAGCTCACCATTACCGGGCAGTTGGGCGACGTGATGCAGGAGTCGGCCCAGGCTGCGTTGAGCTACATCCGCGGCAAGGCGCAGGCGCTGGGACTGAGCCGTGAATTTTATCGCAACGTGGACCTGCATCTGCATGTGCCCGAGGGCGCGATTCCCAAGGACGGCCCTTCGGCCGGCATCACCATGGCGACAGCGCTGGCGAGTGCGCTGGCCAAGATTCCCGTGCGGCGCGACATTGCAATGACGGGCGAGATCACGCTACGGGGCAAAGTGCTTGCGATCGGCGGATTGAAAGAGAAGCTACTGGCGGCGTTGCGCGCAGGAATCTTTGAAACCATTCTGCCGCGAGCCAACGAGAAGGATGTGGCCGAGCTTCCTGACAACATCAAGAACTCGATGAAGCTGCACTTTGTGGACTCGATGGACGAAGTACTTGCGCTGGCGCTTGAGAGCCCGTTGCCAGGCATCGCGAACCCGGAGACCGAAGTGCTGGCCGCAGTGCCGACGACGGATATTTCGACGAACGTGCCGGCGCGGCAGTAATGCAATATACAACTCAGTTTCTACTTTCTGCTCTTTCGGCTTCACAGTTTCCTGCGCCGGATGTTCCCGAGATTGCGTTTCTCGGGCGATCGAATGTGGGCAAATCGAGCCTGCTGAATGAGCTGGTTGGCGAGAAGGCGGCCAAGGTTTCGTCTACGCCGGGGCGGACGCGGGCAATCAATTTTTTCGCTCTTCTCGATCAGAGTCAGCGGCGGAAACTGGTGTTTGCCGATCTGCCGGGCTACGGCTATGCGAAGATTTCGAAGTCGATTTCGGCGGGGTGGTCGGAATTCATCGATCCGTATCTGGCGATCCGCTCGACGCTGAAATTGTGCGTGTGCCTGGTGGACTCGAATGTGCCTGCGCAGAACAGCGACGCTCAGTTGTTCGATTGGCTGAGGGGTGCGGAGCGGGAGTTTGTGGTGGTGGCTACGAAGATCGACCGGCTGAGCGGGAATGAGCGGACGCGGAATCTGCTGGCCCTGAGGAAGGGGCTGGAACTGGACGAGGTGTTGCCGGTTTCGGCGAAGACAGGATACGGGATCAAGGAACTGTGGGCTCGGATTGAGACTGCTGGCGGAAGCTGAGGAGCCGAGGTCTTAGAGCTTTTTCGGAATACACGTAGACTTTTTAAGAGCATTGAAAGGTGGCTTTTTCTTGAGGAAAAAGCCACTTAGCATAGTGCCTTCGGTCTATACCAATTCCGAAAATGCTATAGCTCTCCTACCCTTTCCGCAAAAAGAAACGGAAAGGATGGGGCACGGGGTATCCGTGGAAGCACCGGCTGCGCGCGGGATCAGGACTGGAGCGGCGGTCCCAAAACATCAAATAATCTGGAGGCGGTTTCTTGATCGCATGCGAGCGAGCGGAGGCGGCGGGCCTGCGGGCCAAGGAAGCGTGGCGACAGGCGCAGCCAGCGACGAGTCGCGAGGTCATCGGCCGGAAGGTTTCTCGTTAGCAGCTCGTCGAACTCAGCAGGGCGCTGCGCAAACTCGGCGGGAATTGGCCAGATCAGGAATCTGCTGCCCACTGGCAAGGGCTGAGGCGCAATGCGCTTTGCTCCTTGCGCGATGAATGCAGCGAATTCGAGTGGAGCCAAAGGTGATTGGAGCGGCGGTAGCAGGTCGGGGAGAACGCCGCGGTCGAGCATTTCTTTCACAATTGCCTGTGGAGCAACAGAGACGGCGACGGATACCGGCTGGCGTTTGCGGATTTCATTTTTGAGGATGCGCAGGGCCTCATCGAGCGATGTCACCAGGAAATCGATGATGCCATCGCGCATGGCTTGGCGGAGCGGGGCGGCGTCGGCCGAGGCCGCCAGCGAAGCTGCGCCGGCAATGTTGCTTGCGCCTGCAAGTATGCGCCCCGGCTCATCAAGCTCGCCGGCGTAGAGGAGGTTGCCGCCGAGACTCTCCGTATTCCGGGCGGCCGCCGATTGCATCAGGCTCACGTAGGCTTGGTTAGCCTGGGCGATGAAGCGGATCGTGGCCGGGGATGGGGATTCGAGTGGCAAGGCTTTAGTTTGCCGATTCGCGCCAGTTGGTTTCGCGCACGAAGAAGACGAACTCTCCGGGCTTCGCGGTGACGTGCGTTGATTCTGCGTACTTGCCTTTGAAGCACTCGTTGGCCGCGGCCACTCCCGAATTCAGGATTTCGGAGATCGGGTACCAGTGCAGCGTGCTCGTATCCTTCTCCATGCCGGCATCGCAGTTGACGTAGATGTCGAGCGAATTGTGAAACGTACCCTGGACGGAAATAAAGGTGGCGTTGGCGGGGACAACAACCTTGCCCAATCCATCGTCGTTGAGCACCAACGCTTCGTTGTGGATGGCGTCGAGGTGATTAAAGCGAACGATGTAATTATTAGGCACGAGGGGCTTCCCGGTCTTGCCGTCCAGCATGAGGATGGAGATGGTTTGGCCGGATTGCGCGTGGAGGAGTCCCAGGAGTCCTGCCGCAAGTGCGATCGCAAAAAAGGCACGAATCATGGTCGGGCGAGTCACAAATCGATGAATCACAGACGGGCGAATCACAATAGGGCTGGCTTTCGGTCGAATCATATTCTTACTTTGCCACGTTTTGCCGTGTAACTACCAGGAAGAATACGGCTGGCCGTCGGAGCCGGTGTCTTCGGAACCGGAGTGGACGTCGTCGATGCCAGGCTCGGTTTGGTCGAGGGAGTACATGGAGTCGCTGGTGTTGGTGGCCCAGGTGTCTTTGCTGTGGGTCATCGGGTCATCTGGAATCACCTTCAGGTAGCCGTCCTGGACGAGGTCGTCCAGAGCTTGCGGCGCCTTCTGCTTGTCCATGGTGTAGGAGTCAATGGCGGAGCGCATGACGTGGAGGTCTTCCTTGAGAACAGCTTCGCGGGCATGCTTGATGGCGCTCACATAGCTGGGGATCGCCAGCGTGGCGAGTATGCCAATGATGGCCATGACGATCATCAGCTCGATGAGCGTGAAGCCTTCGTCTTGTTTCCGAATACCGCGCACAGAATCCTCTTGAGGCCAAACCGCCTGGCTTACCAGGTGGAGTATTTGGTGCCGTCCAGGGCCGTCCCCTGGGATTTTGAATACACATCAAAGACGCTCTGGCCGCCATAAGAGTCGGAGGTGGGATCGTCCTGCATCGAGCGCAATCCCCACTCTGCCTTACCGGTCATCGGATCGACAGGGATATGGCGGAGAAACTTCAGCTTCTTGCCCTGCACGTCCACGCCGGTGACCAGCGTTTCGAAATCGGGTGGATAGTTCTGGCTGTCCACCTTGGTCTGGAAGGCGCCTTTGTCAGCCGCGTCCTTGTAGCGGTCGATAGCTTCACGCATCATCCAAAGGTCGCTGCGCAACTCGCGTTCGTTTTGGCGCTTTACCTGGAAGCGCGCGATCGGCACAGCCGCCGAAGCGAGGATCGACAAAATCGCCACGGTCACAATCAACTCGACAAACGTAAGGCCCTGTTCCCGGCGGCGCTTCCGGACTTGCGGGGCGAAAAGTGTAGGCGTGGGACTCATCCGCACTGCTCCTACTTGACCGTCAGATTGACATGCGCAGTCTGGGCCGGCACTTGCTGCTGGGCGCTGTTGACTGCTCCAGCCCGCGTTATGCTCAGCGTGGTGTCACCGGCAGCCTTGGCCTGGAAGGTGAGGACGCAGACTACGCCATTGCCGCTGATCCCGACTGCTCCGGGCGGACGAGCTGCAACGACTGTGATATTGCCTGGTCCGTCATCACGATGAATCAAAGCCACGGCCTGCCCGTCGCGATTCAGCAGGTCTCCTGCAGCCACGTTGACTAGCGAAATTTTGGCTGGATCGTAGTGAAGCTGGATAGGAACCGAAGCGATGTCCGTGCCACCGCTGAGCACAACCGGAACCTGGAAGCTGGCTCCTGTTGCGAACGGGCCAGCAGGCGGAGTGAGCGTGAAGTTGGCTCCAGCCGCGAGCGGGGGGGCGGGCGCCGGCGCGGGTGTTGGCGCGGGC
>DASRLI010000066.1:0-5267 GCA_035648535.1 Occallatibacter sp. | reverse complement strand
ACGTTTACTATGGGCGAGCGGAACTTCCAGTTGCCGGGGCTCGGGAGCTATATCCAGACGGCTACCTACGCCGGCGATGTGCGCGCACTGTTAAGCGGAATCGCGACGGTGATCCTCATTGTGGTTGCGACCGACCAGCTTGTTTGGCGGCCGCTGATTGCGTGGAGCGACAAATTCAAATTTGAGCAGGTGGAGTCGGCGGACCGCGTTACATCGCCGATTCTTGAGCTTCTGCGCAGGTCGAACCTGTTCAGTTCTATCCCTGGGCGGATTTTTGCGCGGCTGGACGAACCCATCTTCAGGCGGATGGCACTGAAACGGGAGAACCGCATCGTGCAGCCTCTGGACCGGGAGGAGCCTAAAGTCTCCGCATGGCTGTGGGCGCTGGGCGCGGCGGTAGTTGCCGTTGCATTCTGGGGTGGTGCGCAGGCCGCGTTCATGCTGAGAACCGTGACATGGCCGGAACTGCGGCTGCTGCTGGAGGGCGCGGCGGCGACTTTTTTGCGCGTGAATGCATCGCTGCTGATCTCTGCCGCGTGGACGATTCCGGTGGGGGTGGCTATCGGCATGAATCCGAAGATTGCGCGCGTGGTGCAGCCGCTGGCGCAGGTGTTGGCGTCGGTTCCGGCCACCGCATTTTTTCCAATACTGCTGATCGGGCTGGTGAAGATCGGCGGGGGACTGGGGATCGGCTCGGTTGCGCTGATGCTGCTGGGGACGCAGTGGTACATATTGTTCAACGTGATTGCGGGGGCAATGTCGATTCCGTCGGACCTGCGCGAAGTTTCAACGCTGTTCCACTTCACGCGGTGGCAGCGGTGGACGAAACTGATTCTTCCCGGAATCTTTCCTTACCTGATTACGGGGATGGTTACGGCTTCAGGCGGGGCCTGGAACGCTTCGGTGATGGCGGAGTACTCGCATGTGAAAGACCGGACGCTGGAGACGATTGGGCTTGGTGCGCAGATTGATGCGGCAACTGACAGCGGGCGGTTTGCAATTCTGCTGCTGGCTACGATCATGATTTCGCTGATGGTGGTGACGATGAACCGGCTGGTATGGCGGCGGCTTTACCGGCTGGCGGAGACGCGATATAAGCTTGAAGGCTGACGAGGGAGACTGTGCGACGAAAAGCAACCGCAGGTCCCCGCCACGGCGGGCTGGCATTCGACTACACCTCTCGCGATGAGACTGCGCTTCGCTTCGCTCAGAATGACAGTTCATTGAGAGGTACGGATGAGTGCGGAATTTGAGAGAATCTTGATTGCGAGGAGAATGGGATGATTCGTGCAGGGTTGATTGGGTTCGGTTTGGGTGGGCGCGTCTTTCATGCGCCGCTGCTCTCCTCCGTTGAGGGGTTGGAGTTGGCCGCGATCGTTGAACGCAACTCTAACCACGCCGCTGACCGGTATCCGGGCATTACGACCTACCGCACCATTGATGCTATGCTGGCGGACTCCTCGCTGGGCCTGATCGTAGTTACGACCCCGAATGACAGCCACTTCGAGTACGCGCGGCAAGCGCTGGAAGCTGGCAAGAACGTTGTGGTCGACAAGCCAATGTGCGTTTTCTCGGCTGAGATAGCCCAGTTGATGAAGCTGGCCGCGGCTCGAAGCGTGATGCTTGCGCCATTTCATAGCCGGCGCTGGGACAGCGATTTCCTGACACTCAAGAAGCTTTTGCAAGATGGACCACTCGGGCGGCTGGTTCACTTCGAGTCCAATATGGACCGCTGGCGGCCTGCACCGACGGCTAGGATGCCCTGGAAGAATGATCCTGCACAGGGCGGCCTGTTGCTGGACCTGGGAACTCACTTGGCCGACCAGCCACTGGCGTTGTTCGGAAATCCAGAGGCGGTGGACGCGGAGATCAAGCGCGAGCGTGACGGAGAAGGAGCGAATGACTGTTTTACGCTTCGGCTCCGCTATCCGGGCATGACGGTCGTCGTGTCGGCAAATACTCTTTCTACGTTGGAGCGGCCCCGTTACCACCTGCGCGGGACCAAGGGAAACTACTGGAAGCGGGGTGTCGACCCGCAAGAGGCGGCGTTGAGCCGAATTACCCGCGTTGGCGATGGACCGTGGGGACAGGAGGCTACTGCAGACTGGGGAACGCTTTGCGTGGATGTGGATGGCGGCCAGGTTACTCGTCCCATCGAGTCCATCCCCGGAGACTACCGGCTTTACTATGCGATTGTTCGCGATGCGCTGCTGGGGAAGGGGCCGGTGCCTGTTTCTGCATTGGCCGCATGGCGCGTGGCGCGGCTGCTGGAGTGGGCTGCGGAGAGCGCTGAGCAGCGGCGCGAAGTTGTGTGTAATTGGAGCGAAGAGCCAAGCTGATTGTGATGGTTACGGGTTGAAAGATCGAATTTACTTTACCTAGTGGTGCCGGGTTCCTTTTCTATGAGCGGGACCCAGAAACGGAACTTGGAGCCCTTGCCGGCGACGCTTGCAGCTTCAATGCCGCCGCTGTGCGCGGCGAGGATGGCGCGAGAAATTGCAAGGCCCATGCCGGAGCCTTTGCGGGCATTTGTTTTGTGCTTACCGCGATAAAACTTTTCAAAGATTAGGGGCAGATCGAGGGCGTCGATGCCGGGACCATTGTCTTCCACGCAGAACTCGAGGCGGCTGGGTGTTCGCCGGCTGCTTAGAGTGATGTGACTCCCGGGAGGAGTGTGAGTGGCTGCGTTTTCGAGGAGGTGGCGGAGGACCCGGCCGAGCAGGTGCGGATCGAACCAGACGGGCTGGTCTGAATCTTCCGGTGCCTGCGGGGCGATTGTGACGCGGTGCTCTGCGAGGGCTTTACGCGACTCTTCAACGGCCAGGTCGAGAAGTGCGTGGGGATGCTGGGGAACCAGGTTCACCTCGACCACATTGGCATCGATCTCAGCCATTTCGATGGCTTCGCCGATGAGCGAATCGAGGCGCGCGGCCTCTTCGTCAATGATGGCGACCATGTCTTGCCGGCCGGCTTCGTCGAGACCGCCGGACTGAAGCAGCGTGGTGGAAGCCGCGCGGATCGAGGTGAGCGGGGTGCGCAGTTCGTGGGTGAGCGAGTCAGTGAGCGCGGTGCGGAGGCGCTCGCCCTCGCGGGCGGCTTCAGAACGTGCCGAGGCCTCAATGGCGATGGAGCGCGCAATTACGATGGCTACCTGGGCGCTGACCGCAGTGGCAACCTCGTGGGAAAGCTCGGCTTGCCTCCAGGCGATTGCACCGACCGGGCGCATGCCCAGCATCAAGGGCCTGGCGGTGAGGTCGCCGGGAATTGCAAGCGTGGTGCCGGGACCCTGCGTGAGAGCTCGGAGGCTGGCTTGAATGCTCATGGGCAGTTCGGAGGTTGAGGCATAGAACCGGTCGCGGTCGCAGACGTAGAGGACAACGCCATCGAGGGAGAAGATGCGATCGATGAGACGGGGCAGGTCGCGGTTGAGACCCTCGGCGTCTTCATAAAGCATGAGTTCCTGGCTCAGTTCGTAGAGCCGCTCGACATCTTTTCGCCGCTGCTCGGCCTGGTGGGTCTGGCGTCGAGCCTTCTCCGCCACCCGGCTGACGACCAGGCAACAGGCGACGAAGGTGAACATGTCAACCCATTGTTGAGCGCCGGCGAGTTGAAATGTGTGGAAGGGAAGCAGGAAGAAGAAATCCAGGAAGACCGCGCAAAGAGCCGCGATGTATAACGAGAGAGTGAGCCCGGCCTGAGTGGCCGACCAGACTACTAGGGCAAGAAACACTATGCCCGCAGTGGTCGAGTTGGCGCCCAATGAAACTAGTGCCAGGGTCGTAAGCGCGGCCATCGCGGTGGCCATAATCCAATGAATGATCCCCCGCGAATCGGAGAGTCCTTCCATCAACTTCATCAGAGAAATGATACCCTTCGCTCCCGATGATGTAAGCTTCCGATGAAAGAAGAACTCTAATGCCTGGCAGAATTCTGGTAATCGACGACGAAACGCAGATTACGCGGGTGCTGCGCGCCGCGCTTTCAGCGCAGGGGTACGACGTGCGCACCGCCAACGATCCCGAGGAGGGGTTGCGGACCTTCAAGGACTGGCCGCCGGACCTGGTTATCACCGACCTGATGATGCCGGGGATGAGCGGGGTGGAGGTTTGCCGCGCCATCAGGTCTCAAGGGTCGACGCCGGTACTGGTTCTATCGGTTCGGGAACACGAGCGCTCGAAGGTGGAGGCGCTGGATGCCGGCGCCGACGACTACGTGACCAAGCCGTTCGGGATTCAAGAGCTGCTGGCGCGGGTTCGGGCACATTTGCGCCGCGCTCCGGAGCGCACCACATCGGCCATTGAGGCGGGCGACTTTGTGATTGACTCGAACGCTCACAGCATAACGGTGCAGGGCAAGCAAATCCACCTGACTCCGAAGGAATTCGATTTGCTGGTGCATCTTGCTCGCAATTCCGGCAAGGTGATGACTCACCGCGCGTTGCTGACCACGGTGTGGGGAGCGCAATCGGCCCACCAGCCCGAGTATCTGCGCGTGTTTGTGGGACAGCTGCGCAAGAAGCTCGAAGGCGAGACGGGAAAACAGTACATCCAGACTGAGCCGTGGGTTGGCTACCGGTTTGTGCCCGAGGGGTGGAGCGGGAACAAAGAGTAGGTCTTCGGTTCAATTGCTTTTCGGCTCCGGGCGCGCATCCCGATCCCAGGGATAGCGGGGAATTCGCCACCCTTACGGAATATTTAGGAAATCCTTTCGATACTTATACCTGACACAACCCAGAATCAATCTTGTACCTGGCCGGATGCGTTCCGGCCGGAACTGTGAGATTTGCTATGCAGGATTTGACGATGTTGTTCTTCACGCTCGTTTTCTTCGCTCTGGCGTTTCTTTACGTCAAGGCGTGCCATAAGTTGAGGTAGCTCCATGGATCTGTTTACAGCGGTCGCTCTCTTTCTTGCCCTTGTCTTGCTGGTTCACCTCATCGTTTGCATGCTCTTCCCGGAGAAATTCTGACATGAGTGCCAATGGCTGGCTGCAGTTTGCTATCTTCTGCATGGTCCTGCTGGCGACTGTGCGTCCGGTGGGCATCTACCTTGCGCGCGTGCTGGAAGGGGAGCGTACCTGGCTGGACCCGGTGCTGCGCCCGTTCGAGCGGCTAATTTACAGGCTATGCGCGGTGAATGCTGACACGGAGATGAACTGGCGCGAGTACGCCTTTGCGATGCTGGGGTTCACGGCTGCGGGTTTGGTATTCACTTACGCCATCGAGCGGCTGCAGGCGTTTTTGCCCTTAAATCCACAGGGAATGGCGA
>DASRLI010000065.1:0-30499 GCA_035648535.1 Occallatibacter sp. | reverse complement strand
AGGCAGGCCAATGAGGTTTTCAAACGCACTCTCGAAGGTTGAAAGGTTAGGGCCAACCGTAGACAACCAGTTCGACTCGAACGCCTCATTGACGTAACGTTGCTCGGTCCCGCCCATGTGAGGTAGTGAAAGGAGAATGCGTTTCATATTTTTGCTCCGGCTACGCGCGCGAAAGGATCTTGGCAGGGACACCAGCCACGGTGCAGCCCGTCGGCACGTCTTTGACGACAACAGCACCGGCTCCCACCATGCATCCTTCACCAGCCTTGACGCCTGGAAGCAATGCGGCTCCGATGCCTATATGAGCGAAGGCCATCACAGTTACGGCCCCTCCCAATACAACGCGAGGTGAGAGATGGACATGATCGGCAATTCGGCAGTCGTGCTCCACAATTGCTCCGGTATTGAGGATGCAGTTTTCCCCGATCGTTGCGCCGGCATTGACGATCACGCCAGGCATAATCACAGTTCCACGTCCAATCTTTGCTGATGCAGCGATAACGGACGTCGAGTGCACTAGCGTTTCTGGTGCGAGACCCTCTTCGATCGCCAAGTTGAAACATCGTGCGCGGTTATAGTTCTGGCCCACTGCGACAATGAAACTGCTCTCACGGAAATGCTGCAGCTGCTCAGGTCCGCCAATCAAGGCGCAATCGCTGAATGTGAGGCGGGTCTCAGCGCAGTCGTCATCCAGAAATGCGATCCGCTCGAAGCGTTTAGTATCGCGGGCGATGTCAAGAACAACCCTTCCATGCCCCCCAGCGCCCCAGATTAGCAAGAGGTTATTCATTTTGTCGGTTCGTATCAAGTGTGGAGATTCGTTGAGGCATTGTCATTTGATTCTGCCGGCTCATGCCGTTCCGGCCTAGCTTGTTCAGCATGGTCAGCCAAAGAGTCTTAACCTCCAGTTGGGGGCTCTGCACGTGCTCGGCTGTGCTGGAGTCGTTAGACGCAACTGCGCCGGGACCAACATACATCCTGCGAGCAGGCTCGGGGGGCGACGTCCAATGCCGTCGGGTATACAGGCGTTGTTCGCTTCCAGGCGAGCAATTGAGCATCCTACGCAAAATGCTGATGAGCCAAGTTGTCTCCAATGAAGCAGAAAGATCCTTCATCATCGGTGATTATCTCAACAGCCTATTCAAAGGTAGCGTGAAGCGGATAAAAGACATCAATTCGGAACCGGCTACCTGTGCAACCGCAGCGCGAGCCAGCTTAACTCTCTCCGCCAAGGATGGTGCCGGAAAGGCGGGATGGGCTTGGCATTGCGCCGGAGCACGTTGTATTGAGGTCAATTGCGAGGCTGCCCGTAATGTTCCAAGGGGGCTCGAGTGATTGAGGCGACGTTATCGCCTGGATCGAGTGGCGCCACTACTTCAGTACCCATGAACTCCGGCATCGTTGCATGATCTTGATTCGAAATTCCGTCACGTCTAAGCACGCGCAAGACTGTCATGCTCAAGATCTTCGAATCCAGCCATAACGACCAGTGATCGACGTACCACGCGTCCATGGTAAATTTCTCTTCCCAGTTCAGCGCGTTGCGGCCGTTGACCTGGGCCCAGCCAGTAATCCCCGGCATCACCTCATGACGCCGCCCCTGCTCCGGTGAGTAGCGGGGCAGATACTCCATCAAAAGTGGTCTTGGACCTACCATGCTGATATCCCCACGAAGCACGTTCCATATCTGCGGTAGCTCGTCGAGGCTTGTAGAACGCAGCAAGCGTCCGACACGAGTCAGTCGCTCCGCATCCGGCAACAGGTTGCCGCTCGCATCGCATCGCTCCGACATGGTACGAAATTTGAGTAGGATGAAGGGCTTTGCAAACCGCCCGGGCCGTTGCTGGCGGAAAAGGATCGGACGTCCTATTGACAACCTGACCCATACGCTTACGGCTATGAATACAGGCGACAGAACGATTAGTCCGCAGAGCGCAACGCCGCGGTCGAATATGCTCTTGATCACGAACCGCCATCCACTCTGCCGTCTATATAGACAGGAGGTCTCTTCAGGCGGGTGCTTTGGATCGTCACTTTGATAAGGCACTTTCAGTTTCCTATTCGAGCGTTGTCGGACATATCAGAAGCCCTTGATATAGCTCATCATGATGAGAGAGAATCAATTTGATGTCGTAGTTCTGAATCGCTTTCAGACCCGCGCTTCCGAAATCTCTGCATGCTTTCGGGTCTTCTGCCAAACTCGTCATTGCCGCAGTCAAAGCGCCGACATTACCAACAGGAAACAACACGCCACGGCCATCCTTCAACAAATCGCGCACACCGCGAATATCTGACCCAATTACCGGTTTCCCCATAGCCATAGCTTCCATTACGGAGCGCGGTAGTCCTTCCTGCTGGGACGGTAATACGACAACATTAGCAAGCCGAATTAGTGCCGCAATGTCTTTTCGTAGGCCCAAGAATCTAACCCTACTTGCGATTCCAAGCCTCTCTGCGAGTTTTTGCATATCCGTTTGTAATGGACCAGGGCCTGCCAGGAGTAATGCAGCTGGGCACTTCAATTGGCTGAATGCGCGTAAGAGATCACAATGCCGCTTACGAGGTATGAACTCCGCCACTTGCAAGAAGATGCAACCTGAATCTTTAAGGTTTAGGTCTTGACGTAATTGGCTAAGCTGCCGGTCGCTGATTGCTTCCTTTGAATAATGATTGACGTCGATTCCAATTCCAGGCATAAAGGATAACCGGTCAAGGGGGACAATCTGAAGTCTCTTCGCCGCTTCGTAGTCCTCGTCGTTAATCGTTACCAATGCGTCTGTCCACTTCCCCGCTAGCTTTTCAAGCGCAATGAATATTCTGTTCTTCCATACAGAACCAGATGGATGGAAGTGGAATCCGTGGGCTGTGTACACCACCTTCGGGCGTGGGCCTCGCTTGCGAAGAGCTGCCCGCACGATGAAAGCGGCGACAGGAGTATGCACATGGACTACATCATAGTCTCCATCGGTGACAATCTCTCTAACTCGCCGCAACCCCGACAGAGCGCCGGAAAGATTTGCGGGGTTTCGCGACCATTGAATATCCCAAACACGATCAAAGGTGGACACACATTCCTCACAGCTCGACAATCCTGATGCTAGTGCATCCACTTGCCAACCCTTCTCGCGATAGTGACGTGCAAACGGTAATAAAAAAGCCTGAACCGTAGATCCAACTGTTGTGGCAATCAAGAGTCGAGGCATCGTTTAGTATACCTTTCGCAAACCACTCAATTATTCTCCCAAATTAATCATGTCATTACACTTGCAGTCGAAGGCGTACCCATTACCAATGATGTCAAATCTACTGCGAATACTTACTTACACTGCGAGTGAGGATGCATAAATGCCATTCACTAAATCATTAATCATGTTCGTAGCGATAGCCTTCCATCCATAACTTGTTTGACCCAGCTTTAACGAGCCGACGGCAAAATCGCGAGCGATAGTCTCCTGTGAAGCAATTTTCACCATTGCGTCCCGTAATGCAATTACATCAGCAACAGAAACCACCAATCCATTAATGCCATCAAGCACCTGCTCCGGCAAGGCTCCTACATTAGTTGCAATAATGGGCAGCGCCTTTGCCATTGCAATCGCTGCAACACCCGACTGAGTTGCAGTCAAATACGGCAATACGACGACTCCCACTTTTGCAAATATCATGTCGATCTCATCTTCTGAAAGCCACTCATTGCGAAGTTCGATACCCAATCGCTCGATCTTTCTCCGTTGCTGCATTGAGACGACTCCACTACCGCATATCGTCAGCCGAAGCTCCGAATCGGACGCGCTAGCCAATTCAAATGCGTCCAGAAGGACTGATATACCTTTATATGGTTCAATCCGACCGAAAAAAATGAAATGTTTGCGACGGGCGACAATGCCTTCTATATCCGGCGTTGTCGAATTGCAAATTATTCCGTGCCGACTCGCGATCACGGGCATCGCGGGGTACTGTAAACGAAGCGCTGCTGCAGTAAACTCCGATACTCCAATTAGCGCATTACAGCGCACAGGAAACAAGGCGCGTTGTATCGCGAATAGCATTTTCCATCTGCCCTGATGAAGCACAGCATCATGCACGATACGAACCCATGGGACTCGTCCTGTCATGCGGCACAAAAGATCTCCCCATGGACCGCTTCCTGTATCTAAGATAAAGTCGGCACTCTCATTCTTAAGTGATCGAGCAATTCGACGCGGCTCACTCATCGCCACCGTACTTGTAACAAATGAACGCAAACCCGTATATGTCGGATAGAAATATATCGGACAGTCAAGACGATCTATTTCCTCACGCAGAACGTTATGCGCGGAAAAGTGACACGATAATTGGCACTCCGACTGAAGCGCATGTGCCAGCTCCAGAGTGTAACGTGCAATGCCGCCTCTTCGTCCTAAATATACAAGTGCAACTCGATGCAAGCTACTCATTCAACAATCTCCAATTAAGCAGCTACTGCTGCATGCTTAACCTAAGGTATCGAAACATCAGTTCGTCGATGTAGCTATATTTCGGCCCCAAGGAAATATACCTTTCCCATAAGTACATGCTGAAAGCATCATAATGATCATTGGCAAAACCATAACGCGTTGTCGCGCGAGTAACCCAAAATTGCTGCTTCCAATACCCAATAAGAGTACGTTAAGCGAGACAAACCATAGCATAAACACCAAGAAGCCGCTCACCTTCGCTGTCTTCAGAACAATTCCTAATCTCTTGCGCTGATAGAAGACTAATGCTAAAAGAAGAATTCCTTCTGCAGATGTGAGAGCAGCCGCAATCCCATTTATTTCCCAGGGGAATGGCCGAACCAGCAAAAGAGGCGCAAGAAAGATTCTAGACGCTAGATTTTTCCCAGGATCGAATCCAGATCCGTCGAGTTGATTCGATTGCACAGATGCCTCCATGTGGGCCCTGGCTTCAACAATATTGCTCAATTGCAAGAACTGGGCACATAGATAGACCATAAGTATCGAGAAAAAAGACAGCAGTGTTATGGTAATGACTTTTCGATAGGCGCTTGACGTCCCCGCAATCGGTCGTTTCAAGCAGAGTGAAGCCACAATGCTAATGATCAGGAGAGTTGCGATGTGGGGCCTGATGAGGAAGGATCCAAGCACCCCAACGGCCAGAAGAATGAACATAGTCGGCGTCTTGCGCCAGGTTAGTTTGGCCATGCAATAGGAGCTTAGACCAAGCAAGAAGAGCATCAGTGCATCCTTGCCAAGCTCAGACGGCCAGAAGATCATCGAGGGCCACATGAAGAGACCGAGGGCAGCGAATCTGAGGTTTGCTCGTGGAAACATTATCCGGAAGGTCAAATAGTATAAATACTGCCCCCAGAATGAGATTATTGAGAACACGATCATTGCGGCAATGAATGATGGACCTATCAGCTTAAAGAGGCACGCAGTAACACTAACGATTAACTGCGTGCCCCACATATTCTCTAAGTCGAAAACACCAAAGAACGTATTTGAAGTTGCGGCCAGTTGGCTTCCGTCATAGAAGTACATTAATTGGTCCGATACACCCCAGCGGGCCATGCCTACCTGCAGCCATGCGGACGCAACCTTTGCTAAGAGGCTGACTTGCATTACGGAAAACAAGAAAGTGTTTCTCGATTCGAGGCAGGTAACTAAAACAATTTGGCCCAGCAGGAGGACCAAGACAATGAACACCTCGGCAATAGTTGTTGACGGGGCGCAAGCATGAGCGGCGAGACAGGTAAACGCAATTACCGGGAGAGACGCTACTGCGAGGAGCGACCTAAATGGATCTAGATACCTGTCTGATATGACGGAATTATGGATCATGAGGTGAGGCCTCACCGGTCCTTGGTTTTGCCGCAGTACTAATTGGAACGAAGTTCATGCGCGATGCTTTCTCAGGTTTGTTGAGCTTCTCTCGCGGTCATTGCTAGCGCTGCTCCACTGTAAGAACCTCATGTAAAACCCACACGCCGCCGAGTATTTGAGTCATCGCAGAGAGGAGCAATGCAATCCCCGCGCCGAACAAGCCATATCGCGGAACCAGCAGCGCCGACGCCACCACGCCGATGAGCATGACTGCGAAGAAGGCCGGAACCTGGGGCCGAAAGGTGCGCGCGGCCGTCAGACCACAGAAGAGAAACGTTCCAATTGTGCCAACGCCGGCGATTCCCACGAAGAGCGCCAACAGACCGACATGATCCGCATACTCGCGGCGGTAAAGCAAGGTGAGCAGCTGACGGCCCACGAGGAACGTCAAGGGCACTCCAACCGTCGCGATCAGAGCGCCGAGCATGGACAGCTTTGTCAGCAGGCGCACAAACTGCCTGTGGTCGCCATCCGCAAACAGGCGGGCGAGGCGCGTGGTGACCGAAACGCTCAGCGCGGCCACTACCAGGTTGATGGCGACGACCAGGTACGCAAGGGATGCGTAGATGCCCTGGTCCGCCAGTCCCAGGTAGTGCTGGAGGAAGTAGCGGGGGATATTCACGTTCAGCGATGCGAAAGTGGCGACCCATCCCAGCGGAAGGCCCAGCATCGTCAGTCGCCGGAGTTCGCGGGGGTCAAAGCTTAAGAATGGATCATGGCGACTGATCAATGCCTTGACATTCGGCACGTCGTAGAGGAGCAGCACCGCCAGCCAAACTCCACTCATGGCAGCAACCGAGAGCGCCAAATTGCGAAAGTAAGCAAAGGTGACGGAAAAGGCCAGGGTTGAAGCGACGCCGCGCAAAATCAAGCTGATGGCGACTCGCCTCAACTGTTCTTCTCGCTGCAGGAGGCCGGCTGTCACGTCGCTCATGCACTCGATGCATTTAGAAACCGAAACCAGGAGTATTACAACACGTACAGCGGACGAGGCCCCGGCGAATGGCAACAGGGCAATGATTGCCACCAGCCCGAGCAACGTTGCCAGCAGCCGCAACGTGAAGTAGTTCGCAAATCCGTGCTCCACGTTCACATCCGTTGCCTGCACGGCGCGAAGCTGCAGGTTGGTAAACATGAACACCGGCGCGGCAACGGCCAGTCCAAGAGTGAACTGGCCGACAATCGATGGACTTCCTAGCTTGGCAAGGACCGACAGCATGCCCCATTGGCAAGCGCCGTACAGGACATTGCCCGCTAATGTCCAGGCGAAGTTGGCGCGCAGTGAGGGAATTGCGCTTCGAGTTGCGGTCGATGGCTGTTCGATCTCGATTACCAAAGTTTTTGCGATTGTCTAAGCTCCGACCAGGTACGGAGAACCTGAAGCTGGCTCATGGGGTCAGGAGCTTGAGATCTTTCGGCCCATAAGCGCGTAGCTGAGTTCTTCAAACTGTTTGGCGGCAATCGGATCGGATTGCACGATATTTCTCCACCACTCAAGCAAGGCCAGAATGCATCCACTGAAAAAGCCCACAAACGCGAAAAGCATAACAATCAGGGCCCGACTCGGCGAAGATTTCCGGTCGGGCTCGATGGCGGACTCCACTACCTGAATAATGGCTGCATCTTTTGCCTCGTCCAGTCTGGCAGCGTCGTATTGCTTCATCAGCATATCGAACAGGGCCTGCCGGTAGGCCAGTTCGTGTGCAGCACGAAGATATTCCAGCCCTGCGGCAGGAACATTCCCAAGCCCAAGCCCGGCGATTCCCGGCGAGTGATTGGTCTGTTCCAGGCGGCTTTCCTCGGCCTGTAGAGAGGTCAGCTCTTTCTCTGCCAATTGCACGTCGGGGTTTTGCTCCGTCGAATAGGACCGCAACGCCTGTACCTCTACCTGTTTTGCTGCGACCTGCGCGCGAAGGGCGGCAATGCCTTCGATGATCGCCTTGGCCTGCGCGTCCAACTGGACCAGGCCCTTCTGCTGTTGAACCTGTTGGAAGGCAAGTTCGGCTGCGACCAGCGCATCCTTGGCCTGCTTCAACTGCTCTTCGTAGAAAAGCCGCCGCTGGGAGGCTTCTGTCACTGCGAGAGTCTTGGTAAGGACACGAAGCTGGTCAGCGTATGCGTTGGCCATCTCCGCCGCGCGTTTCTTATCCGTGTCAGTAACCGAAACGGCGATGAACCCGTTCTTTTCAGACGTCACCTCAGTATAGTCCGCGAGTTTCTTCCGGGCTTGCGTCATGTTCTTGGAATGGTACACGTTTGCCAGGCCGTACTTTTGAATGATCGCGTCGGCTACAGGCCGTGACGTCAACATGCCAACATAGAGGTCGTTCGGATTCTTCAAGCCCAGACCGCCCCCCGCGATCGCGGCCAACGAACCTGCGCCAGAGCCCGCCAGTTGCGTCATCAACATCGAGGCCGTCGACTGCGTTTGCTGTGGCGGCATGATTTTGGTGGTTGCTGTGTAGCGCACAGGCAATGCAAAGCAAAGAACCAGGCCGATCAACATGGCGGTACATGTCACTTTGGCAATCAACCATTTTCGATAAGCAAGCTGTGTGAGCACTTCGATCAGGGAGGCGTCGTGTTCATAGGGAAGCACCTGTGGATGATGAACACCACAGGTTGCCGCTTCCGCGTGTTCGGTTGGCAAGGTCTGCACGGTCATAAGGAGTGCCTTTACTTGACCACGCTGAGTGCGGCTGCGGTCAGGGCTAACTGAGACATGAACTGAGTCGTCTGCAGGAATTCGCTCATCTTGGATGAGACTCTGAGCTTCTCCAGAACAACAATGGCGTCTCCCGGCAACAACTTCAGGTTTTCATAACTTCCATGAGAGTGCATGTTGCGAGACTGGCGGCTGACGACTGTTCCATCTGCCCGAATCACAAAGATGCGCTTTTCATCGGCATCACGAGTGGCACCGCCGGCCGCGTTCAGATATTTGATCAGCCTTCCTCCGGATTGGTAGCGGAAGGCGTTGGCGTTGTAAACCGCGCCCGCTACCTGGACCGTGCTCAACCGTGGCGGGATGTAGAAAGCATCTCCGTCTTCAAGCGGGAACTCCGGAATGTCCTCAGCGGTTGCTGCTTCGGGTTTCATGTCCAGAACCACACGGCCTGTGGGCCTGATAGAGGTAAGCCTGGCTAATACGGCTTGTTGCATGCCGAGTTGTGCCTGCTGATCCGTTGCGGATTGACCGGCCTGCGGTGTGGCGTTCGCATACTTGGTGATCAGCTCCCTCTGCATCTGCTCCGAGGACTGCCGAAGTTCCGCTTCCTGGGCCACTCGCGTGGAAGCGCGGCTGAATATTGAAGCGTAGAGGTAAGAGTGGTGTGTAAGGCCCCCGGCCTTCTCAACAACCTCTCTCAACGTGTCGCCGGGATTCACTCGGTAAACGCCCGGCGCGTTCACCTCTCCACCCACCCTGACAAAAGAAGCGTGCTTTTCCATCGGCAGTTCAAGGTCCGCGCGCGAGAAGATGGTGACCACGTCTCCCGGCTTCAATGACTGGTTGTCCGCAGCGTCGTGATTGTCGAGTGCGTTGCCCAGGTTGAATGGGATCAGGTGCGAGCTCAGATCGCGCTCGTCGAGACGTTCGATCAATGCATATTCCCAGTTGATCTCCGCACTGTTTCGGCCAATAGTGGCAATTACCCTTGAGGCATCGCTTCCGGGCTGATCTGTACGCCGGCTTCCAAATGGGTCCATGTTCTGGTTATCAGGTGAATTCATGCCCGCGTCTCCGAATACTTCCGGCCTCTGACGCCCAGGTACTTCAGTGCCTGGATTCCCCGACGGATCCATGCGAAGGTTGCCATTTGTATCCAAGCGCTGACTTCCAGATGCATCCGTGAGCTGGACGGCGAAGGGATGAGTCGGTTCTGGCCGAACCAGGTGATTCTGCTCGTTCCAATAGTTACGCGTAATTAGATCGGCGCGAGAAGGGATCAAGTCCGTCACACGCATTCCGTTCTTCCAGGGATAAAGGCCGGGCTCGGAAATATTGCCTCGCAAGGTCACGGCATTCGCAAACTTCGGCGAAAGTGGAAAGATGCGCAGCACGTCTCCGTCTCTGACTAACCGGGCTTTACCCGGCGCGTCGAGCGCGAATTCGTCAACCTGCCGGCTGCTATGGTTTTCAATTCGTTCCAGCACCGCCCGCTCGATGTCAGCCAGAGTGGTGATTCCTCCCGCGTTCTCAAGAGCTGCTTCAACTGTGGATTCCCCTTTGAGCTCGTAGATGCCGGGTTGGTTCACATCGCCGGTGATGGCCATCTGGGGTCCAATGTGAGGGATAAAGATCACATCGCCCGGCAGCAGTCGGATATCGTGCGACTTGTCGCCCTTTTCGATCAGATCGTAAATATCGAATTCGGCTGATGTCCGTCCCTCGCGCCGCAGCTGGATATGGCGCATTGTGCCGGTCGCTGATGGACCTCCAGAGGCGAAGAGTGCATCCACCAAGGTGCTTAGCGAACTGACGGTGTAGGCGCCTGGCTGCCGGGCGTTGCCCAGGACAAATATCTGGATGGAGCGAAGCTGGCCCAAAGCAACATTCAGTTCAAAGTCCTTGAAGAGAGCGTTGATGGCCGAATGCAGATACCCTTCGACTTGCTCATAGCGCAAGCCTGCCACGGTTAGGGTCCCAACTCTGGGCAGATTGATCTGTCCATTTCTGTCCACGGTTACGCGAGAATCGAGTTCGATCTTTCCCCATACACGGATCAGCAGTTGATCTCCCGGTCCGATTACATAGTCGGCCGGAACAGGCACATTCTCGACCGGCGCGAACGTCGTTGGGACCTGGTCGAAGAGCTGTCGGCCATACACCGGAAGCCGGCGCCCCGTCGCATCCTCTGCATATTGTTCAAATTCTGACCGTGCTGTGACCGGCCCGGTGATATGCGTCGGGCTGGGCACTGCGGTGAGTTCCTCAGCATCGCGAAGATTTCGCGTCAATGGGGCTCTTGCACCAGGATGGCGATCGTCGGAGAACTGGTCCGGCCCCTGAAGGGGAGCTTGCCCAGTGCCGGGCGCCGCCGCTTGTGCGTTTGTTGGATCTGGCGGGGCTCCGACGGACGGCGTGGTCAATACAGATTGGCCCGCGCAAAGCGCGCCGGAGAGAAAGAGCGAGATAGAAATTCTCTTGATCATAAGGCGAAAGCAGTTCTTCATTTCAAAATGGAGGGTGCCGGAAAGGATCCCGTGAGTATTGCTTATCAATGGCCGCGCCGGCCAGCCGGTGCCGGAGCTTGATGGTTCAGCGTACTGACCTACCAGCCTCTGAACCGGACTGCCGCTCATATATTGCAGGCCTCGGTGCCAGGACATCGAGCCAAAACGTTGTGTAGGCGCGCGCTGCTGCTCGGGAATCGGTATAGACGGTCTTTTCAGACGAAGAATGCCTGGAGAGCCACGGATGTACCAGCACCATAGTCGTCAATGCCGCTGTGACCATGGTCGGATCCAGACTGCGGACCCTCCCGTTTTGAACATTCAAAGTCAAGTATTTGCTGATCGCAGAGAAAGCCGGTGAGAGACACTCGTCGCAAAAAACATCGGCCTTCCATTGCATTTCAAGCAGCGCCACCGCGATCAAGCGAAGCAGCTCCGGCGAATAGTTGAGAATATCGACAATAAACTCGATGATCTTCGGCAAGATGATTTCCGGAGGTTCGGCTTCTGCCATACCCTCTAGCAAGTCCCGGCGAAACTTCATCACCGAACTGCGCGTGCGCAGGGCGGACCAGAACAGGTCATCCTTGCGCGCGAAATGGCGGAAGATGGTGTTTTCGTTCACGTCGGCGAGGCGGGCGATTTCGCGTGTGCTGGTCCCGTGATATCCCTGGCGCGCAAACAGCTGCGATGCAGCGGTAACGATTTTTTCTTTTTGGGTCGAGCTCTTGGCTTGTAATGGCATCTTCGCTCCTTGCGCGTCAAGGCCGGGACATTGACAGCAAGCCGCTACGTTCGCTCTCAATGGGCTGTTGATCTTTGATAGTGCCCGTTGGCGGGGACTCACGGAGCACAGTTGGAATGGATTTGGTCTTGTGTCTACAAAGGCCGCTTGGCAACATCAGCGTGTTACACGCTGCCACGATCGTCGGCACCGTCATGCGGTTCGCAGGCTATCCGGAGCGATTGCCTCAAGGATGGCGGCGTGCAGGTAGCGCCGCAGAATGGCACGTGTACTGCTGGTCTGGATGTTTTTGTCGGGGCGCGCTAGCTTTGCTCCGCTACATATTCCAGATCTTCGGCGCCAACTTCGATTGCGGCAAATTGGTTAATCATCTCGAGGGCGAGAACGAATCGCAGCCCGTTGCCTTTTCGAACCAAAATACCCTGCAGGCCCTGCATCGAGCCGCTCTTGATGCGGACCTTCTTGCCTACCACAAGCTCTCGGTACGGCTCCATGTTCCGACCCCGAACGCCGGAGCGCAGCATTTCGATCTCTGCATCCGGAACCGGCACCTGTTCCCGGGCGTTGCCGACAATATTGATGACCCCGGGAGATTGCAGGACCCTGCTGCGCTGACGGCAGTCAATATGTACGAACAGGTACGATGGGAACAAAGGAAGTACAGTGCGAACGCGCTGCCGGTTCTTCCAAACTCTGACCGTTTCGTAAGTCGGGAGAAATGACTCAACCTCTCGCAACGCAAGTTGCTTTACGGCAGACTTCTCGTTTTGCGGAAGCGTGAAGACGGCATACCACCTGCGCTCCGCTGACCCATCCATGGCAGCCGGGATGAGGCATGCATCGGAGCCCATTCTGCTTTCCTGAACTTGCGGGCTCACTGGCTGTCTCGTTTCTCGCCTTGGCACCCTGCAAACGCCTCAGTGGTCAACTTCCGGGCTCTTTCGGTTGGCTGCATGCACGGATCTCCTGAAGACTGTCTTGCGCAAGGCTTCGCCATGCTGACTTAGCAAGTCGGCGCCAAACAGAACCGTATCTTCGACATTCCCTTGAAAAACGTGTCTGGGATAACAAAAAGCAAGCAGTCCTGGAGCCAGGTTCAGATACCCTTAAATCATGTTTTTCTAATCCGTTCAGCATCAATGCTCCTAGTGCCGTGAGAATACTGGCTCAGAGTGATACTGAATGCGGATGTGTTTCTTATAACTGAGAGTAAGCCGCCGCTTTTCTCTTGGGTAGCGTCAAGAAGTGTGGAAACCTGCCAATTCGCGTCACGGATTCATTATCACTGAGGAAATTGGCATTCTGCACGATCCGAAGGTGCATTGGATTGCGCCCACCAATGTGTGGGAGCACATGCTCTCACTTGCCAGCGCGCCGCCACCTTGCCAGACTTGTTTCTCCTGTGAATAAGAGGTTATTAAGAAGATCGCCGCATTTGGCGAACTGGTGCGTCAGTCCCGTATACACGGCAAAACAGAAGCTCCTCGCTGAAGAGCTCATCGATTCTCTACAAGCAGAGCATCTTCCTTCAAGGAAGGAGATGCCTGCCATTCGAGATTTGTCTCGGTCCGGTACTGGGTTGTGACCCCAATTCTGCTTACAAGCCGCTCGAAACGTGGGTCGCCCATGAGAGGCTTGAGGATCGGATCGGATCGAAATCCGAGACTCCACAACGTACCTTCGGCGTAGGCCGTTTCGAGCCACGTAATTGCTTCCTGGCGGTTGCCCAGTCCCATGCTTACGATTGCAAGTGCGTACCCATTGCTCTTTCTGTTTGTTTCACAGCAATTTGCCAGCTGTGCATGCTTCTTCCGGGCGTTATTCTTCTCACCGGAGATTGCGTACGCGTAGCCCAGAATTCCCTGCAATGTGTAATTCTGCGGAAAGTCAAACACAGCCTTCTCCAGGCGACCGATATTCGAATCAACGTGGCCATTCTGGACCAAAACAAGCGCCTCTGCCGCAGTAACGATGCCCCCATCTCCACCCCCGGCTCTCATTTGTGCAGCTAGATCCAGGACCTGTCGAAAGTCCCCGTCCAGGTACACAATCCAGCACAGAAGACCGCCCAGTGAGCAAACCAGCGGATTGAGCCTCCAAGCCTCCCAAGCGTATTGCAGGGCCTGAAGATTCCTGCCTTCGGCAATGTGCATCGTTGCCATGCCGGCTAGGGCGAACGAGGAGGGCCGCTTGCGTATAACTTCTTCGAAACCGGCTCGCGCCTGGCGCCAGTTGCGGTTGTAGAGCATATCGATCCAGGCAGCGGGACATTTGGCGTCAAAGTACTCGGAATCCAATTGCGGCATCCGCCTCAATGCCTCCACGGCGCTGGGATACGCCATGGCTCCGTCCATAAGGTCGTTCAGGGTGCAGAAAACCATGGCATTGGCAAGGCCAGTAAAGGCTGCAGCGTTACATGAATCCTTGTCGATGGCCTTGCGATAGAGGTCCGCAATGGTCTGGATGTTTCTCTCCGAACGCGTTTCCCACATGCCATCAGCAGCCATGGTCAGCTCGATCGAACTTCGCTTTCCAGACTCAAGCGTTTCGCCTAATCGCACGTGCGCCGCTCCGGGTCCTTCGGCAAGGCCCGCAAGCCAGCGATCGATCTCTTCCTCGTAAGCGAAAACAGAACCCTTGTGCCCGCCAAAGTGATGCACAGGCAACCCATTGCAGTCATGCCACCGTTGCACGGTCCGCAGGCTCCGGCCTAGGAACTCGGCAATGGCCTTCCACGAATCTAGACGCTTCTTAGTCACAGTAGTACCCACTCCCGTGAAAGAACGATCCCAAAGTAGACTTTGCTGGCAAGTGCGAAGAGAATTCCTTACCCGACTGTTCTGAATGAAGTGGAAGTGATGTCACTCCAACGACATTATTCGATGCCAGACCGGGCATTCTTTATACTTTGAACCGCGAAGCAGACTGGAGTTGAGTACGTAACAACATAGTACAACTAACGGCTCACTATATTGGCAGATATTTCCTTCACCTGAGGTTCGGCTGCGTATGTTGGCGTCAGTTGACATAGGAAATATGTAAGTACTTACTTACCAGTCGTTCGTCTTGTAACGATCCCGTATAATGTCGCGCCAGCTTTGCAAGCATGGTAGCCCGACTCTTGATTGAGGTTTGTGATAGAGGTCACGCGTCTTCCCCCGCGCAGCCTTTTCCGACGAGGACGCTCTTCGCACATCCTTAAAAATCTCGCGAATAACTGGAGCGACCAACTTTCCTTCTCCTCGTCCAGTGCGTGATAGGCGGCTCCTGGGCGAATCTATAATTCCCGCCGGGTTGGATCCCGCTGAGGCTGCCGTCGGCCCCTCGGGAACGAAGAGAGGACGTTCGAGAATCTAGCTTGAGCCATTGATTTTAAGAAGGCATGAAGGAGTTGGAAGTGGCCAAGGGGGATTGAACCGCGAAGGCGTGTCCTCCCCTATGCTCTGGAGCCCGAGGAAATATCGTCAGGAGATGCACAAAGAACAGACTCGCCACCATTGCGTTCCGCGGGCCGGAGCAAATTTAGTCTACTCGCCTCTTGGAATTCAGCTGGATTTCAATAAACTGGCCTTGCATCCTGATCGTAAGGTTGGCCGAATTTGTTTGGATGGCTTGCGGGACGTTGCGTAATCGGGGGGATGGCAAGCTTGCCAAGATCGCCCGAATCGGGCGCCAAATGGACACGGCGAGTGAACTTTTCGAGGACCGATTCAGGTACTCCCTCCATCCACATATGCAATTCATAGTCTCCAGAAGAGACCTCGCGAAGATGGAATGCGCCGTTGCCATCTGCGAGCACATAGAGAGGTGTGGAGAGAGCAAGGACGACAGCGCTCATCTCCGGATGAATGTTACAGAAGATGTACGCTACACCCTCGCGGGAGAATATTACTTCTTTGGTGGAACCAGCTTCGTAAAGGCCGAGGTCGAATCGCTTGCCATCGAAGAGCGAAAAGACATTATGAAAGGAAAGATCGGCGTTTGGGAATTGCACCACGCTACCGACCGGAACAACCAGTAGGTGGGGTTACTTATCGGAGTATTGGTTACCTTCCTTCAGACGGGTCTCCAGCAAATGAAGCAAGACTCAGAAACTGCGCTGAAGCTCAGTCATCTCAGAAGAGCCCTCTCTCTTAGAGGATGAAGAATCTTCATCACCAGATTGACGAATAATTACTCTCCTGACTCCAGGGTTGATTTGGTGCGTTGGCGCCATTGAGAGGGTGATCCAGAATCCCTGAAGTTGGCCGCTCTGCCCATCCCGCCCAAGAACGCCAAAATGAAGCTATTGTGTCCAAGGGTCGAAATGGACGTGAAAGCAAGCAGTATCCTGGGTTTCGGGTCGGCAATTGATCGAAGGGCCTATCCGCTTTAGGATGCGATTCAATTGATCGTTCTCATATAATGAACGGTTACTCAGGCTTTTTGGGTTGATGTGATCCGTCGCCGCAGGGAAAGGGACTTATGCGAATGGGTGGGCGAGTTGCCCTTGTTCTTTTGATGACAGTCGCAACTACGGCGCGTGCGCAGGCGGATCTTCATGCTGAAGCGGTCAGGCTCAATAATCGCGGTGTCGCACAGATGGGCCAGCAGTTCACCGAAAGAGCGGCGGATAGTTTTGCCGATGCGCTTAAGAAGGACCCAAAGCTGGCGCAGGCAGCAATCAATGAAGGCATTGCGCTGCTCACACTCCAAAGGCTGGACCACGCCAAGAATGCTCTTCAGCAGGCGATTGCGCTTGATCCGAGCAACGCGCAGGCGTGGTACAACCTGGGGCTTGCCCAGCGCTCGGGCAACGAACTGGAGCCGGCTCTTGCCAGCTTTCAGCAGGCAGTGAAGTTCGATCCGAGAGATGCGGATTCCTATTATTTCGAAGGTGTCTGCTACCAGGAGATGAAGCAGTACGATAAGGCCATTCAGATTCTACGGAAGGCGCTGGAGATCGAACCGCTGCACGCATCAGCGGAGTTTGCGACAGCGCGGACGCTGCAGCGCTCTGGACAGACGGCGGAGGCCAAGATACATTTTCAGCGCTTCCAACACCTGACCAGCACCAAGATTGGAGCGCCGATCGGATTGTCTTACGGAGAGCAGGGGCACTACTCGACAGTGACGCCAGCGCAGGAGTTGGAGAAATCCAAGAAGGGCATGATTCCTGTGCGGCTCGTGGCTCAATCGCTGCTTCTCCAACCCTCGAAATCGAAGTCCGGCACGCCTGCGTTCACCACTACCGGCGGAGCCTGCATGATGGATGTGACCGGCGAAGGCCACATGGACCTGGTTCTGATGCAAACCGGTGCTCAAGCAATTCGAGTGCTTCATAACGAGGGGAACGGGAAGTTCATCGATCTCGATACCGCTGGAGCGGGCCTGAAGGCGCAGGGCCGCGCGGTAGCTTGCACGGTGGGCGACTATGATGGCGACGGACTGAACGATCTGGCTGTGGCCCTGGACGATGCTGTGCTCCTCTTCCACAATCTGGGCAAGGGAAAGTTTGAGGATGTGACAGCAGCCGCTGGTCTGGCGCCGCGCAATCGGCCTTCCGGAATTACGTTCGTTGACTACGATCACGACGGCGACCTGGACTTGCTTTTGACAGGAGAGCCGTTGAGGCCCGGCGGCGCGCCGAATGTGTTGTGGCGCAACAACGGGAACAAGACATTTACAGAGTGGACCGACCCAACAGGGCTGGGCGGAAGCGGGACCACAGCGGCGGCGATTCTGACTGATTTCAATAACGACCGTGCGGTTGACCTGGCTGTGACCGGCGACGGCGCTGCACCGCTCATCTATGTAAATCCGCGGGAAGGGAAGTATCCGGCGCAGCCGCTTTTTGAAGACAAGAAGCTGCCGGCGACTAGAGGAATCGCTGTATTGGATTTCAACAAGGACGGCTGGATGGACATCGCTGTTACCCACGTGGATGCTCCTGGGCTCACCTTGTGGCGCAATGTCGCGTGCTCCAACCCCAATTGCCGGAGATTTGAGCGCGTGGAGTTGCCATTGGAGGGCGCGCTGAAAGGATGGGGCGTGACACCTGTCGATATCGACAACGACGGGTGGATCGACTTGGCCGCGATTGTCGAAACCAAGGCCGGTCCCAGGGTGCGGGTGCTTCGCAACAAAGGCGACGGAAGTTTTGAGGACGTCAGCCATGCGCTGGGTTTGGACAGCATTGCATTGAATGCTCCACGCGGACTTATTGCAGCCGATGTGGAGGGTGATGGCGCCCCTGATTTGATCGTGACGCAGTTGAATGCGCCCCCGGTGTTGCTTCGCAACGTAGGCGGGAACAAGAATCATTTTGTCCGCCTGGACTTGGCCGGTCTCGCCGATAACAAGACAGCGCTGGGCGTGAAAGTAGAGGTCTTCGCAGGCGGGCAGTGGCAAAAGTGGGAACTGGCGGGAGCCTCAGGTTTCCAGACTCAGGCTCCGCCCCAGATTCTCGTTGGCCTTGGCGATGCGGAGGGCATCGATCTTCTGCGCATACTTTGGCCAACTGGCGTGTTGCAAGACGAAATCGATCTGCCCCGCACCCTGGCGATTGAGATGAAAGAGGCCGACCGCCGTGGAAGTTCATGCCCTGTGCTGTTCGCCTGGGACGGGCACAAGTACCAGCTTGTGACCGATGTGATCGGCGCGGCGGTTGTGGGACACTGGTTCACGCCGACGCGGCGCAATATCCCCAATCCCGGCGAGTGGATCAAGGTTGACGGGGCGAGGATTGCGCCCGTGAATGGCAGGCTCAGCCTGCGTTTCATGGAGCCAATGGAGGAAGTCAACTACATCGACCAGTTAAGACTGATTGCGGTCGATCATCCCGAGAATGTCGAAGTCAATCCGGATGAGCGCTTCCTCGACGATCCACCGTTTGCCACGGGGCGCGTCGTGGCAACAGCGGGAGCCCGGTTGCCCGTGGGCGCCTGGGACGGTGAGGGCCACGATGCGCTGGATCAGTTGAGCAGGCGCGACCACAAGTTTGCCAGTGGTTTCACACCGCTCGCGTACGATGGTTTTGCCAACACACATATGCTCACACTCGATCTGGGCGAAATCAAACCGAACGCTCCGCTGCGCCTGCTGATGACCGGCTATGTGAACTATTTCAGCGCGACCTCGCTATATGCCGCATGGCAGGCTGGCGTGAAACCGATCTCGCCGTACGTCGAAGCGCAGTTGGCTGATGGTTCATGGCAGCGCATCGCGGACGATGTGGGCTTTCCTGCCGGCCTGGAGCGAACAATCGTGGTAGACCTGACTGGCAAACTGCCTGCGCGCGCTCGGCGTATTCGGCTCGTCACCAATCTGGAAATCTACTGGGATCAGGTACTGATCGACAATAATGGCGCGGCAGAGGAGCACACAGAGGAAGTTCCGCTCGCTTTAGCCACGCTTCATTTCCGCGGGTACCCGACCCAGATTGAAGGCGCAAGCCCAGGAGATCTGGACTACGATTACGATCGCGTGAGCCTGACCGGACCCTTTCAACATCAGAGAGGCAACTATACGCGCTTCGGCGACGTGACCGCTCTGGTAAAGGGCATCGACGATCGCTTCGCCATTTTCGGAACCGGCGAAGAGATTGCTGCGGAGTTTGACGTGACGCATCTGCCCCGGCAGCAGGAACATTGGAAGCGTGACTACTTCTTTTACGCCAACGGGTTCGTGAAAGATATGGACTGGTGGGACGCATCGCCGTTTACGGTATCGCAATTGCCGTTCCATGCAATGAGCAAGTATCCTTACCCTGCGAACGAAAAGTTTCCCGACGACTCCGGCGCGCTGGACTATCAGATGAACTGGAACACCCGCTTCGACTCCGGCGAACAAGTACATTCTTACCGTTTCGAATATCGGCAGTTGCCGTCGTCCCCGGCAGACGACCAGGTGCCTGCCCCCGCTCTTAATGATGTCGGGCAGGCGCGACCTTGATCGATCTGGTGTTTGACGTGGCGATGCATCAATGAGCGTTCCCGCGCATCGATAAGTTGATTTCTAAGAGTTGGCCGAGCTGCTCATCATTCAGATTGATAGCTAAATCCAGCCCCAAATGCATTTGCTGATTTCGATGTCATACATGTACGGGTTCAGGCTCGGCAGCAAAGGTTTCAAGCATCCGCTCTGTCTTTGGGGAACCCTGCAATTCTGTTGGTCCAGGAACGCCAAACTGGAACTGAGCCGGGCCGGTGGAAGGAGCGCTTACCTTCTTTCGAACATCTGGAAGGTGGCCCAGTAGAACGGCAGACTGAATCTGCTTTGCGAATGAAGCAAGGCGAGTTTGGCTTTGCGCAACGAGGCAGCAGGTGAATTTCCTTCTTCAAGGCTCTGATAGAGCGTGTCCATCAAGCCCGGCGTCGAAGCGTCGCTCACTTCCCACAAAGCGCCAATGACTCGCTGCGCGCCTGCCCGAAGAAACGCCCAGGACAGACCTACTAAACCTTCTCCTGCGTAGGAACGCATGCCGCTGCCGTAGCAGGCTGAGATGGTCACAAGCCTGGCATCGATGGGTTGCTTGATGATGTCGCGGGCATAAAGTTTGAAAGAGTTCTCATCCGTGGTGGATTTTGAAAGGACGATGGCTGAATCCAGTGGGTCGGTCCGACTGGCGATGGCGTGGGAGACAAAATGAATATAGGAGTAGCGGGATGGATTCGAGGATAGGTACGTTGCGGGCGTAGCTTGTTGCCCGCCGAAGACAGACATCTGTTCCTTGCCGAAATGGCTTTCGATCCTGGTCATTTCAAAGCCAAAAAGCGGAAGACTCGGAAAGTTATCGTTGGGTGAGACAGGATTTCCAAGCAAAAGCAAGCTTGGCCCGCGATCACGAATGGGCTTTTGAGCAGCGAGCATGGCGAGAGAGGGCGCCGATACCAGGGTCATGTCGTCGATCAAGTAATGGACCTGGGAGCCGCTGCGGGAACCCTCTTGCGAATCCGGGGCGGGCCCGGGCGCGAGCAGAGTCTCGAAGTTCAATTGACTAAGTTCGCCATCGGCAAGGATGATGACCGGCGCCGCCGGGCGGATGAGTCTGGCTGCGGGAGCCACAAGCAACTTATACAGTGACTGACCGTCTACATTGCGAGTTTCCAGGGGATCCCGCAGATCGAGGATCGCTTTGCGATAGCTTTCAACGCTCGCGGCAATCTGTTGCCGGGCCGGCAGAGTGAACGCTGCAATTCCTGCCGGCGTGATCGCCCAGAGGTAGGACTGCTTTTCTCCGAGCCAATAGAAGAGGAGATTCGCATTTGCCTGCCGAGCAATTTGCCCTGGGTTCAGAGCGGCGGTGCCCGAAAAGCTAGCGCCGGTGGCAACCTCCAGTCCTTGCTCGAGAGTTCGAGCGCGACTCTGGTCGGCCGTTGCGAGAGCAGTTTCAGTTCTCCCCTGCTCCATCAGCAGGTGAATATAGCTGTCGTAGATTCGCGTGGCATTAGCGCCGAAGGAGAGCTTCGTTTCTTCATTCTTGAGTGTTGAGCGTGCCGACTCGTAGGTGGTCAATGTGGATTTATATATCTCTTCGGCAGCCTTGGAGTTGCCCCGCAATTCAGATAACTTGGCTAACTCGTATCCAGCGCTCAAGCGAATGGTTATGGGGCTGGCAGAGTCAGCCTGGATCGTACGAAAGTCCGATTCCGCTTTCGAGTCCTGGCGCCGGGCGGCTGCAAGCATGCCTTCGGTTAGCAGCAGGTTTGCGCTTAGTCGACTTCCTCCTGCCCTCTCCATGGGAGTGACCTGGCCTATGTATGCACTTGCATCTTCCAGCCTTCCGTTCAGCACGGAAAGCTGCGCCAGGTCCTCGAGCGCGTTAACTATGTCTTCTTTGCTGTCGATCTGCCGCGCAAGATAAAGAGCCTGACGATAAGAATCCGTTGCGCGTGCCAAATCGAGCGTATCCCGATAGACGTAACCGGCAGTACTGAGCCACTTGAGTTCGTACCGGATATTCCCAAGCCGCTCCGCGGTCTTCTCCGCTTGCAAAAATTGCTCCAACGCCCGTTCCTCGTCCCCCAGCTGGTAATAGGCCCATCCGAGATTGCCCGCTGCGCCTTGTGCAATGTTTTCGTACCTCAACGCCGTGGCATTCTGATATGCCGATCTCGACCAATCGACGGCCTCGTCATAGTGATCGACCTGCAGCGCTATGTAGCCAAGATTCAGAGTCGTGTTTGCCCGCAGCCAGAAGTCCCCATGGCTGTCGGCAGACGACAGTACTTTGAGAAATGACTGCCGGGCCTCACCAAACTGGCCGTATTTTAGTTCGAGGATTGCTTGTGCCGAAAGCACTTCACCACATGCCTTGAAGTCCGCGGTCCCGCAAATGGCCTCAGCCTGCGCAAGCTTCTGACTCGCGAGTGGCAGTTGCTCCTGGTGTATGAGGGCAAAGACTTCGATCGCCAGCTTCTGGAGCAAACCTTCTTGGCTGCCGGAGGCGCGATATGTGCCAAGGACACTCAGGGCATCGTTGTACATGCCCCGGTAAAGCATCGACTCGGCTTCCAGTAATTGGAATTTCGCAGCCCACTGCGGATCCGAGATTTGAAACTGTTTGTATGCGAGTTCCGCTTCGCGTTGGCACTTGGCCAGATAGCCTTGCTGAAAGAGACGCCAGGCATGGTTGTACTCGGCCTGGGCTCTGCCGGGCAACGTGTCCTTGATTGGAAGGAGAAACTGCAGGATTAGCGCAAACAGGAGTATGGCGCGCAGCCTCTTGAATTCACGACCGAAGCCGCGCGACTCGTGGATACCAGATTCAACTTGATTTGACGTCGATGATGAATGGCTGGCAACTGGCAGCGCCGCTGGCGCTATGGCATTGTCCCTCCGTTGGTTGAACCACTGCCGATAGGTACGCTGCCATCTGCCGCACAACCCAGTTGAAGATCGACCATCGTGAGCCGAATTGTTGTTTTCCGGGGAGTTCCAGTCCCTGGCTTGAAGTCCTCTTGGGTGATGGTCAGCTTGCCAAGCACTATCTTGCCGAAGTCCGGTATGTCGACCACGTGACCAAAGGAGCGACCCGGGTAGTCGCCAGTCGCACGATTGACAAGGGAACATTCGACCGCCTCCGGACTCCCAAGAGTGGAGATAAGCCGATTGTAACGTTCGCGCAACTCGACCGGAAGCCCGTCGCTTTCCAGAGTGCGAGTGTACTGGCTCTTGATCCGTGAAACAACGGCTGAGTCCTGAGCATAGGGCGCATCCTTCGCAGGTTTTGGGCCAAGAATATTCAGGTCGAGCTCAAGTGCCACCGGATGGCCCGCGATGCGCAGATTTTCAAAGCGAGTCCCCAGGAAGTTAATCGAGGGAACGTAACCCTCGAGTGGGTGCTCAGTGATGGTTTGTCCCACGATGCGATCGGCTGTTAGCACGTCCAGCACGTTCAGGCCTTCGATCGCCGTGGTAGTCAAAGTGGTCCAGCCCTGTCCTGGCTTGGTGCTGCGGTTGCCCGCAACCTGGGTATAGGCTGACCGGAATGAGAGGATGCCCTCGAGTCGGTAATCCTCTTCACGCATGGAGATGTATCCGCCCTCCTGGGGCAACGATACGTGCGCCCGGCGCGTTATCTCCCGAACGAGAGGAAGTCGCAAATTTCCACTTAGAATGGTTGCTTCCGCATTGTATGAATGCGTTCTGCCGTTCACTGCTTCCAACATAGGAGTACTCGCTTTCATTTACGTTCTGGCGGGAATTTTATAGGATTGCAGGCGATTTTGTGAAGAATTCTTCGTGTGCATCGAGATCATTCTTTCTAACGATTGCAGGCTGGCGCTTCGACGATCCGCCAATTTCGATCTGTCATTTCGACAGAACAACGTCGAAGACGTATCGTTCAATCGCACTTCGGTTCCCCTGAGCTCCAACTCCGGAGACTGCCAAGGAATACGTTCCGCTTTTCAGCATCCCGCCGGGAATCACCACAGAGAGCTGCAGGTCGCCGGTCGATGCCTGCGGAGGAGACTCGACGTTGCCTGTCCACGCCAACCTTCCGTCAGGATCATACAAATCGAAGGAATAGGATACGAAGCTGCCCATTCCCGGTTCGACAGGAAGATCAACCGGCAAAGCGATACCATGCATCCGATCGGCAGTAAGAGTGGTATGTGTGCTGCCCCTTGTTGCTCCGTAAAGCGGAGCGGTGGGAACAATGCGCGGCTGGATTGCCGCCGTGCGAAGCGCCGGAAAGGTGATCAGGTTCTGGTACCCGAAAACAATCAGCAAAGCAGCGAAGACGGGGGTCGCGAAGATCGGCCGCCACCATGAGAGCCAGCGGTTTCGTTTTTGTGCAGATTTCACGGCTTCATGGACCGCCGCGGCACCCGCGTCGAGCCCCGGTAATTGGGCTTTAGCCTCGTCAACAAATGCGACGCCGGAACGAACGTCGAGAGCACACTCCGGACAATCGAACATATGCTCTTCGAACGCGTCGCGATCATCGGGCGTAAGCTCATCCAGAAGATATCGCTCTGCAGCCATTCCTTTTACTGCTTCACTGTGATTCATAGACTCAATCCTCAGTGCCAACCAACCCATTCAATCGTCGTCTTGAGCTGCCGAACACCATGCTTGCCTAACCCTCCGCTCCGAGATGAACGAGCTTTCCAATCCGTTTGACATATTCCATTTTGAATTCCTGCTTTGCCCGGTGTAGCAACACGCGTAAGTACTCCCGGTCCACGCCAAACTCACGGCAGACTTCGTCACGATCGCGTTCATCGAGGAAGATGGCCTTTAGCAAAAGGCGATCGCGCGGAGGCAATTCCAGCAGAATCTCCCGGACCTTTCTCTTGATCTGCCGGGCAGCGACGATTTCCAGCGCGTCTACGCCAGTGGCAGGCAGTTCCGGAAGCGGGTCGTTGCGGCTGGAGGAGCGGTATTGCTCAAAGAGCACATGATTACAGACGGTGTTCACGAACGCACCAAGCCGTTCGGGCTGACGCAGACCGCCATCTTTGCGCAAAACAGTGAAGACCCGTGCGAAGGTCTCCTGGCACACGTCCTCGATCACGTGCAACGACTGGAGGCGCGAGCGAAGCTTAATCCGGAGTAACTCGGTAAAGTACCCAACAAAATGCTCCTGTGTCACCCGATCTCCAGCGCAGAGATTCGCAACATAACATGCATCGAATGTTTGGAATTGCAATAAAGACTCCGCCCTGCCGCGAGGATACGAGTATAACATCGCATATCGTACAGACGAATGAATTCCACGCAGACCAGCGGAAGCAAGAGAGGCTCTGTGCTGATCGGAGCCGCGAAGGCAATCGCTATGGAGAGGCGCGCAGTTCATCAGGCGATTGTGAACAGATTGCAGGCCAGCAAAGCTTTTGCGTCGCTTAGATCCACCGGAAGAACGGGCACTTCTGTGGAGAAGCGATAGATCTCACCGGTGAATACTCCACGCACCTCGATCCTCGAGTGTCCCAGGTACCGGAGATTCATGGAGAATTCTCGCGAAGTTCTTGCGCCTTCGGTGGCGTTCTGTGGTTGATCAGTGTTCACGATAACCTCCCTGGATCACGTTGAGTGGCACACTACCTGCGGGGCCCGCGGAGTGAGCAATGTTGGTCGAGTTCTGCAGCAGCCGGGCCGAGGCCGACAGTGCCTGCCAAAGGACAATCATTCCAATCCAGTCGCTGCTGATCCAAAGCGCAAACGGCAAAGAAAGCCAAAGGCTCCAGAGCAATCGATTGGCGGTGCGAGCGCCAGCAGGAATGCCCCATCGACCCAAGAGGCGCACGGTAGGATCCTTGACCCATCGAGAGGTTGCCCGCAGAACTGATTGCGACTCCTTAGAGCCTTTGTTGGAGAGCACTGCGTTCATCTTGTTTTTGCGCTCCACTGTTTGAGGGGACCAGGCGGAGGCCGCTTCGAGAAGTGGATGCCGCCTGGTTCCAGGGGAAGATCTTTGATCGGAGTGTGAGAGCCGGCAGCACCCGACCATCGAGTAGAAGTTGAGTTGCACCTTTTGTGACATCGGCGGTTCTCTTCATTGAATTCGGTACGAGAAGTAGTGCAGCTCTGCCGGGAATCGTTACAAGATATTTCGCAATTTTTGAGAATGGCGCTCGTCCCAGGTTTGGAAGACTGAACGAGCGAGTGAACTTCTCCAACAGGCAGGCCTCCCCAGAAGCGTCCTGCCTGTTGAGAAGGCCGCCGATCGAGCTGAGACCAGCCAGATCGGCGAAACCGGAGAGAACCAGAGGCTGAACAAAAGAAGCAAACGTGCAGATTGCTAAATGCGCCAATCGTGGCCCCGAATTCAGCGCGCAACCTGGAGACAGCGAAGGCTGCGCGTCGTTCGCAACGGTTGGCGACAGGAACGAGGCACCGATGGACACCGCGGTATTCTGCAAACTGAATCTGTGCGTCCACTACGTAGCCCCAAACCGGAGTCCAGTCGGGTGAATCTGCCAGCGGCGGCGTGTTCCACGAAAGGATGGCCCGTCCCAGGGATCGATTCTGCATAAAACAGAACGTTTGAGCAGGGCTTATGCCCACGGACACGACATATTCCAAAGGACTTGGACTTATCGTTACCGGTCGGAAACACAAATGTGACGTAGCGAGACATTGCTGAAGCCAGATTTAATTCCCAGCTCAGCCGTTGAGTAAACTGCAAAAGCCGCTCAAACATTATGTCTTTCACTTTGGGGAATTGTTCCCGCGGGTGGGCTTCATTGTGACTATACTGAACCGTGCCGGAAAGCTTTGATTTACTTGCATTACGTACCCGGAACCGTGAGAATTCCAGATGCCGAAATAAACCCGGAAAGGCAAGTAGGATGAACATGAAAACGAGAATCAATCTTGCACTTATGCTCGCACTGGCGCTCACGACGATTGGCGCTTCGTTGACGATGGCGGCACAGGCTGGGGCGGGACCCAATGCTCCTCTGGCGAGGCCGAAAGGCCCTTGTGACATCTACGCGGCCGGCGGCGACGCCTGCGTGGCCGCCCACAGCACCACGCGCGCGCTGTACGCATCGTACAACGGCCCGCTCTACCAGGTGCTGCGCCAGTCGGACGGCAAGACGCTGGACATCGGCGTCGTGCAGCCCGGCGCGTCGGATGCGGGCGGATACGCCAATGCGGCCGCACAGGATGATTTCTGCGCGAACACGTACTGCTGGATCACCACTATCTACGACCAATCCCCCAAGAACAACGACCTGACCCAGGCGCCCCGCGGCGGATTCAGCGGCCCGGCCATGGGTGGGTTTAACAACCTCCCGATTGCCGACATGGCGCCGATTACGATCATGGGCCACAAGGCCTATGGCGTCTTCATCGAGCCGGGCATGGGCCTTCGCCACAACGACGCGAAGGGCACCGCGGTCGACGATCAGGCGGAAGGACAGTACTGGGTGATTAACGGCCTGCACTTCAACAACGGATGCTGCTTCGACTACGGCAACGCCGAGATCGACAGCCGCGACGACGACAACGGCACGATGGAAACCACCTACTTTGGCAACAACGCGGGCCCGTGGTTTCACGGCATTCTCCCGGGGCCGTGGATTGAGACCGACCAGGAAAATAATCTTGCCGGTTGCGCCAACGCCGATGGATCCAAATACTGTGCAAACCTCCCCACTGTTACCTGGCGCTTCGTAACCGCGATGGCGAAGGGCGAACCCCATCACTGGACAACCCTTGGCGGCGACGCGCAGCAGGGCGCACTGTCGGTGATGTTCGACGGACCGCGCATCAACTCCACTTATGACCCGATGCGCAAGCAAGGGGCCATCCTGCTGGGGAACGGCGGCGACAACAGCAACCAGTCGCAGGGCACATTTTATGAAGGCGCGATGACGGGCGCAGGCACCTTTCCGACAGACGCTACCGACCAACTGGTGCAGGCCAATGTAGTGGCAGCCAACTACGGCGTGGCGCGCCTGAGCCTGGCGCCGACGTCGGCGAGCGCCACTCCGCCAGGACTGCAGACGTTCTCGCCGGGCGGCTCGCAGGACACTACCGTGACGTTCACCAATACTACGGGTGTGCCCGCGAATGGCGTCGAGTTGAGCGTTTCCGTGCCCGGCAAGCAATGGACATCTGTCGTTTCGGGCACAACCAAGACGTCGAGGACTTTCGCCGACCCGGTTGCGCCGGGTGCGAGTGTGAGCGCGAGCTTCAAGGTCACTTCGGGGCCGGCGGCTTTCAACGGCGATCTTGTCGCCAACGCCTCGTGGACCAATCCGACGAGCGCGAAGCAATCTGAGACAGTGGCCGAGAAGGTGCGGAACGTCAGTCCGATCAAGATCAACGAATTCCGCATCAGCTCCGGTCCTCCCGCCAACTCGACGGATTCGTTCATCGAGCTCTACAACGCAGGCAGCAGTAGTGTCGACATCTCCAACTGGGCGCTGACTGAGCACCCGACGCAACAGGCAATTTTCTCGGCAGTGAAAATCCCGGCGGGGACAAAGCTCGCGGCTGGCGGCTTCTACCTGCTCGGTCTCTCCAACTCCGGGCTGGCGGTCCCTGCGCGCGCGGGCGATGCCACCATCAACGTCAGGAGCACGACCGGCATGGCAGCTGGCGATACGATCAGCATCGACACCGGCTCCAGCGTGGAGACGCGCAAGATCGTAAGCGTCGGGACGGCGGCCAGCAACAATACGACGGTGTGGCAACCCGTCCCCGATGGTCCGGTAATCACAATCCCCGTCGGCTCGACCAACGTGCCCGTCACGAACGCATCCGGCATCGTGGTTGGCGAGAAGATCGCCATCGGCTATGGCGCAACCTACCCCACCGTTGCAAAGGCTCAGGAGCAGTACGAGGTGGCCACGGTAACCGCGGTCGGCAAGAGGGGGACTCAAGCCTTTCTGGGGGCGGACGCGGCTGCCGGCGCGACCAACATCAAGGTGACTTCGGTCGCCGACATCTCGGTCGGTGACAAGATCAGGGTGGACATCGACAGCGTCAGCCACGGGATCGAGACTGTCACGGTAACGCATGTCGGCACGCAGTCGAGCCGCACAAACCTCTCAGCTGATGCGAGCGCCGGCGCGACCAATATCAAAGTCCGCAGCGTGACTGGTTTCGCAGTGGGCGACAAGCTGACTGTTGGAACCCCTGCAAACAGGGAAACAGTTACCATCACGACCGTCAGCACCGGGGGTCCAACCGGCACCAGCATGGACTTTACACCGGCCCTCTCCAAGGCACATGGCAACTCAGAGGGTGTGGTCGTTCCGGGCACGGGCCTTGATCTGGCCGCCCCGTTACAGTTCAACCATGCTGCCAACCTTCCCTTCGCCGATCGAGGAACGGGGATCAGCTTCGAGCCGGCGGCGGCTTTCGCCCACTCGAGCAACGAGCCCGTCCAGGCGCTCGGCACCGGCATTAAGCTCGACAGCCCACTGGCCAACGGCCACGCGATCAACGCGGTTGTGCGTGACGCCACGGTCACAACAGCGGGCTACCAGGGGATGCCCGTACCCAACCAGTGGTTCGGGGGCCCCGCCCTCTTCACCAACGCACTCACCTTCGGGGACCGCACCATCTCCATCAACGCCGGCAACATGGTGTTGCGGGATGCCGCTGGACTGGCTGTCGACAGCCTCAATTACGGCGGCCTCGTCGACCCATGGGCCGGCGAGGGTTATCAAGCCACCTCCGGATTGGAGCAGAGCGGGTGCCGCGTGACTGCGCCCGGCCTGGTGAGTGGTTTCGGGCCGTTCGCTTCGGCTGCCCCCACGTCCAATATGAGCGCGGGCCGCTTTCCTGACGGCATCGATACGGACAGCAACTGCACCGACTTCCTGACTCAACCCGCCACCACCCTGCCGGCCGGTTCGGCCGCCGGCGCAACCAATATCAAAGTCCCCAACGTGGCAGACTTTGCCGCCGGCCAGACGATCACGATTGATACAGCCGCAAGCCGCGAGTCCGCCGTCATCGCGACGGTTGGCACGTCGGGCGCCACCACGGCGGCCGCCGCAGCCAACGTGGGCGCGACCGTGATTCGCGTCTTCAGCGTGACAGGCTTTAGCGCTGGCCAGACGATCACCATTGACAGTGGTGCAAACCATGAGACGGCGGTTGTCGACTCCGTCGCATTCAGCAGAGGCGGCGCCACAATCACCGTCGCTGCGCCGCTCACTCTTGCGCACGCGGCCGATGCACAGGTCTCCGGCAGCGGCATCACCCTCACCACCGCATTGACCCAGGCGCATACCAGTGGAGCGCCGGTCGAAAGCGACGCTCCCACGCCGGGTGCGCCCAACCACTATTACAGGAGGCCTCATTGAGGGGGCCTGTGGAACTGAATTGGACAGCAGTACTGCGATAGAAGGCTGGGGAGCCGGGCGCCAAATGCCCGGCACAATTTGAAAGAATGCAAGCGGCGGCATACCGGTCACCCGGCATGCCGCCGAATCATTTCGAGGCGCCGCCGGGTGCCCCAGGTCTCGATTTTGAGACCTGGGAAATCACGAATCTCAACCACCCTCGAACCGGAGCCTACGGACTGGTAGGTCGGGGTTTCAACCCCGACACAAACCGATTCAGGAAATCTTCGAGAAATCGTGAACGCGGCGCAAGCCGCGTTTAGACCCCGTCGCCCAGTTGAGGCACGAAATGCCCAAACTGATGCCCCGCATATGCCTGCGCCACGGGCTCTGCCCCCTCGGCCACGCGGGTTCCCGTCAGAACTGCAACACCATGCTCGCTCTTCAGCGCTTCCGAATCCAGTCCCAGTTCCCGCGCC
>DASRLI010000064.1:0-2496 GCA_035648535.1 Occallatibacter sp. | reverse complement strand
CTGCAGGATTATCGGCGTGTTCGGCTTGTCATCACTGTCGCGCGGAACTCGGGCGATGGCTTTGACAACTTCAACGCTGGCGTCGTCGCACTGGCCGAAGAGAGTGTAGTGACCATTGAGCGTGTCGTAAGCCTGCTCTGTAATAAAGAACTGGCTACCGTTGGTATTGGGGCCGGAGTTGGCCATGGCTAGCCGGCCTGGCCGGTCAAAGTTCAGGTTGGGATCGATCTCGTCATCGAAGGCATAGCCTGGGTCGCCCATGCCTGTGCCGACAGGGTCGCCGCCCTGAATCATGAACTCGGGAATGACGCGGTGGAAGGTGGTTCCGTTGTAGAGCGGCTTGTGGTGCTGCACCTTCTTGGTGTTGGGGTCGGTCCAGTCCTTGCTGCCCTGAGCCAATGCGATGAAGTTGGCGACGGCCATGGGCGCCTGCTTCTGGAAAAACTGGCAGGTTATGCGACCAATTGAAGTGTCCATGACCACGGTGGGGCCGTTGGGAGGTATGGTGACTGGGACGTTAGCCGTTGGGGCGTCGGGCAGGTCCTGCGCCGGTGGGGGTGTGGGCGGCGCTGACTGCTGGCCGAGCGCAGCAAAAGGGGCGGAGGTCAGGTAAACCAGGGAAAGAGCAGGAACGAGTAGTGAGAACTTGAGTTTCATGCCGAATTTGAGGGTAAATCACGCGGCTGGAATGATGCTAGTCTGCGCGGGGATTGTATCTTTATTGAATGAACATTTTTAGGGTTTTACGGGTTGGATTGCGTGTCGGAGTTGTTGCTTGCGGGGTACTTTGTTTTGCGATTCCGGGGGTGCGCGTTGCGGCACAAGCGGACAAGCCGGCGGAGAAGGCTGCGGCGGATAAAACTCCGGCGGCTGACAAGACGGCACTGCCTCCTTTTCCAGCAGAAGCGCATGCGCAGCAGTCGATGCAGATCGACGGGAAGACGTTGAAGTACACCGTGACCGTGGGTGCAATTTCTACGCGCGACAAAGATGGAAAGGCAGCTGGCGATGTGGTGGTGACTGCGTACACGATGGAGGGCGAGAATCGGCCTGTCACGTTTGCGCTGAATGGCGGGCCTGGCGCTTCTAGCGTGTATCTGAATTTTGGCGCAATCGGTCCGAAGCATTTGAAGGCCGGCAATGAAGGCGACAGTCCATCCGATGCGCCGGTGCTGACGGATAATCCGGGGACCTGGTTGGATTTTACGGATCTGGTTTTTATCGATCCGGTGGGGACGGGGTTCAGCCGGGCTACGGTTCCTGAAGATCAGGCGAAGAAACTTTTCTACAGCACCGGTCCCGACATTGAATATCTTTCACGGGTGATCTACGACTGGCTGGTGAAGAACGACCGGCTTGGCTCGCGAAAGTATTTGGTGGGCGAGAGCTACGGAGGATTTCGCGGGCCGCGCATTACTTACTATCTGCAGTCGCAACTGGGCGTGGCGATGAACGGCGTGGTGCTGGTGTCGCCGTATCTGAATCCAACGATCGAGAATAACGGGGATCTGTCGCCGATACCGTGGATTATGACGTTGGCGCCTATTACCGCAGCACATCTTGAGCGTGAGAAGAAGCTTACGCCGCAGGCGATGGCGGACGTGATTGCGTATACGCAGGGCGAGTACGCGACGACTTTGTTGAAGGGGCGCGCCGATGCGGATGCGACGCAGAAGATGATTGCGAAGGTGACGGAGTTGACTGGACTCGATCCGGCGTTCGTGAAGTTCTCCGGAGGACGATTGGATACGGAGGCCTACTTACGCGAGGTTCATCGCGAAGAGGGTAAGCTGGGGTCGATCTATGACTCTAACGTTACGTCGTTCGATCCGTTTCCGTTTGCGCCGGAGCAGCGGGCGAACGATCCGATACTGGCGAGCATTGTGGCTCCGTTGACTACGGCGATGGTGGACTTTGTTACGCGCACTGTTGGCTGGAAAGTCGATGAGCGATACAACGCGCTGTCGTACGAAGTGAACCGGCTGTGGGATCGTGGAGAAGATTTGCGCCAGGGTTCGGTGCCGCAGTTGCGGCAGGCTGTGGCTGCGGACCCGAAGCTGCGGGTTCTGATTGTGCATGGGTGGAACGATCTGTCGTGCCCGTTCATGGGATCGATTCTTACGGTGGACCAGATGCCTGTGATGGGGGACCCGACGCGGGTAGCGGTGCGCGAGTATCCGGGCGGGCATATGTTCTATACGCGGGAGTCGAGCAGGTTGGAACTGCGCAAGGATGTGATGGAGATGTACGGAAAACATTGAGCCGGTCAAAGCGTCTCGGAATGGTCGCTCAAGTGGTTCATTTGAAAGCTATAAATGTTCGTCTGAAGGGTGCGTCACAGGCCCCAAATGTTCGGATTAAGTCCGTAAAGTTCTGTAGAAGCTGCTGAGTGGCGAGCGAAGCGAGCCACCCGGTCGATTCCTTAGGATGTTGTTTACCAAGACGACATTCACAAGGAGGAGGACTGAGATGGCTCGCAAGGGACAGGGTATTGAG
>DASRLI010000063.1:0-7576 GCA_035648535.1 Occallatibacter sp. | reverse complement strand
GAACCATCCGCTTCGCGATAACGAGCGGTTAACAGACCGTGCGCTAAGGGGCTCCGCCCCGATGTAAATCCAGAGCGGGGCCGTTCCTTTCCCTGCATTCCTCCCAGCCGAAACGGCAGGAGACCTCTCAACGTTTCCGCTCACGTCGCGCAGCAGGGAGAAACCGCTTGGGTTTCTCCCTGCAACCCTCATCCCGCCGCCGGCCTTCGCTCGCCGGTTCGCGCGGCAGGAGTCGAGTTCCTCCTCCTGCACCTTCCCCTGTCGAGAAGCTAGCCAACTAACTGTCGTCCCCCTCTTTCGCCTTCGCCTCTTCTGCCTTACGGCCTTGCGCGAGGAACGAGTGAAAGACGGGTGATTCACTAAGTTCGCGAAATCGCACCATTCGGCTCCAGCTGAGAGAAGCGCAAACCCCGATCAGCACTGCGGCTTCAAACCCCACCACGCATCTTCGTGCCGTGCCGTACGCAAACACTACAGTCCGAATCGAGGGCACGACTAGCAAAACCGACAGTACAAACATGGACCGGCTGAAATCAGAAATTGCGAGGAAGACGTCGCGTTTTGCAAAGCTGCCGTCCAGGCAAGTCAAACAGAAATCGAATGCCGCATCGACGGAGGGATTCACCGGTCCTCCCAGCCGCCCTATCTTGTCACAAACGTCTTTCTTCAAGGTGGAAGTCCAAAAGCGATCTCTGGCTTGTTTGAAGAAACGCTTACCGACCAGCTGCTTGATCAGACGGTCTCCAGCTTCTTGGACAAGGTTGCCGAGCGCAAACGAACACAACAGGAGCAGAGTAAGCTCTGCGCCGTGTATGTCCCGAGCATAGGTAAGTGTTCGTTGCCAGCCTACGAACAAGACGGTACACTCGGCCATCAGAAAGAAGCCGGGCAGGATGATCGCGGCAAGATCATAGAGTTCAAGCTTCAGTTTGGAAATTTCCATGCGACTCCGTTCCCATCCTCAGTCGTCAACCAACGAAGTTCCGTCTCACCTACGATCAGCATTGCAGGAGGCAGTCCGTCGATTGACAGATGCTCCTCAATCCAATGAAAAACCTTCCGATCGTCGTTACTCGGGCTCGTCGGGCAGCCATTCGGATGAGTGTGCCATTCCCCAACGTATTCGACAGATCGCCCGGTTATCCGAGATGTTTCCGCTATCCACCGAGGGAGATCTTTCGAACCCCGAATGAAGGCGGTTGGCCGTTCGATGCTGTCTTCGGGTGCGCCCGTGACGTCAACCACGTACAGGATCTGTCTGCTCAGATCCCAGCATCCAAGAAGGGCCCCACCGGTTTCTCGCGGCAATTTCTCCCCGCGTAGCCAACGTAGTTTGTCTAAGATGCCTTCATCCCAAACCACTGAAAATTTCTCCATCGGCAGGCGGAAGTCGCGGCGGGGGCTTTCCCAGGTCGCCGAGATAGAAGTGTCAGATTCCGTTTTCCAAACCGCGATTGCGGCGGAGTCGCCAAGCAACAGACGTTCGGCGACCTTGCTCCCGATACCGGCAAAAGACGAGATCGAGTCCGCCGAGAGGACAGCCGAAAGGTCACGGCATGAACGACCATAGCGAATCTTGGAGCCTACAGATGCGTAGTGTCCCTGGAGCGACGGTGTCGTAAGCAGCATCCGGTAGAACTGTATTTCGAGGGCGTCGAGCTTAATTTCGCGGTTGCTATCTTCCATGAGGAGAACCATCTGCTCTCCGTCTGGAGAAAGAAAGAGAGAGAGGCGCCGGGCGTTGCTTGCGCAGTCCAGTGTGATGCGCCTAGCCGCTGCAACGTCTGCAGAACAGTCGAAGATTACATCTGCCTCACCGAGGATCGTCGTGAGATTGGCTTCTCCTGAGCCGGGCCGCAGAACGTTTACACGACTGGCACTTGTGACCACCGTCTCTTCGTAAACCGTCTCGATCATTTGCTTCATGCCAGTCACTTTTGGGGCACCCGCGGCGAGCGCGGTCAGAGCGTGACGTGCAACGTTGTGAGGCATCATGAGGTCGTCGTCGACAATGCTCCAAGTACCAAAGCCTTTGCGAACCAGGTTCTCGAATGTCATTGATCCCAACGCACCCACGCCAACCATCACCATCTTTTGGTCGTTGGGCTGCGTGCCATTGAACAGCGCAGCTCTTGCTTTCGTGAGTTGCTTCACAGGGTTGACGATCTGGACTGCTATGTCCGGACTGTGATCTTCACCGCCGCCGATCAGCATGGCTAACGTTCCGCCAGGCATGACCTGCCAAAGGCCAAGTTTGGCGCCAACTTCTCTCACTGGATCGAGCAAGAGAAATCCTGAGATGTCCAACTCCCAAGTCTCCGGTGGAGAACCTTCCTCGCGATACTTAGGGAAGATCAGGAGCAACAAGATTCGCGCCGCGACCGCGTTGGCATCGTTTTCCTTCCATTGCCGCAGCCTCTGCCTCAAGATGCTGAGCAGGTCGATGTCGACATCCTGCATCACCTCGATAATTTGCCGGAGATTCTGCGGCGTTTTGCGAATCAGCCCATGTTTGCGAGCTGGAGCGATCACGGCCGTCGCGATATGATCGGGCCGCATAGAAACTTGATGCATCTTTGGGTCGGTCACCACAAAGCCGGTAATTCCTTCAGGACTGTCACCGACCGCATAAACGCCGAAGCGAATCGCCGCGTTGCCGTCATTCCCGCCTTCCAAGATGGATGTCAGAAAGTTGGACGGAAAAATGAGCGGCGGGAACTGGCCTAAGAAGATGTTCTCGAGAGGCTGGTCATCTTGATGCAACTTGCCTTCGGATGTGAGCGAGAGCCATTCCCGGATTCTCTCGACAAACACCGTCGGAGTCCAGCGCAGCCTCAACGTTGTGTACGGAAGCTCGTACAAGCAAAGACTCCGAGGAAGTTCAACCTCACGTTGATTGAGGTGAGGCACCCACGGAAAGTCATCGCGTAGTGCGATCACCTCGGGGAAGATATCGTCTGCCGGGGCAAACGACGCTGCGAGACGTTCTCGCTCAAGAACTTCGTTAACCCGGATCTGACTCAACTCCGCTATGACGTCGAAGACGACTGTTTCGACACCCGATGCGGCGTCGCGCCGGATGTCGATTAGAGTCGCATAGGGGTGCTTGCCAGATTCTAGGTAGCTAGCAAGTGTCCGTGCTTTTGAAACGATCAGCTCGTCAGCTTTCGCTGATGTGCCTGGAGCGTCCATGTACATTAGGCACCTGCACGCGGCGCCGGTGCCGCGGTTGCGATGGCTGCTCCCGGAGAGAAGGCGCGCCGGATGCGTCCACGATTCGTCCCGATCTCGATGACCAAAGGTTCTGGAGCCGACGCCTTCGGATGCTCCATCGTGATCTCGAACGTTCCAGTTACCTTCACGCAATTCGTGTAGTACTTCTTCGCCTGTTTGTGCGGCGGCTGAACATCGTTCTCGTCCGAGGGAATGGACCGGCTGGACGAAACGAGAATGGCATTGCCGTTCAACTTCTTCTCATAGAGATAGGCGATGTTTTCCGTAGGCACCGTGCAGTCATTGCCCTTATCCGGTCCGAGGGAAAGATAGCTGCAATGGTGGGGAAGCTTGACGATGTCGCTTTCGATTCGCTCCTCGCGCCCGTGATAACGAGTGATGCGGACGATCTCCTCTAAGCCTTCGTGATGGACGTCACCGCCGAAGAAGACCTTCGTATCGACTCCTGCCACCGAGAAAGTGCCGTGGAGAACCAGACTGTCCTTGTTGCGATCGACCAGATTGCAGTCGTCTAGGCGCGTAGCGAACGGGCTGTGGACAAAGAACTCAACGCCGTCATAGGACTTATTCCAGCCAGGGATGAGATTGCCGGCGTCGGTGATGAGGTGCGCACGGGACTCCAGAGAAATGCCTTCACCTTCCAACCAACTCCGGAGCAGTTCCGGCCTTGAGAAGACCCGAATGCCGCGCCCCTCTCGGAGGCGATGCCGGGCTTCCTGCCGGATCACCCGCGCGCAGTCTTCGAGACCGTCTTCGATAATCGCGGCGGCCGGTACCCAAAGCTCATTGATTTTGACCCGCTCGTTGCTCTGATAGCAGGCGGCGTGTTCCAGATAGAAGAACTCGGAGCTACCGATTACGTGGTCGTCGTCGAGGTGAGTGAATCCCACCACATCATAGTAGCCCCGACCGTTGAGGTCTGCCTTGAGCCGCTTCCGTAGCGCAATCCGTTTATCGGAGGCGTCGTCGTAGCACTTCTTGTCGGCGTAATCGAGGAGTATTTGCTTCCCACTCTCCATATCAATCCGGCAGCAATCTGCATTCCCTAGGGGGAAAAAGGTCAACTTGTGCATGCATTCCATCGCTTTCTCCCCAACGGGGACACTCATTTAGACTTCTACCGCTCCCGTCAAGGAATGAAGCGCCAGCCGGGAAGAGGATTGCTCATCACTGAATCAACATCTACAACCGTATTACAAGTTTCATATATGGGTCAAGTTTTGATACCCATTATGAGACGAAAGAATACGTGCTATTGTGGAAAACAAATGTAATCGCGTATAAATAAGCGATGGAAATTACAGGTCGGGTTGTTCGACGCGGTGTAAAGGAAAGGCTAGAATTCATTGATTTTCGGCTGTTTTGGGAGGGCCGGATCAACCGCGCTGACATCATGGACCGGTTCGCAATCTCCACGCCTCAAGCCTCTAAGGATTTGAGCCTGTACGAGTCGATTGCGCAAGGAAACCTCTTCTATGACGTTTCCGCTAAGCGTTATCTGGCGTCTCCGAGCTTCACGCCACGCTTCATCGAACCAAACGCGGACGGTTTTCTGATCCAGCTGCGGAATATCGCCGATCACACTCTTCCTGTCGAAGATACGTGGCTTGGCTTGGCACCATCCGCGGAAGCGATGCCGATTCCGAGCCGGCGAGTAAGTGTCCCCGTGCTCCGCGCTGTGCTCAAGGCAATCGAGAAACGGACGGCCGTGCGGGTGTTGTATCAGTCGATGAACGAGCAGAGGCCCGGTCCCATGTGGAGGTGGCTGGTTCCACATGCACTAGCGCATGACAGTCTCCGGTGGCACGTTAGGGCATTCTGTGAGGAGACCAAGATCTTCAAAGACTTTCTGCTATCGCGCTGTGTCGATATAGGTGAAGAACGCACCACTGAGATCAAGGCCAGCCAAGACAAGTATTGGAACGAACACTTCAGCGTCGTTCTTGTCCCCAATCCAGTTTTGAGTTCTGAGCAACAGGAGGTCGTTGCGCAAGACTACTGCATGGAATATGGACAGATCGCGGTCCCCGTCAGAAAGGCTCTTCTTTACTACTTCAACAAGAGATTGCGACTTGATGTAGCAAAGGAGAAGGATCTAACGAAGGAAACACCTGTTGTGGTGCTCAATGATCGCGCCTTCCAGGATGTCTTAGCTGAAATGGATCGTCACTAAGATACGCCGATAGAATGCTTATCAGGAGAATCAAGACAGATGGGCAAGAAGCCTGTAACTCCAGCCAAGCCAAGCCTGCTTAGCATCAGGAAGCATCTCAGCGCCAAGGGGAAGCAGAAACCCTTCACGGACATCGCGCAGTTCATCTCCCACGTACACGAGACCTCCGCCCGCTGGCAACAGGAGGATTGGAAGCACCGTGAGGCTGACGTGAGAGACGTGCTCAACATTGCCCGCATCGTTGGGCAGGTATGGTTCCGGGGTCAGCGAAACCCTCAGCACGGTCTTCAGCCGGGTCTCTATCGCAACAGTACTTGGAAGTATCTGCTGAAGAACGACGGCAGCCCGAAGCCAGCCAGTCTGAAAGATAATCTGTTTCCTGAATTGTTCGATCTGGAGCACGAGCTACGGATCGACTTCACTAGCTTTGGGCATCTGCTGAATGAAGCCAACCATGCCAAGACGCCGATTGATTGGTACTTTCTCATGCAGCACCATGGCCTGCCTACTCGATTGCTCGACTGGACGACCAATGCGCTTGCAGGTCTCTTTTTTGCTGCTGAAGCCTACCGCAAGGACGTAGAGACGCCCAGGGCCGATGGAAAGACGAAGCCTTCGCCGGTCATCTCCGTTTGGATGATGGATGCTTATTGGCTTTCCGACAAGCTAAGTGACGAGTGGAGCAGTCCCTTGCTTGCATGGTCTGAGGAGGCCGCCCGGTATGTTCCTGCCCTAGAGAGCTTGATCGACAAAAGGAAGGACACACAAGCACTCGTCCCAAATCACGCAATGCCAATCGAGCCGCCTGCCATGCACCCGCGCGTAGCATCGCAGGAAGGGCGGTTCGTGATGTTCGGTAGGACGCTTGATCTCCTCGACGAAGAAATACTCCTTGAACCGCTAAACGATGGCGCAGGGATTGAAGAATTGCGCTTGGAACAAATCAAGATGAACGTCGCCGACGTTGACGACCTCATGCAAGACCTCGCGCAACTCGGCGTATCCAGGCGAACACTGTTCCCTGATCTAGCGGGCTTGGCGGACTTCGTCAACTGGAAGCATTTTCACAAGGTGCGGGGATACAAGTTGTAGCTGAGCTGTTTGTGGATCATTGGCGCGGATCAAGCGGATGCGGCGAAAGGGAACGAACATGAAGTGTAAGGTATACGGGATGCTGGCGGCAGCACCGATTGATTTCCCCAATGAAGTGGAGCTGCGTGTCTATCCCCACGACCGAGAGACGGGTCTGGGTTATGACGGCTGTTATGCCTACGGCGAGCATAGATCGTGGGAATGGGTCCGAAGGTTCGTTCCACTCGTCCCTCACGCATGGCCTGAAATCGAAGAGAGGTTGAGAGGCGGAGAATGTGCCGCGCTCCACCTTGGCGAACATACGATTGACCTGCCCGATGGGACAGAAGGCCCCGGCATTGAGTTCGGCTAAAATGGGGTGCCGAATCTCCTACGCTATGAGCAAAAATCCGAAGGGAGTACCGGGTCAGGCCGAGTTCGGCGTACAGTACACGTCACACAGTCTAGGTTCGTTGTTCCGGACGTTGCCCACCGTCGAGATTCTTAATCCGTTTGGGAGCTTTGAGTCTTTCAGAAGACTTCATTGGAATGCTCCCGATGCACTCGTGATCGGATATGAAAGCCTTATCCCAAGCCTGAATCTTCCCGATGAAAAAGACAGGCATGTGCCGGCTGCTGCCATCCAAAGCAAGGCCAGCGTAATCGTGACGAACAATCTGAAAGACTTTCCTCCAGAAGTTCTTCAGGAGTTTGAGATCGAGGCGCAGTGCCCGGATGAGTTCGTCATGAACCTGCTCGATTTGGCCGCCGAGGATGTTTACGAAGCCGCCGAAGCTCATCGCCTGAGCTTGAAGAATCCGCCCAAGACGATTGCGGAATACCTGAACACTCTCGAATCGCACGGCTTGGTGCGAACCGTGGCAGAGCTACGGCTGGTGCTATTGTGACCTGTTTCTGACAGCCAATCCGGTGTGACATAGACTGCACGATCTCCTGTTTGCACGATCACTCGGCCACCGCTTCGGTGCAAGAGCTGCGCCCTTCGGCTCTGCGTTCAGAACTCGCGTACCGCGCCCTTCGGGTTTCGGACTCCTCCCCCCTCGCCGGCTCCGGGTCCCTTTCCAGAAACTTCTTCTC
>DASRLI010000062.1:0-5456 GCA_035648535.1 Occallatibacter sp. | reverse complement strand
CTCTGCTGCCACTCAGAACATCTTGGTAGCCGCCAAAGCGCATGGGCTGGGCGCGTGCTGGGTCGCTGGCGACAAGAAGGAATACGCCGACGAAGTCTGTCGTGAATTTGGCGCTCCGAAAGGATACAAGCTGGTCAGCATTATTCCTATCGGCCACCCGGCAGAGCAGCCGCATAAGATGAAGCGGCCTCTTCACGAGCTTGTTCACTGGGGCAAGTTCTAGCTGAACTCGTATCGCGGGTGCTGCGGACTCTGGCAATCTGCTCAGCCTTCATTGCCGACTCGATGGACTTCGCGATTTCAGGCAAGCATGCATCATCCGGCAGGTCGAGCGTCGTGATCCGGTCACTCTCCCGAAAACCTGCGAGGTTCGAGTTGCGCGGGGGAACGTCGGTGAGCATGGGTTCGGAATTCTCTTTTTGACGGCACAATTCTACGCCTCGTCGCCTGTTGGTGGCATCGGGAAGGCGTGGCTGCAAGGTCGCGCCCTTCTGCTATGATTTTCCCCGAGGACTTGACAGCCCTTTGCGTTATGAAGAAGAACCAACAGTCTCGGAGTGGATACGTACCCGGCGAAAACGAAGCGGAGCATAACGCCGAAGCGACTCGCAGGTACCTAGAGGCCGTGGCGCTAACTAATCAGGAACGGGAGCTCGTTTTGCAGGAAGTGCTCTCGAAGCCCGGTACTGAAACACTCCCCCTCGCAGAGCAGGAGTTCTATGAACTCTCCATTGAGGAATCGGATGATGTGTTTAGACCCGGCTATGTCGTGAAGAAGACCCATGCCCAATGGAGCGAAATCGACGGTCAGGCCATGTGGGAAGAACCGGAATGGGAGCGTTGGCCGACGCTTAAAAAGGCCAAGGAAAGATGCGAGGAGTGGAGGAGGGCGCTGGCCGCGAAGGGGTTCGTGCTTTCTGATATGGACTTGTGAGGAGTATATCTGTGATTTATGTTCCTGCTTGTGTGCATGAAATGACTCGGACTTTTAATTCTTCTGTGTGGCACGCACTTATTATTCTCACCCCTTTTGGGGTAGTGATGTCCTTGCTCATCATTTACAAAGCGTGGAAGTTTAAGAACTGCATCACTTCTTTGACCCTAAGCACAATGCGAACCTACTTCTTCGGCAAGAAGGGGCATACTTACACCTGTGTCTCGCCAAAATTCCATCGGCCTGTGTTTTCATAGCCTTCCAGCTAGCACGATTCGGGCGATCCAGGCGGCTCTTAACCGTTAAGATATCGAGACATCTATTCAATTTCTCGACCGGATGGAGTTTTGGCGAGGCACAGCTTTCCAGGCTTCGTTCCAGGTGGCCTTGTTGGCAGATTGTCCATGTGAGCCCTCAGAAAGTAATTGATTCATCTTCATGATGAGAAGACACGAAGCGGACTTTTAAGCACGGTAACAGGCCGTAGTAAAAGCCACTTGGGCTTGACACGTCTGTCTGTGACTCTACCTGTAGCTTGATGTCCATCTATTCGCGCGAGCGCAGCGGCCACTAGGTACCCACTGACCTCACAGATCTCCCACTGATCGGCTTGGTGCAAAAGGGCTGCTAAAAGCATCCTTGAGGCTGGTTCCATTTCCATTCCGGCCACTCCTGACCGATTCATATGACTTATTTGCTGCCGCTTACCGTGCTCAAAAGTCCGCTTCGCCCGGAAGATGGGTTGGCGACTGAAGCACAGACCATGCTGAGCAGACTGCCTTCCGTTGTGGAATGCAATCTCTGAGCCGCTTGGGCGGAAGCCAACGCAGCCCCGCATTCGCCTTGCTTTAAGGACTGGCGGGCTGACTGACGCAAGGCGTAGGCGTGAGCCGCCAGCGACATCAGCGCGGTGAGGTCGGCACCGCAACGCGAGCATCGCGACGAGCCACGAAAACGAGCGCGGCAGACCGGACACGTTGAAGGTCGCGAGAAAGGGGGAACAAGGCCGTCCTTCATGCGCGACCCTCAACAAAGAACAGCAATTCACGCAGATCGTGAACGGCTTGCTTGAGGGCGGCGCCATCCCGACTTTCGATTGCGGATTCGATCGCCTGATTGAGGTCGATCACTTCTTCGCGGTCCTCTTCGTGGACTTTGTCCAGCAAGAGGCGAGAGCGCTCGACGATCTGACGGCCTTCGTCCTCGTCCGCGCTCCAATCTCCCTCGGCCACCGAGTCTTCTGTCAGCGCGGGCAGCGTTGCGAAGGAAGCCTCGATTTGCTGATCATCGTCGGCATCCAGCAAGTCTTCATCGTCCTCAGAATCATCGTCGGCCTGCCGGGTGGCAAAGAGGGTTTCAAGACGCTTGCGTGCCGCGGCAATCTCGCTTTCGCTCCTGGCTTCGAGGGCGCGAGCAATAGTAATGTTCTTGGACAGTCCCGACTTCTTCTCGATGGCAGTGACATTGAGGATGCCGTCCAGATCCAGGCTCATGCGGCAGAGCACTTCATTGAAGTCTCGCATGGGAGTCAGGCCTGTGACGTTGAAGTTGCCGACCAGGATGTTGCGCAGCGCATCTTCGTCCTCGCCTTCAAACACGCGGACATCGACCTCCTCCTGGTAAGGATGGCTGGTATAAAAGCGCTCGGAGCGGGTAACAGGCAGGGGTGTGTTGCGCCGGATGATCGGTTTGTAGCAGTGCGGATAGGAGACTCCGCCTCGCTCTCCCAAGAAGGAAACGCCGAAAGAGTATGGGGTAACATCGACCAACACCCGCTCGACCTGGTGGCCGGCCAGTCTGGATGCCATCACACCGGCGCCCAGGGCCACGCACAGGTCGGGATGTATCTCCTCGCGCGGGATGACGCCGGTGCGTTCTTCAATCATCCGAGCCACGAGCGGAGTGCGTGTCGAGCCGCCGACCAGAAGAATCGCGTCCAAGTCCGAGGGGCTTTTGCCGGCATCCGCGAGCGCCTTCGAAATATGTTCCAGTGTCTGCTCTACCAGGGGGCGGATCAGGTCTTCGTACTGTTCGCGCGTAATCTCCAGTTCCAGATGCAACGGCTTTCCATCGACGGTGGCCAGCGCTTCTTCGCGAACAGTCACCTCCGGATCGAAACTCAAGCGGCGCTTGGCCTCCTCGGCGGCCCACCAAATGCGCGCGCGGGCCACCGGGTACCCACTACGCAGATCGATCCTGTGGCGGGACTGAAACTCGCGGAGCAGGTGCTCGGCAAGCAGATCGTTGAAGTCGTCGCCGCCCAGGTGGTTGTTGCCATGACTGGCGAGCACCTCGGTGACATCGCCTTCAAGCGCGACGATCGAAACGTCGAACGTGCCGCCGCCCAGATCGTAGACCAGGGCGGTGTGCCGGCTGCCTTCTCCATAGGCCAGACTGGCCGCAGTCGGCTCATTCAGGATGCGAACCGCTTCCAGGCCCGCGAGGCTGGCTGCTTCACGCGTCGCCTGGCGCTGGGCATCGGAGAAATAGGCAGGGACTGTGATCACTGCCTTTTCAACGGGCCGGCCCAGCTGGCTGCCAGCCCAGGCAGCAAGCTCACGCAGGATCAGCGCAGAGATCTCCGGCGGCGTAAACTGGCGATCGCCCAGTGAGACGGTCTCGCTGCCGCCCATCTTGCGCTTGATGCTGCGCACGGTTCGCTCGGGATAGAGCACCAACTGGTTGCGGGCCGCCTCGCCCACAAGCAGTTCGCCGGACGGGGAAAGTCCCACCACCGAAGGCAGCATATTCTTCTTGCCCGAACCAAGAATCGCGACTTTGCCATCGACGAACGCCGCGACCTCGGAGTTCGTGGTACCCAGATCGATGCCTACAATCAAATCGTCCATTGCGCTTCCACCTTCAAATCTTATTTGCAGACCGCGCCACCTTGACCTGGGCGGGGCGATAAACCTCGCCGTTCCACTCATAGCCGTTGCGGTAGACCTCGACCACTGTCCCTTCCGGCACAGAGCCGTTGACCTCAATATCGACAGCCCTCATGCGTTGCCCATCGAATATCTGCCCCTGGCATGCAATCCGGTTGACGTGGCAAGCCACGAGCGCCTCGTCCAGGCTGTCCAGAGTGAGGACGTAGCCGTGCGAGATGGCTGCCATAATTTCTTGCGCGTGGCGCGCGTAGCTTGCGCCCAGGCCTAGCCAGCGCGCTAGCCGCGGCAGGCGTGAGGGCGCGAGCTCGTCGACGGCGCCGCGGGCGGTGTTGCCTCCACGTTCAATGCGGTCGCGCAGATCAAGAAGTGCATCGACCTCCTGTTTTCGTGCCTGCTGCGACTCAGCTTGCGGAATTCGAGACTGCTCAGCCGGTGCGGTCTCGGCGCCTACGCTCGCAGCGGCGGCCGCGGATGTCTCCTGACTCCGGGCGTTCTCCATCAGCGTCTCATGCAATTGCTTGAACGTCCGGCCCTGCAGCCGGACTTCCTGCGCGAGTGCGGTCATGGATGCCCACAGAGAATAAAAATCGCAGCCGTCTCCAGGCGTAGTGCCTTCGAGCGACGGAAGCGGATCACCGTTTTCGAGCGCTGTCAGTAACTCGGACGTCAGCCCTTGCGGCGGCTCCTCATCGGTCAGGGCTCGCTCAAGGTGCCGATCCAGCCACGCCTCGAAGAGGCGAACGATCCGCTCGCGTTCTTCCGGTGAAAGCCTTACGGAGGAGGTGTCGGCATTCATTTCCATTTATCTTTCCTTGAGTACAGCCAGCCAGGGAGCGGGGCCAACAAATCGTCTGTCATTGTCCGTGCCTTCCAGCAAGGATTCCAAGCTCACATTCGGGTCTATGGAAAACAGCGTGTACTGCGCGCGCCGGCGCCGGTCGCGGAGTAGATCATAGGCATTCCGCACCTGCTCAAACTCGGCGGGAGACCGGTCCGGCGGAAACTGCTTGAGCTTGGCCAGATAGGCTGCACGGACACGCTCATCATCCGCGTTCAGGCTGACACCAAGCACGGCATACGGATCGGAACTCGGAAGCTTCTCTTGGTCCATCGTTTTACCCTAAAACAAGCGGCGTTGCTCCGGCACCGGAGCCTTGGCAGCTTTTCCTGCTTTTGCGGATACGGGCGATCCCGGCTTGGAAGACGTCTTGCCCAAAATCCTGTCGAGGGCAGTTACGGGGTCCTCTCCGTCAGCAATGGCATGAGTGACCTGCAGCGCGATTTCGGGAGGCAGCGTGCTCAGGAATTCCTCAAACCTCTTCATCAGTTTCTCGAAGGCCGGGGGCGCCGGAAGGTCAAAGTCATCCTCGTCGTCGAAATCGTCTTCCGATTCATCTTCGTCTTCCTCGTCCCACTCGTCGTCATCATCCACCGGCTCGCCGCGCCGGGCCCGGCATTTGGGGCAATCGCATAGAGCAGAGCCGAGTTCCGTCGAATATTTCGGCTCACGGTAGCGCTCGTAGACTGGAAACTGCTTCGATTCCTGTTCTTCTTCGAGGATCTCACTCAACAATTCCGGCGGCACAGGACGGCGGGCAATCTCCATATTATCTATTTGCGACCTATAATCC
>DASRLI010000061.1:0-8628 GCA_035648535.1 Occallatibacter sp. | reverse complement strand
TGCTGTTTCTTTTCTTCGCTCAAGACATTGCTCACGTGACGGAGCGTAACTCCCCGCCAGTTCAATGTCCCGATTCAGCTATCTCGTTGGCCGGTTTTCAGATGTCCACCTATGGCCGGTTTTGGGTGTCCCCCGAGGTTCACTTTGATGAAAAAGGGGGGAAGAGCCGTGAGATTCCGGTTCGCCACGACCTTGAGCAGATGCTTTTTGATTACATCAACGCGGCGGGTTTCCGTGACGCCCCCAGGGACACTCCCCTATTTCGAACTGCGTACCGGAAGACCAAGCGCTTGACGGAGCATGTCCTATCCGGCGTGGACGTCTGTCGGATGGTCAAGCGGAGGTCCCATGATGCAGGTCTGGCTAGTCGCCTGTCACCACACTCGTTCCGCGTCACCACAATCACGGACCTTCTGGAGCAAGGAGTACCGCTTGAAGAGGTGCAGCGGTTGGCCGGGCACGCTGATCCCAGGACGACTCGGCTCTACGACAGGCGTGAAAGGAAGATTACACGCAATATTGTGGAGCGGATCTCGATTTGAGTGCTGCAGTTTGTGTCTTGAACGAAGATGCCGTCACTTTTAAAAACTAAACTCCGTCTTTCCAAATGGTCTTTGAACAGCCGCCAATCGAAACGGGAGCTTCAAATCCGGACATAGTCCGAGGCGAACGCGCCATGTTACGTCACATCGCGAAGGAACTTCGTGGCCAGTTGGAGCGAAGCTCAGGACAACTCCCGCACAAGAAGCGTCTCTTACAACTTGCGGAGGAGATGCTCCGTTTGGTCTCGGTATATAATCAGCAGGACGAAGATAGGGACGACTTCGAACGCAAGTACAACGCAGGTGAAGTCGAACTGCCGTAAGACCCAGGAAAGCCCATGTTAGTGGATTGCCGAGGTGCCCTAAAACGAGCCGGGATCGCTGAACAGCATGTTACCTGAAGGCGTTAAATCTAGATTCGAAATAGAGGAGTATAAAGATCCGATTGATCGCGTCACTCATTTAGCGCGACTACTTGAATACACGCTGAAGGCGCTTACGCCGAACAGCTCCCTATTGACATTTGAGCAACTTCTTGCCACTCACGCGACAAAATTCTCCAATATCAGACGGCTAGACTACGCGCGAATTACGCGCAACAACATAGTGCACGGAGACGCTCGCCTTAAGAAGCGTCACGTTTTGGATGCTGAGACTGTTTTAGACGGAGCCATCGACGAACTACTCGATCATTGCCCGTCACCTTTGCAAGAAGCACTTAGAGGTCTGCCGTTGATCACAAATGAATCTCCTGTGACAAAAGCAGATGCCGATGGGGACTCGCTTCGATCGGTAGGCGCGATTCCGAGCCCGTTATCGCTCGACGACAACACTAGTTGGGCGGAGGTTCAGCGCGTTATTCTTGAAGCAGTAAGAGCAGAGATACGACAGACTTTAGGTACACATCTTGCATCTTCCGAAGACGCCTTAGATGAAGAGCCTAATAGGCCAGGGGCTCATACCATCAACCCCATCGATGGCTTGAGCTATGTTTGGGTACCACCTGGTGAGTTCCTGATGGGTGCACCGCCTGAAGATCTCGCTGCTTCTGACGACGAGAAGCCTCAACATAAGGTCGTTATTAGCAAGGGATTTTGGGTCGGCAAGACACCGGTAACGGTGGGCGCTTACAAACAATTCGCAAAAGAATCGGACTTTCCAATGCCCGAAGGCCCCGAATTCGACCCAGAGTTTGCGAGGGAGGATTACCCGATTGTCAACGTAACCCTGTATGAAGCGTTAAGCTATTGCCGGTGGGCCAGAGCCCGACTCTTGACAGAAGCTGAATGGGAGTACGTATGTCGCGCGGGGAGTTCAAACATCCAACCCGAGAAAGTCGTACGCTCACGTCCTAAGGGCGAAGTATGGGGGGGCGTTAGTGTGGGGTTGTACTCCCCTAACTCTTGGGGGATTTGTGATATGCCGGGTAACGTCTTTGAATGGGTCAAAGACAAGTATTCAAGCAATTATTATGCCGGTTGTATTGCCGACAGGACTCTTGATCCGCGAGGGCCTTTTCTCCGTTCCGGTTGGCGTACGATGCGGGGCGGCCCGTGTCTACGGGCATCCATGATGCGCAATTCGACGCGGTGGAAAGTGGGGCCAACTGCTCGGTGGGATGTGATTGGCTTTCGGTGCGCTCTTATTCAGCGCCGACGCCGCGATTTGCGATAATCCGGACCGTAGCTTCTGGGCCGCTTGCACTTCGCGGCCTCGGGGTGTTAGCATCCTTCGGGGACACTTGTGCTTTAAGAGTCCCTGCATGGCCGGCCCCACAAAGGCCTACCTGTATAACTGATCCAAAGCCGCGGGTGTTCGACACACTCGCGGCTTTTGGCTTTCCGAGACCTCTGGATCAGGCGCAAACGTCCAAGCCTAAAATATCTGTCAAATCGTACAGCTATTGTTATATACTGTGGAGCGGTTGAGCAGTTCACATCGGGTGTCGACAGGATAGTTTTATCTTGCCCGGTTGGATCGTTAGTGCTCAGCCTCTATCAGTTATATAGGGGGTCCAAACCGCCAGTTCAATACTCCGAGCAGCTCGATTGTGAGCAGTGGAGATCCGTGTATTTCCCAGGACTGGCGTCATGGGAGGGACTATGCACGAAGGTCGAGACGATCAACTTGGGGAGTTGCTTCCTCAAAATATCATCCTTACTGCAGCCGAAGTTGCGCAAGCCCTTCGGGTGAGCGTCGAAGCTGTTCGCCGGTGGGCCGACCAGTGGCACGATAGCGGCGGACACGAGGGGTTGCCCGGATTCAAAGTTGGGAAACAGTGGCGCTTCTACCGCAAAGCTGTTTTCGACTATGTAATCAGCCAACGCCAGATGGATTGAGCCGTCATTCCCATCGTGTCCTATCAGCTCATTGACCGGCGTCGCGTGGATTCCCTGCACTTCGGGCAGCAGCGGCACGACAACTTTTCCCGGTCGTTCCGGTCACACCGGGCTCGACCGTCACTGCGGTTTTGAAAGTTCGAAATCTCCGAGTACAAAAGAACTAACCGATGAGTGCGCCTGGTTCGCACGAGACCTCGCCATTCAGCGCGTAGATTCTGATGTCCTGAGGAGACGAACTCGTGAACAGAACTTTTCCGACTACTGACCGCGGAACCAGCCGGCCCTTGAGCAGCTCGCGGCGCATCCGGAATCCCCTATCGTTGGTACTGTTTTGGGCTTCAAAGACTGATTCCAGACTAGTCTCGGTCTGCAGTCACTGGGCGATAGCGACGCAAGCGGCGTTTGGCGTCTTCGTTTTCTTCACAGCCACGCTGGCATTTGGAGCGGCATACTACACGCTTTCGACGCTCAATGCACCTGTCGAGCTAATCCCATGGATGGCTTGCGCGTGGTCTGTTTTCTATCTGTATCTGGACCGCGAGATTGCGGGGAGCCTGGACAAAACCACGGCTCTCGTCCGTCCTTTTCTCGCATTGTTTATCGGTACACTCGTCGCGATACCGATTGAGCTTTGGGTTTTCCAGGGCCGGATTGACCAAGAGCTTCAAAGGCAGTATCGGCAAGACAACAAGCAACAGCTTGACGCAGTGCACACCGAGGAAGCCAAGCTCGATCAGCGCCGCACCGATTTGGAGGGCGTGCTAACTGATCTCCGCAAGCAGGACGGCGACTGGGCAAAGATTCTTGACTCGGAGGCAGTCGGCCGCGCAGGTCTGGGCCGCACTGGCATCGCCGGAGCTGGACCCGCCTTCTTGAACGCGCAAACTCAGCAAGCTTCGATCCGGCAGCAGATACGTGACATCCGCCACGATCTTGACGAGATGAATCGTTCCTTACCTGAAGAAAGGCAGCGTTTAGAGACTCTATACGGCCGCGAGGAGGTAGGTAAGGTCACCGATTTCGTAACGCGTTATGAAGCCCTCGACAAGGTAGTTCGTAGCTCCAATGCTCTGTACCGATTGTCTTGGCTGATCACCTTAGCCTTGATCCTTGTCGAGATGACGCCCGCTGTGTTAAAGATCCTCACCCCGCGCGCTGACTATCACCACCTCGTGAGGGCCGAGATCCGCGAGAACGAAACCAGGATTGACGAGATCTCCGACCGCAATTACCGCCTGGCAATGGAGAATCCGGAGGTCCCGCGGCTGTCGGTTGCGGAAAAGTTAGCGATTTGTAAGTTCGGACCGGTACCAAACACCAGCGCATTTGGGAAGGGCTATGAGACCAAAACCCAAGCTTGAAATCCTCCCGCCTCTGCTCCGTCAGCACGACCCTGCGGCCCTCGATGCTTTTCACGAAGACCGCGTGCGGCAGGATTTGGCGCGGTTCGCTCAGGCACCCGGTCTATTTACCCAATATGTGGAACGCGCTCGCGTTCGGTTTCATAAGGCGGGTGAGCGGGCGATCTTGGAGCGATGGATCGCGTTCTATCAAGCCGGAGAAAGGCTGGTCGCTGCTAAGACGGCGATGGAGCGCCAGAAAAGCGAGTATCTTCAGTTGGCGCGTGAACACGAGGTTAAAGAAACGGAGAAGACTGCGAGCCTTGCCAAGCTTCACGCCGACATCGAAGACCACGGCCTCCGTGGAGACAAGGCGGCCTATCAGCGCCAGCATCTGGAGCAGTTCTTCGAAGGCGCAGCAACAGGCACAAGTGTCAGCGAGGACGAACAACAGATGGATAAAGCCCAGGAGCGGCGGCATCTCGATGCTCGTTGGGAATTAAACGAATCGCTACACGCCTTACAGACGCTGCTGGAGCTTCAGCGTTGGCGCCGGCACCAGCGGGAGCGCATTCTTAAGGACCGGTCTTTGTCCTCTCAAGAGCAGGGCGATGCCTTGCAATTTGTAGACGATCTCTACGACCAGAAACGTACCGAATTGAAAGTGGACACCAGAATTTTCGAGGAGGGGTAATGTCGGGACATTGGGACAATTTACCGGCCCCGTGCTGGCAGCCACAGCCGGCTCAGGAACATTGGAGCAGGAAGCTGCAACAAGCTCGCAGCATGCCGTCGGCAGGTCTGCTGCTCGGGACGAACGTCGCGAACTCTCTCCCGGTCTTCCTTACGCCCAAACTGCTTTCGACGCATTTGCACATCCTGGGTTCCACCGGCGTTGGGAAGAGTTTCCTCATGGAGGCGATCCTCAAGAGCCTTATATTGCAGGGCCACGGTGTGGTGTTGATTGATCCGCATGGGGACTTGTACCATCGCCTGCTTAACTTTTGTGCTTGGCTGTCCTTTCAGAAACCGCAGTTGCAGCTCCATCGCCGCGTTGTTCCGTTCGACGTTGCGGAGACGCGGAACATCATCGGGTTCAATCCCGTGGCCAGAAACGCCCGCGTGATGACCTACCAAGTCGTGGCCCTGATGGAATCGATTCGGAAGTGCTGGGGTCAAGGCTCTTTTCAGGAGACTCCGCGTTTGGCCCGCTGGCTATTCAACGTTGCATATGCGCTGGTCTCCGCGAATCTCACATTTGTTCAGGCGCAGCATCTTGTGAATCCGGCCCCGAGCCCCGAGCGAGACGCGATTACAGCGCGTATTAAGAATCCTCGCATACGGGCGGAATGGGAGTGGCTGGGAGAGATGAAGATTGACCGTCGCGAGGAACGGATTGAGTCTACGCTGAACCGGATCAAGCCCTTCGTCGAGCACGAAGTCATCCGCCCAATGTTGGGCCAATACACCAAGACGCTGGACTTTCCAAACATCCTCGCCGAAAAGAAAATACTACTCGTGAACTTGGCCAGGCAGAACGTGATCTCTGAGGACAATCAGCACCTGCTGGGAACGCTTCTCGTTAATGAACTGTTGTCCGCTGGATTCGCCCGTCGGCCAAGTGAAAGGCAGCCGTTCTTCGTCTTCATCGACGAGTTTTCGCACTTCGTCACCAAGGATGCCTGCGAAATTCTGGACGGCGGACGCAAGTTTGGTTTACACTTCACCCTAGCTCACCAACACCTTGGCCAGCTCAGGGAGAAGGACGCTGAAGTCTACTACTCCACGCTCACCAACGCCCGAACCAAGATCGTTTTTGGCGGGTTAAATGATGAAGATGTTGACCTGATTTCGAGGGAACTCTTCACCGGGGAATTTGATCCGGACCAAGTCAAAGATGAGATCTGGCACCGTGGCTTTGAGCCGGTTGAGAGTACTCGAACCGTCCGCGCCTATTCATCGTCGGAAAGCAGCGGCGACTCCTCCGGTGACATTAGCCATTCTTCCCTAGCCAGTGGACAGGTTTGGATTCCGGGTTCTGATCTCTGGTCCATGCCCACGCTGGGAAGTACGAATCGGACTTCCGGAAGCGGCAACTCCCACACCCGCGGCTACCAGAACTCGTCATCCTCGGGTTCCACGGAGACCATCGTCCCCTTCTACGAATTCCATGAATATCGTGAACTGACGTCCCGCACGTTTCGGTCGCTGGAAGAGCAGCTATATCTCAAGAAGGCCCAGCTCAAGCGGCAGCCGAACCAGCATGCAGCCGTGCTGATCCCCGGCGAACAGGTGCAACTCATTAAGGTGGCCACGCTTCGGGAGCTTCCGTTGAGCGACGACCAGAGCGAGGAGTTCCGCCATCGCTGCATTGAGACTGCCGGGTGTTATAAGACGCCACGAGAAGCGGAAGCTGAGCTATCGGGGATTGAGGAACAGCTGCGCTTGGAGGCGCGGACAGCGATTGAGATTCAGTCCGAGAAGTCTGCAAAGGTTTCAACGATCGGACGGAAGGCAGCACCCCAGAAATCGATTTGGAATCGGGCAGGCAGTAAGGCCGAAGGCAGTCTCTAAACCGGATGTGCCACCTTGCCGAAGAACCCACCCCAGTCCGACGGTCGCGGCATTGCAGATGGACAGCTTCACCGGCCATCGTTACCCATTCAGCAGTGCTTCGATTTCGTTCCTAGCTGTGCTACTCTGCCTACCGAGCAATTCCGAGACGAGCCATTGCCGCAGGGAGGCGGCTTTGAACAAATGGCTCGTAGAAGGTATCAGAAGCCTGTGCCGAAAAGGCATCGGCGGACATGGACGATCCTCATTCGAGAGGATCTGGTGATTAATGGACAGAGGAAGCGGAAGGTTAAACGGATTGCGCTGGGACCAACGACACTTAGTAAATCGGATGCGGAGAGGCTGCGTGACGATTATGTCGCGGCCATCAACCATCCGAACGTCGGTATTGGCGGAGCCTGTTTATTCCGCGACTTTGTCCAAACCTACAACCGGGATGTTCTTCCCACGCTGGCCAGCACCAGCAGACAGCGAAGCCTAAGCGTGCTCAAGAACTACCTCATCCCCGAATTTGGCGGCTTGATGCTCAGAGAGATCACGTTGGAGCCGTTGCAAGCTCACTTTACTCGCTTGCAGCATTCCAAACTATCGAATGCGAGCATCGACAAAGTTCGGGACGTATTGTCGGCAGTGCTTCGAACAGCGGTCGATTATGGCCGCTTGCTTAACAACCCGGCTGAGAAGATCCGACTGAAGCGGCGCGGGCCGAGAAGGTCTAAACCGTTTTTGAAGATTAATCAGTTTGATAGTTTGCTCCACGCAATTGCGGAGCCGTACGCCAGCATGGTTTACGTGGCAGTGTTCAGTGCTCTCCGGGTCAGCGAACTGGCTGGCCTTAGGTGGCGGAACATTCATACCAGCTCGATCACCGTCGAGGAACGGTATTGCCGCGGCGACTGGGATCAACCGAAGTCTGAAGCCAGTAGGGCTACGATTCCGGTCGATCAGCATGTCGTCCATCGAATCGAACGGCTTAAGTCCCTGGAAGTGAAGGTTCGCGCCGGTCGTGGCACACGTTGCTACAAAGTGGTCAAACGCGACGGGCCGGACGATCTAGTGTTCCAGTCGGTGGCCAAGGGCGCGCCGATGCGGGACAACAACATTCTTGCGCGTCACATCAAGCCGGCTGGGCGAAAGCTCAAGCTCGACTTTGTGAACTGGCAGGTGCTGCGTCGCTCATGCGCGACGTGGCTCCAGCAGGCCGGTGTGGATGTCAAGGATGCTCAGGGACTCTTGCGTCACAGCAGGGCGAGCACGACACAGGATGTTTACCAACAGCTTGTGCCGGAGTCGCAACAGAGAGCCGTCCTCAAGCTCACGGCGTACGCCGAAGCTTGCCGGACGGTGCAGTAGATGGGTTGCTATTGAACTAGAAGTGCAACCAATTGCAACCCAGGAGTGAAAACGTGGTCTGTAAGTTATTGAAAATGGTGGCCAGGGACGGAATCGAACCGCCGACGCCAGCCTTTTCAGGGCTGCGCTCTACCAACTGAGCTACCTGGCCGGGAGGAAACTACGAAGCCTTCACATTTTATCACGCGGCGCTTTTCAGGCGCTATCTCACGGACTCACTATCTGCACTCGGTGCGACCATTCCCGCGCCGTCCGCCACCAGAACGCCGTCAAAACCAGCCCGATCGCGATCAATCCGGCCGAGAGTCCCATCCATAATCCCGCCGCGCCCAGGCCGCGCCCGAAGCACAACATCGCTCCCAGCGGCAGTCCGATTACCCAGTAGCCGACGAAGTGGCACATCATCGGCGTGCGCGTATCGCCCGCGCCCCGCAGCGAGCCTGTGACCACAATCTGCAATCCGTCGAACAGTTGAAA
>DASRLI010000060.1:0-42454 GCA_035648535.1 Occallatibacter sp. | reverse complement strand
CATTCGCGCAGTTGCCTCGCCAAGTCCTGACGCGGCGCCGGTAACAATAAATGCCTTCTTGCTAATTTCCATTCGACGTCCTCAATCCATCACCGCGGGTGCAGGAGGCTGCGCGCAATAATTACGCGCATGATCTCGTTGGTGCCTTCCAGTATCTGGTGTACGCGCAGATCGCGCACGATCTTTTCGATGCCATAGTCGCTGAGATACCCATAACCCCCGAATAGTTGAAGCGCCTCGTTGGCTATCTTGAATCCCGTGTCAGTCACGAATCGCTTTGCCATGGCACAGAGCACGGTTGCGTTTGGCTCTTTCTCATCGAGCGCCGAGGCCGCGCGCCATAGAAATGTCTGCGCCACTTCCAACTCTGTGGCCATGTCTGCCAGGCGGAACTGCAGCGCCTGAAACTCCGCCAGCGTCCGCCCAAAGGCCACGCGCTCCTTCATGTAGGCGCTGGCTTTGTTCAGTGCAGTCCGCGCGCCGCCGAGAGAGCAGGCAGCAATATTCAGCCGTCCGCCGTCGAGGGCAGACATGGCGATTTTGAAGCCGGAGCCTTCGCCGCCGAGGAGGTTTTCGGCCGGCATACGCACGTCGTCCAGAATTACCTGACGCGTGGCCTGCGCATTCCAGCCCATCTTCTTTTCGACGGGCCCGAACGACAGTCCTTCCGTCCCCTTCTCCACGACGAATGCCGATATGCCGCGCGCTCCAGCAATTCCCGTGCGAGCCATCACAATATACAGATCCGCGTCTCCGGCCCCGGAGATGAACTGCTTTACGCCATTCAATACGTAGCCGTCGCCGTCGTGCACAGCGCGGGTCGTCAGCGCAGAAGCATCCGATCCGCTTGCAGGCTCCGTAAGGCAGTACGCGCCCAGCAATTCAAAACGGCACAAGCGCGGTAGCCACTGTTTGCGCTGCTGCTCGTCTCCGAATCTGTCGATAACCGACGCGACCATGTTGTGAACGGAGAAATAGCCGCTGATGCAGGGACAACCCGTCGCCAGACCGTCATAGATGAGCGCGCCCTCCAACCGGCTGAGCGCGCTGCCGCCCACATCTTCCGAGACGCACACGCCGCCGAAGCCGAGCGCTGCTGCACTCCGAACCACATCGCGCGGAAAGAATTTCTCCTGGTCCCACTTGATTGCATATGGCGCAATCTGTTCCGTGGCGAAGGACAGTGCCAAGTCCCGGATCGCCAACTGATCCGCGTTAAGTGCGAACTGGCCTGGTGTGCTTGAATCGCTCACAGCTTTGCCTACCTCGTCTGTTCATTTCCCGACGGCCGCCTCTTGGTTGTCAAGCCTCCAACCGCGAATAGGAATCTTCCGCACTGCACAAGGAATCAAACAGGCGCAGATATTGCCACCGATCAAATCTTCTCGAGGAGACTTCAGAGCAATGACCCTTTCCGCCAGCGAATTGAACAAATTGAAATATGCACCAACGATCGAGGGCGTGCTGCCGGTCCTGGGTCAGCGCTGGAGTCCCCGTTCCTTTACCGAACGCGAAGTAGCCCCTCCCGACCTGGCCCGCATATTTGAAGCCGCGCGCTGGGCTGCTTCCTCGGGCAACCAGCAGCCCTGGCGGTTTCTTTTAGGGGGCCGTAACTCAATTACCCACAAGAGGATAGCGTCAGTCTTAGCGGGGTTCAACAAGGAATGGGCTCCCAACGCGCCGGTGCTAATCCTGGGAACAGCCAACACAAAGAGCGGCAGCGGCGGCGCTACGAACGCGTATGCTCTCTACGACCTGGGGGCTGCCAGTTCCTACCTCACGCTTCAGGCCTCCGCTCTGGGCCTCGTCACACACCAGATGGCTGGCTACGACCACGACGCCGCCCGCCAGTTGCTTGAGATTCCAGAGGGCTACGCCCTCGGCTCCGTTATCGCGCTCGGCTACCAAGGCGAGCCGGGAGCCCTGCCCAACGATCAATTGATTGCCCGCGAAATCGCGCCGCGCGAGCGCAAGCCACTTGGCGAGATGGTCTTCTCCGCCTGGGGCGAGCGCGCCGACCTGGGCTGACCCTGGGCAACGCCCCCGCCTCAATAATTCGAGTTAAAGTGGATTCAGAACGGTTTCAGAATTTACCCGTCTTCTCCACCATCGCCAGGAGGCATTCTCTATTGACCAGCGCCCGGCCTCGCAGCCGCAACGCAACCAGCATTCAAACCCGCCGGGCTAACGCGGCTAGCCGACCAGGATTGGTCCGGCGCAGACGCATGGGCTGGAAAGGGCGCCTGATCCTGGCTTCCAGCGTGTTCATTCTGGGCTTGTTCGCCTGGGGCGCAATCGCGCGCCAACTGGCTCCCACTTCCAATACCCCGCTCACCCGCTTTGACGCGATCATCGTGCTTGGCGCTCCTGTGGACGACGACGGCAATCCAACCCCGGAACAATTGGCTCGCGTCACCGAGGCTGTGCACGAGTACGAGCGCGGTGTAGCGCCAAGGCTCATCCTCACCGGGGGAACTGATCGCAATCGATTTGTTGAAGCGAATGTCATGGCCCGCACAGCCATGGCCCAGGGCATCCCGGAATCTGCGCTTGTGCAGGAGATGCAGGCTACGGATACCATCCAGAATGGGTGCTATTCTCTGCGCATCATGCAGCGCCATGGCTGGCAATCGGCCGAGGTGGTTTCAAGCGCCAGCCACTTGCCCCGAGCGGGACTCATTTTCGGCCGGCTGCAGCTTGAGTGGCGCACGCATGCCGCCCCTCCACTCGAGCCCCAGTCAGCGATTGTTTCCAGCACGGCCGGTGCGATGGAGACTTTGAAGACGGTGCGCTACCTGATATGGGCTCGCCAGACCGATCACTGCCAGCCATAGAGCCCGCGAGGAGCCTTTAGGCCTGCCCTCTAATCTCCCCGGAGCTCCTTCAGAAAATCTAGGGCGGTCAGCGTTGTCCCCTATCGGCATGGTCCTGTAAGCTGATGAGTGATGCGTCTTCCAGTAAGATTTTCAGCTTCTATAGTTGCCGTCGCCGTTCTGGCTCTTTGCGCCGGGGCCCGCACCGAGGCTCAGGAAACAACCGGCCAGAGTTCGTCATCCCAGAGCTTGCCGCCGCAGAGCACTCCGGACCAGACGTCCCTCAATGGCACCTACATTGCCATTGATCCACTGGCGCTTGTCCGCTACGACAACCGTTTTGATATTTCGCTGGGCATGGCCTACGACCACATGAAGGCCGGGCCGAACCTGCTTCAGGGGTCCAACCTGGGCGGCCTCGACTTGAGCGGCACCATGTGGCTGAGCAAGCACTGGGGTGCGGAAGCCTCGGGCCGCGGCTACCTGGGCACCAGCGGCGCGGCGCCCAACGCCCCAAATAACATCAAGGGTCCGTTTGTGCAGGAGTACTTCTTCACGGCCGGACCGGAATGGCTCGGACCGCACAACAAGCATGGCGCGTTGATTGCCCACGTGCTTGTGGGCGGAGTGGACGGGATGTTCGAGAAGGATCTGCTTGGACAGTCGCCCTCGGTGGTGGGTTTCTACAATAACCAACTCGCCCTGGCGGGCATTGTTGGTGGCCATATTGACCTGAATCGCTCGGCGCGCTGGGTCTTCCGCATCACTCCCGACGCGGTCATCACGCGCTACGGCATCAACTACGGGAACAAGATCACGCAGACGGATGTCAACTTCGCCATTTCGGTCGGGCTGGAATACAAGTTCAAGAAGAAGCGGTAAACAAGACGTCCAGGCAAGATCGATAAGGCAGTCCCCTTTGCGGGCTGTCGTGTGGCTTCCTGACGACCGACTATTGCCTCCGCTGTTGCTCAATCCAAGAGACAAATGACGCGGACGGAAGCCCGATCCGGTATCAGAGGCCATCCCGGCAATTCCTCGCCTGTACCACAACTGATATCCTTATCAGAACCAAACCTCCTCGATACAATGCTATGCCCAGAAAATGATGGACTGCCAAGTCTATCTTTGTGTGGTATTCTCCACGGTTCAGTGGCGAGTGCGAAAAGTATCGCAGCAAAATATCATGTTCCGGATAATGGCACTCCCTGAATGGGTTGGAACTTTCAGAAGCGAAGAGGGGCAAAGGCGGGGGCCTATGGATATGAAAGACACACTGGGTGTATTGCTTGCTGGCGGAGCAGGAGAGCGGCTCTTTCCACTTACTCGCGATCGGGCCAAGCCGGCAGTGCCTTTTGGCGGGCACTACCGCATCATCGACATCACCCTCTCCAACTGCATCAACTCCGGCCTGCGCAGGGTCTATGTCCTCACCCAGTACAAGGCACTTTCGCTCAATCGGCACATCCGCGAAGGCTGGACGGGGATTGTGGCCCAGGAACTTGGCGAGTTCTTTGAGCTGATGCCGCCCATGCAGCGTACCGGCGCCAACTGGTACATGGGTACCGCCGACGCTGTTTACCAAAACATCTATTCCATCGGCAGCGAACAGCCCAAGCACGTGATCATCCTCTCCGGCGACCACATCTACAAGATGGACTACAGCCGGATGCTCGCTCACCACAAGGAGATCAACGCCGAAGTCACTCTGGCCACGCTGCCCATTTCTCCTGACGAAGTTTCCCGCTTCGGCGTGGTCGAGGTGGGCCACACCGGAGAAGTGCTCGGCTTCCAGGAGAAGCCGGCTTCCACCGCCTTCCGTTCGCCTTTCAATCCCAATGCGGTGGATGCCTCGATGGGCATTTACATCTTCAATACCGAGACGCTGCTGAAGGCACTGATCGCTGACGCCGAGGACCCTGATTCAAAGCATGACTTTGGCCACAACATCCTGCCCAAGATGCTGGGCAAGAAAAAAATGATGGCCTACAGCTTTGTGGACGAGAACAAGAAACAGGCGCTCTACTGGCGCGACGTGGGCACGCTGGATGCGTACTACGACGCCAACATGGACCTGTGCTCGGTTTCACCAATTTTCAACCTCTACGACAAGACGTGGCCGATCCGCACCCGTGTGCGCCAATATCCGCCGGCGAAGTTCGTCTTCGGCGAGCCGGGCCGCTCTGGCATGGCAGTCAACTCGGTCATCACCGCCGGCGTCATCATCTCGGGCGCATCGGTGTACAACTCCGTCCTGTCGCAGGATGTGCGCGTCAACTCCTACTCCGACGTGGACGCGAGCATCATTTTTTCGCACGTGAATATCGGTCGGCATTGCAGAATTCGGCGGGCGATTATCGATCGCGACGTGCATATACCGGAGGGGACGGTGATTGGGTACGATCCGGTGGAGGACAAGCGGCGGTACTTTGTTACGCCGTCGGGGCTGACGATTGTTACGAGGGACACGTCACTGTTCGAAAACCCCGTCGATCCAGAGTTTCTGCAGCGGTACTAGAGCGGGTCCAAGATTGTCAGGGCTGATGGACCAGGTACTGGCTCGCTGACCCTCAAATGTATATTCCCGGCAAGGAATGCGCCGGGGGAGTGCACGGCTGTGGGCTGGTGAACTTCGGGAGTATCCCCCACCCATATCCTGTAAATAAGTTCTTTTGTTTCAATGGTATACCGGGGCTATGTCGCCGTAAAATCCTCTGAACAAAGTACTTATCCGCAGATTCCTCTCAGCAAAGGGGTTAGGAACGTTTTTCCTTGTTTGTGAGATGTTTCTGTACCACATCGCAGTACTAGACGTCGAAAGGCTTCTCCTCCCGCGCCCGGTTCTGCGGTATTCCGTTGGGCTTGCCGAGCTTCTCCCTCGCGCCATCAGACAATCGATGCACTTTCCTTCAGTATGGGCCGCGCGATGTAATTATCTGCAAGACGCTGAAGGCACGTGGCGGAAGAGGGCTTATAGCGCGCAAATCGCCGGAAGGGTTTTCGTCCGAAGGATGACGATTCTCAGGGCGGGATACTTCGGTGCTCGAGAACGCGCTGGATCCGGAGTTTCAGCAGCGGTATTGAGTTCTTTGGCCTGATTGAATCCCAGGTCTCAGGGGCGAGACCTGGGGGCACCCGTCATTTTGGGGCTGATCAGACCTAGGCCACCCGCGCAGACCGTGCGAGTCCCGGCATTGAGGTTCATTGATGCGAATCCTCCGTCCGAGGATCAGCGGAGTCGAGCCGGCGATAGCCGGGATGGACTCCTCGTGTCAGATTCTGGTTCTTGACAATGATTTCGAGCATATCTGTCAGTTGTTTCTGCTGGTCAGCGGAAAGACCGGCCATAAGAGCTTGATGATGCTCGCGGGCGGCCTCTCCGATTCGTCGAAGTGCCCTGTCGCCATCGGGGGTCAAGTGAAGCGAATAGAGCCGGCGATCACGCTCTGATGGTCGGCGCTCTACCAGACCGCGTTGCTGCAGTTCATCCAGAATTCCAACCAGGCTACTGGCGTGTATGCAGAGTGTTTTCGCCAAATCCTGTTGTGAAAGTCCCGGATTTTGCGCGAGGATGCGAAAAATACCTGCGTGGTGCGGCGCGAAACCAAGGGGCTCAAGACGCTCGGCAAATTTCGTTGCTGCGTGATTTCCCAACTGCGCCAGCAGAAAGCTTGCCGACCCGACGCCCCGGCCCTCATTTCTTCCCATACTCAATTGTCGCACTTGACAATCTTGCATTACACTAATCATTATAGAAATTAATGATTTGTTGTGCTAACGATATTTCACTTCAAACATGGGGATAATGGCCGCGTTCGAAGTGGGCTAACACGCATAAGGAGCAACTATGACAGACGCAGCAATTTCAACACCCCGTTTTCGCGGACCCAACACAGGAATCGTCGCAACGGTCTTTGTTCTCCTCTTCTTTGCCGGGCTGATGCCGGTGACCGCATTTGGTGGCATGCCCTATTTCCCTGGACCAACCGCCTCTGTCGCTGAAATGGTCAATTTCTTCTCGCATCGTCAGGCCGGAGTGCTGCTCTGTGCCTTTCTCCAGTTCGGTTCGGCGATTCCACTGGGGATCTTCACGACAACGATGATCGCGCGTCTCAAATTCCTCGGTGTTCGAGCAGCAGGCCTTGAGATTGCTCTATTCGGTGGACTTGCTACCGCGATCGGCTTGGTCGTTGGCACCAGTTTTTTGTGGGCTACCACTTATCCCGGCATTCCGGAGAACGCTGACCTTTTGCACGCGATCTACCGTATTTCGTTCGGTATTGGCGGCCCCGGCTATGCGGTCCCCTTCGGTCTGCTTGCTGCTGGCATCTCGATTCCTGCTGCGTTCTCCAAACTGCTCCCGAAGTGGGTAGTTATTCTCGGCTTTTTCGTCGCAGCGGTTGGTGTTCTCAGTTGGTTCGAAATTCTAAGCGTTCGCCTCCTGCCACTCATCCCTCTCACACGTTTTCCCGGCTTCGTGTGGATCATCGCTGCAGGCTTCACGGTCGGTAAGCGCCAGAAGAGCGTGACGGCATGACGGAAACGACAACGTCGCTCGAACAGGAAACAGCGAGTGGAAAGCGATTTCTTGCTGCTATAGGATCAGCGATTCTGGCTGCCACCGTAATAGGCGGAATAAGTTACGCAGCGTTTGGTTCAATGAGCCAGAGCCTGAGAGTTCAAGCTGTCACGCTTCTTGTATATGCGACGTTGACGGCGACCCTATGTCTATTCTTCAAACCTGCTACCAACGGCCCAATTTCGCTCCGCTATACCGGCGCAAAAGCACTCGTCGCAAGCGTTGGCATACTCGTTGTCACTGTTGCCGTCATTGTCCTCTTCTACTACTGCCTCGGATCGATCTTCGGCAGCGTACCCAGCGTTGCGCGACAAATCGTCTCTTTCGCGACGGACGCAGGCCGCCTGAAGGGTCAACCGACGGCCGTTTGGATCATCGCAATTGTTCGTGGGTGTCTCTTGGTGCCGGTCTTCGAAGAGGTGTTCTTTCGTGGCCTCCTGTTGGGCTGGCTGCGCAAGCATATGCAAGAGGATTTGGCAGTCATCGCGATGGCCGCACTTTTCGCTCTTGAACATGGTTCGTTCATCCTGACTTCGTACGCCTTTATATTCGGGATCTCCTTGGGTTACGTGAGATTGCGCACCCACTCGACGTTGAATACGGCACTCATGCACTCTCTCCATAACGCAATGCTTCTGATTCTAGGTTCTCGGATTCTCAATGCCTAACGTAGCCTCAGAATCGACAGTGCTCGAGGACGCACTGGATCCGGGGTTTCGGCAGCGGTACTAGGACGGAGGAATTTTCCAAACCTGAGGACCCAGGTCTCGAAGCTGAGATTCTGGGTCTTCCAGTTTTTGGGTCGGGATTTCGAAGTCCGGGTTGAGATACAGCTTCAGGGCTGGCCAGGGGATGGTGATGGGACCTGGGCCGCAGGCATAGCAGGCAACTTGATAGGGTTGGAAGATGATTGTGACGCCTGTCGAGTCCAGGCGCCAGCTTTCAGGGTTGATGACAACGCTGTGGAGGATCTTCTGCATTTCGCCCGGTTGAAAGAAGCTCTCGTAGCTCCCCATGCGTGGGCCATCAAGGCGCCGGTGCAATTCTCTGTCGCAGCGCTTCTGGATCGCAGTGTCCCAGCCTGAGTTGGCGAGAAAGACATCCTCAGGACGCAGTTCGCGCTGTTCCTGAAGCAGCCAGTTGAACTCTATCGTGCCGTGATTCGGATGCGCGCCGTGACCGTCCCACATGCTCACGATGGAGGCAGTAACCAACTGTTTTCCGATGACGCCGATGGAGACGCTGGTGTCTGAATCAACGCCGGCATCTGCCCTCCATTGAAGAATGGGCTCGCCCTTGCAGCCATAGGCACAAACTGTGAGTCTTTGCGCAGTGGCTTCAACGGCTTTGTTCCAAGCTCTCCACTCGGGCAAGTCTGCGTTCGCCTGGGGCCATGAGGCGTTTAGAGTTCCATATTCCGGCGTTCCATCGCCGATGCGCACCTGCGCTCCCGGCGGAGGAGGGTCGGGGAACGCGTACAGCGTAATTGAACGCTGTACAAAGGTGATGCCAGCCTTGCTATAGACCATTTGGCGCAGCTGCTTTGTCCACCAGTCGTAGTAGACCTGGAGGCAACCGGAGAGAACGGCGGACGAGGTTGAGTTGGCCGCGTTGCAGCGGAGAGCGATAAAGTGCAGCCAGTTGCGCTGATCGGTGCGAACCTCATCCTTCATTTCAGAGGACGCGGCAGCAAGGACGGCGCGGTAGGCGGCGGCCATTTGCTCATCGGCGGCGCTCAGTGAAGGCGAGACGCAAATGGCCTTTTCCTGCGGGGTTTTCGCCTTTGCACAATCGAAGCTGGCGGCGTGCGCGATGCCACTTGCAAACAGCAACACAATCCAACAACCGTTCCGCATTACCCGCCACCCACACAATCTCAACCCATCAGCTTACCCCGGTTATTCTGCCCACGGAACCAACTTCACAATTCTTGCGTATAAACCATCCATGCAATGCGTGGGCACATTAAGCTGGAGCGGGATGGGGCTGGGGACGCTGGTGAATTGTCCCAGCGACAAAAGCTTGTCGCAGAGGGCTCCCGTCAGACCGTCTCGGCGTAGGATGGAGGCGCCGGAGATTGCAGTCCGACGGACGCCTTCTGCCGGTGATCCGCAGAGCGGAGTAACCAATTCCCCGGCGACTTTCTTGCCGCGCACGGAGGTGAGACCACTGGACGTTGACTGGTCCCAAATCGTCCGCCGCTGCATGGACGGAGATTCCGGTGCCTGGGCGGAGATGGTGCGCACGCACCACAAGCGAGTGTACGGGCTCTGCTACCGGTTTACCGGCAACGTGGCCGATGCAGAAGACCTGACCCAGGACGTGTTCCTCAAAATCTACTCAAACCTGGCGAGCTTTGACACCAGCCGAGGGAGCCTGCAGGTGTGGATCACCACCATGACCCGCAACCTGCTGGTGGACAACTTCCGGCGCACACGCAACCAGCGGGCAACCGGTTCGTTGGACGACGGCTGGGAGTCGGTTGAAGAGCTGAAGCCGATAGACAGGCTGACTTCAAAAGGACCTTCACAGCACGAACTTGCGGCCCAGAAAGAACTCTCAGCGATGGTGCAGAGCGCCTTGGCGCGCGTGTCCGTGGAGCTGCGCGAGGCGGTCATTCTAAGGGATTTACAGGATATGGACTACAAGGAGATTGCCCAGGTGCTGGGCATCCCCGAGGGGACGGTAAAGTCCCGCATCAGCAGGGGACGCGCGGAACTTGCGCGCCTGCTGGAACGTAGTAGACGAGAGGTGATGTAACCATGACGGACCGCGCACACATTCCGAGCTCTCCAGCCTGTGGCCAGTGGGAGACACTTTTGGCGGACGCGCTGGACGGGTTGCTGAAGCCCGAAGACGAAGCTACCTTTGCCGAGCACATGGCCGGTTGCAAGGCCTGCACGGCTCTCTTCGACGAATCCCGCCGAGGCCGCGAGTGGTTGGAGTTTCTCTCCCCGGAACCAGAGGTCCCGGCCGGCCTGCTGGATAAGATTCTGGCTCAAACCGGACCGGGACAGGTAGCGGGTTTCGGCCTGATGAGCGGTGGCACCACCGTGCTGCCAATGCCCCCTGCCTGGCAGCGTCCCGGCTTTATGGGCCAGGTTCGCCGATTTGCCGAGCCTCGGCTGCTGATGACTGCCGCGATGGCGTTCTTTTCAATTGCACTGACGCTCAACCTGACTGGTGTCCGGCTCAGCAGTGTGCGTCTTGCCGACCTTCGCCCGACTGCTATCCGTTCGTTCATGGAGCGGCGCTTGAACACCGCATCAGTTCCGATAGTTCGGTATTACGACCATCTCCGCTTTGTTTACGAGGTTGAATCGAGAGTGCGGGAGCTGCGGCGCAGCACGGAAGGCGAAGGCCAGGGCAGCGACAACACCCAACAGAAGCCGAGCAGCCCGGCGCCTGGCGAATCCAAACAGATCCCCGGCCACAAGGACGGAGGCTCCCGCATGGACCCTCCTCCGCAACAGTCGGGCAAACCGGTGACTGGACCGGCGCAAGACGATTCCAGTGGTTTTTTTGAAACTTCCCTGAGGTTTGACGGGACGTTTCGCGCATTCCGGCGGCTCCAAAATGGCACGACGGGAATGAAAGAACAGGAAAGGAGCACAGTATGGACTGCGTAAATCACACAGGTGTAAACGCGACAGCCTATTGCCAGAGCTGCGGCAAGGCACTCTGCGCCAGTTGCGTGCGTAACGCGGCTGGAGGGCAGATTCTCTGCGAACCGTGCTGGACGGCATGGCACAGCTATCAACAGCCCTTTGCCGCTCCGCAACCGGGTACGCCGAGCCCTGCGACCGCCGCGGTGCTGGGACTGATTCCTGGCGTGGGAGCTATGTACAACGGCCAGTTCATCAAGGGCCTGGTCCATGTGGTGATCTTCGCAGTGCTGGTGAGCGCGGCCCATGTTTACGGGATCTTTGGCATCTTCATTGCCGCATGGGTTATTTACCAGTCGTTCGAGGCGTATCACACCGCCCGTGCGCGGCGCGACGGTCAGCCTCTGCCCGATCCACTGGGACTGAATGAGGTGGGTAACTGGGTGAACCCTGGAGCGCGTGGGCAATATCCGGGGCAGCCCAGTGCAGGCCCGGGCGCAGTGGATCCGAGCCAGACGGGGCAGGGTCCGTCGACTGGAAGTTATCAGCCACCCTACCAACAGGCTCCTTACCAGACGCCGTATCAGGGTCCGTACACGCCACCTCCACCCGGCTTTACCGATCCCGGCACGCCTCCCGTTCCACCGGTGCCACCGGTGCCGCCCGTAGGATGGCGCCGCAAAGAGCCAATCGGCGCGATTGTGCTGATTGCCCTCGGGCTGCTGTTTCTGCTAGGGCAGCTGGATATTTTCTCAGGTCGGCTGATTGAATTCACCTGGCCGGTGCTGCTGATTGGGTTGGGCGTCTGGTTGATCGTTCGCCGGCTCAGAGAATCGCAAGGAGGGTCCAAATGAACCGCTACATTCTGATTCGCCGCCTGCGCGGCCCCGCAATTCTTCTTTTGATCGGCGTGATAGCCCTGCTCCATTCGACGGGCATCATCCATAGCTTCTGGCATCTTTTCTGGCCGTTGGTGCTGATTCTGCTGGGCCTGCTATTGCTGGCCGAGCGCGCGGCGCTGGCCTCTGAAGGTGGTGACTTCGGCTGGCCGTACGCTGGTGCGCCCAACCGGGGCGTAGTTGATCCCAGTGCGGCAACCGGCGTCCCGCCCTACCCAGAACAGTCGACGTCGATCGTCCCTGCTTCCTCGCACGACTTCGGGAAAGATCCCGATGGAGGACAATCATGAGCAGCGTACCTCCCAACACGCCTCCGGGCGGCGGACCGCCGCCCCCCTATCCACCCTACGACCCGAAGACACAATGGCGGGTTTACCGTGAGCAGCAGCGGGCTGCCTGGCGCGCCCAGCGCGATGCATGGAAAGCCCAGCGGTACGCCATGAAGGCCGGCTATGCAGGTGCGTACGGCCCGCGCGTCCCTTCAATCGTTGGCCCCGTCATCCTGATCACCGTCGGAGTGATTGCCTTGCTGGTGCTCTCGGGCTATATCAGCGGCAGCCAGTTCTGGTCGTGGTATGCGCGCTGGTGGCCGCTCGTACTGATCGGCGCCGGCCTTGGCCTGCTCGGCGAGTGGGCGTTGGATCTGCGCCGGGAAACCCCGGTGCGCCGCAGTGGCAGCTTCGTCGGAATCATAATCCTGCTCGCTTTTCTGGGTTTTGGAGCGGCCGGATGGAACCACATGGGTCCCTGGTTTAACCAGTGGAACAACGACAATGGCGACTTTTTCAACTCCTTCGGCATGCCTGAGCACGATCTTGATCAGCAAGTGCAGAACGTGCCCATTCCCGCCAACGCTTCCATCGATATCGAGAATCCTCGCGGGGACGTGAGCATAACTGCAGGCGACACGCCGAATGTGGAAGTGCAGGCGCACGAAGTGGCCTTCGCGAGCTCGGATTCGGAAGCCAAGAAGATTTTCGATGCCGAAGCGGCCCAACTCCAGGTCAGCGGAACCGCTGTAATGATCAAGACAGAGGGCAATAACAACGGGCGGGTGAACCTGACCGTGACGGTGCCCAAAACTGCACGAGTCACTGTCAATGCCAGCAGGGGAGACGTAGCCGCTGCCGGACTGGGCGCGGGCATCAGCATCAAGACCGGGCACGGAGACACGCATCTGAACTCGATTGTGGGTTCGGTGCAGGTGCACTTCTCCAATGGCCGGCACGATCTCTCCGCGCACCAGGTTGACGGCGACCTTACCGCTGACGGCGATTGCAACGATCTGACCCTCTCCGAGATCAAGGGACGAGTTTCAACAAGCGGACAAATTTTCGGCGAGGTGCACCTGGAGAACATCGCCGGGCCGGTCAGTGTGCACACCTCAATCACCGATGTGCAGATCGCTGAGCTGCCGGGCGACCTCACTTTCGACTCCGACAATTTGCGCGTCACTGAATCCAAAGGCCTGGTGCACGTGGTCACGCGTTCAAAAGACGTTGACCTGAGCCAGATCTATGGCGACAGCTATGTGGAAGACCGCGATGGCCGCGTGTCCGTGGAGCCGGCGGGCGCTTTCAACGTGGAAGCGAAGAACAGCAAGGGCGACGTAGAACTGACGCTTCCGCCCAACGGTTCGGGCTCCGTGGACGGGCGCACGCACAACGGTGACATTGTTACGGAGTTCAGCCTGAGCGTTAGCGGGGATCAAGACAAGTCGGTGACCGGCAAGATTGGTTCCGGCAGTTCACGAATCGTCTTGAGCGCCAGCAACGGCGACTTGCGCATCAAGAAGGGCCCGGCCTTCCCGGCTGCGCCCACGCCTTCGAGCGCACAAGTACCGCCCGCTGCCCCAGTACCGCCCAACGCGCGCCATTTGAACGCGCCCAAGGCACTACCTCCGCAACCGGTTACACAGTAAGAGCAGCCGTGGATCGACAACGATCAAGACCGGCGCAGTGGGGTTCGCCCCCTGCGCCGGTTTTGTTCTGGGCGCATTCCGTTGTATGCTCGACTCGCGGGGGTCGACCGTAGCCATGATGCATGCGCCGATCAAGGTGATTACCGTCGAGCGGGAATACGGATCGCGAGGCGGAGAATTCGCCCACGATCTGGCTCAAAAGCTCGGCTGGCGGCTGCTGGACTCGGAACTTGTAACCGCAGCTGCGCGCATGGCCGGCGTGGACCCGAAGCTGGCCGCCAAGTTCGACGAGCGGCTTGACCCCTGGTACTACCGCTACGGCAAGGTCTTCTGGCAAGACTCAGGCTACTCAATGGCGGCCATCGGCGATGAGCACATCTTCGACTCCGAGCGCATGTTAAAGCTGATTCGGCAGGAGATTATGGACGCTGCCCAGCAGGGCAACTGCGTCCTGGTGGGCCGGGGAGCGGCCTGTGCGCTGGCCGGACAGCCGGGGTGCTTTCACGTCTTTGTCTACGCCACAGCCAGCGCCAAGCGCGACTGGTTCATGAACGCCTTTCCGAAACAGGCTCAACATGCCGACCAGCATCTGGCCGCCTATGACAAGCGCCGCGCCTCGGTCATCCGCAAGTTCTATCAGCAGGAGTGGTGCACGCGCGGGCTTTACCATATGCTGCTGAACTCTTGCATGGGGACCACGGCCATGATCGCCGCCGTGCAGGGCGGCGCTGGCCTGGCCACTTGTCCCGAAGAGACCATAGCGGGCTAGGTTTCTTCCCGGTGCCTAAACCGCGATGCGCCGCACCCGCGCCCCAATCCTCGTAAAGACCTCCCATGGAATGGTTCCCGAAGTGTCGGCGTGGTCGTAAGCGGTAATCGTTTCAGTCCCTTGCGTTCCAAGAATTACCACCTCGTCGCCCGCTTCGACCCCGGCAATCCCGGTCACGTCCAGCACAGCATGGTCCATGCTGACGCGGCCCACCAGCGGCGCCCGCTCGCCGCGAACCAGCAGGCTGAAGCGGTTTCCGAGAAGGCGGCTAAGGCCATCGGCGTATCCCGCTGTTACCAGTGCAAGACGCATCGGCTCTGTGGCAACGAAGGTTCCGTTGTAGCCCACCACGGCTCCGGCTGGAACTGTACGGACGCTGATGACCGCCGTCTTCCATGTGAGCACTGGCCGCAGCTGGGAACGCGCAGCCTTGAGGGCCGCTGGCTCCTCGGTCGCAAATGGTGGGTCAAATCGGGGCGTCACACCGTAGAGCGCGAGGCCCGGGCGCAGCATCGCTTTCATCCCGTGCCGAGCGGCCAGGGCAACAATTGCACCGCCCTCGCCTCCAAGCAGCGAGGCCGAGCTGCCGACATTGAGCCAATCCGGATAGAGCCCGGCGGCTTCAACCAGCGCCAGCGCCTGCTGTAGCTGGGCAAGCTGCGCGTGGTTGATCTGGCCATCGGATTCGTCGGCGGCAAACAGGTGGGTCATTACGCCCTCGAGTTTGAGTGGCGACCCTGGCTCAAACCGCGTCAGAACCGGCGCGAGCCCTTCCAGACTTGCACCCTGGCGGCTCATGCCGGTGTCAATCTCCAGGTGAACCGGCAGCGAGCCGGCCCGCATTCCCGCGGCACGCGCGGCCATTTCCAAATCGTCGAGTTGCGCAGGCTCCCATACGACGGCGGTCAGCCCATGCTCTACCACTGCTGCACCCTGGCCGGGACCAACGCCGCCGATTACCATGACGCGCGCGGCAATGTCCGCACTGGGACACAGCGCTCGCGCGGCTACGCCTTCTTCCACGCTGGTAACGGCGATCCACCTGGCCCCCGCGCGCAACACCGCCGGAGCGCACAGCGCCAGCGAGTGGCCGTAGGCATCAGCTTTGAGGATGGCCACGAACTCGACATCGGGAGCTGCCAGGCTCTTGAGAAATCGATAGTTGTTTTCAAGGAAGCTGGTGCGAATCTCAACCCAGCAGGGGCGCATTTGCATGAGGATGTCCTATCGTCAGTTTAGCTCGGACGCCCCGCTTCTCACCGCAGCAGCGCAAACGCAACCAAGGTTTCACCCTTCTCTGGAATCTCATCGAGCAGCTTTTCCTCGAGATCATCTGAAACCGGCATCTCGCAGCGAGCAACCTCGTCCTCGGTCGCTCCCACGAAGCACAGTTCGCAGTGGCCCAGCACCTTGGCACCGCCGTTGCCACCATCCATTTGAATGGGCGGGCCGAAGACTCGGCAGGTCATGGGCCGCCATTCATACACATCGCAGCGTCCGGTGGCCGGGTCGAGCGCCGGACAGGCCGCTTCGTTGGCGAACTCCGCAAAGCGCTCCCGATCCTCATCGGAATCGCCGAGCCTGCCGGTTTCCAGATCGCCCGGAAAGTCGACCCCATGGGTCCCAATCCACGTCCGTGCCCGCCGCTCGATCTCCGCCGCCAGGTCCGGCTTCTCGCGCCGCAACGTATCCATCCCGGCGCCAATTCGCAAAGCGTCCAATTCGTTGATGGCGAACGCCCCATGGCAGCACTGCGTGCACCCCAACCGACAAACCAGCCACGGACCCGCCCGTCGGGACACGTCGGCCAACGCAGCATTCACAATCTGCACAAGTTCCCGGTCACCCGGCGGCAAACCCATGCCGACAAGAATACCTGATTGCATACCACACTATTTGGTCATTGCTCTCCTCCCCTACGTCGGGTTACTCTTCCGGCGGAGGTTCAATGTTCGAGTCCTCAAGCACCATCATCCCCGGACATCGTTATCGCGATGCGGCGGCCGCCATCGACTGGCTCTGCAAGGTGTTCGGGTTTGAACGGCATGCTGTTTATGAAGGCGAGGACGGAACCATCGCCCATGCCGAGCTGACCCTCGGCGGTGGAATGATCATGCTAGGCACTGGCAAGGACGACGAATTCAGCCGCAGCTTCAAGTCTCCGCGTGAACTCGGCGGCATTGAGACCCGTACCGTCTACATCGTGGTTCCGGACGCCGATGCTGCCCACACGCGCGCCCTGGCCGCCGGAGCCGAAGTCATCCGCCCGCTCCATGAAACTCCCTACGGCAGCCGCGAGTTTGGTGTGAAAGACCCCGAAGGCCATACGTGGATCGCTGGAACCTATGACCCCTGGGATGCAGACGAGTAGAGTTTTCAAGCGAATTCCGCGTTTTGCGGCGTCCATCCCATTCACTCGGCCAGCGACATTCCTTGTTGAATCGCCAATAGGATATAGTCGTTTCGTAGTTCGAGTGAGGTCCCCTTTGAGGTCAATTCAGTTGCTGCTTCCCCTCGTGCTGTTTTCTGTTGCTGTCCCCGTTACGTTTGCCCAGCACGGCCGCTTACTTGTTGCCCAAAAGGGTGATCGGAGCCTGGCCATTGTCGATCCCGCAGCGGGCGCGGTGCTTGCGTCCGTCGACGAGAACGGCGTTACCGGCCATGAAGTCGCCGGCTCGCCTGACGGCAAGCTGGCCGTTGTGCCGATTTATGGCAACTCCGGCGTTGGTGCGCCGGGAACCGACGGCCAGAACATCGTGGTCATCGACATCGCCTCGCAGAAGATTGTCGGCAATATCCAATTCGACCATGGAGTACGTCCTCACTGCCCGGTGTTCGGACCGAAAGATGGCTTGCTCTACGTGACCACGGAGCTGGACCACTCCATCACCATCATTGATCCAAAGACGTGGAAGGTTGTAGGGTCGATTCCGACCGGCCAGCCCGAGAGTCACATGTTCACCCTCTCGCACGACGGGCTCCGCGGCTACACGGCCAACGTGGGTCCGGGCACGGTTTCAGTTCTCGACATGAAGGTGCGCAAGACGCTGACGATTATTCCGATCTCGCACAATACGCAACGGATTACGATTTCGAACGACGACCGCTGGGTGTTTACGGCAGACCAGACCAAGCCGCAGATGGCGGTGATCGATACAGCGACGAACACGGTGAAGACATGGGTGCCGCTGAGCGGGCGGGGCTATGGGGCCGCAGTGACCAAGGATGGACACTACCTGCTGATGCCGATTCCGGCGAAGAATGTGGTGGACGTTGTGGACCTGGAGACGATGACGGTGGTGCATACGGTGGCGGTGGGCGCCAATCCGCAGGAGGTACTGACACCGCCTGGCGGCGGGGTGGCATACGTTTCGTGCGTGGATGCGAATCGCGTGGATGAGATCGACCTGACGACGTGGAAGGTTGCGCGGTCGATCGCTACCGGCAAGGGGACGGATGGGCTGGGCTGGGCGGCTGGCCATTGATTGCGCGATGAGATTGTGCAGCGTGGCAGAAGTATATTTGGAAAGAAGCTTTTGATGCGGTCTTCCGTTGCTCTTGTCGTTCTTGTTGCCACCCTGGGTGTTCCCGCTCTGCGCAGCGAGTCAGCACCGCCGCGCCTGATCGCGCCCGGCGTCTGGTTTTTGCTTGGCGACGCGCCAAAGGGCTACAGCAACACTGCGGTCATCGAGATGCGGGATTATCTGATCGTGGTCGATGCCAACTACCCCGCCCGCGCCCGCGAACTCATGGTGGAAGTCAAGCAACTCTCCCCCAAGCCGGTGCGTTATGTCTTCGATACGCACGCCCACGGCGATCATTCTTATGGCAACTCGCTTTGGACCGCTGCCGGCGCAACGACCTTCGCCTATTACAAAATCATCGGGGAGATGGATCGCTACGAACCCACGCGCTGGCAGGCTGCCGAGACAAAGCGCGAAGACGTGCGCGACCTGCACCAGGACAATGTGCAGCGGCCACTTAAGACCTTTCGCAAAAGCCCCTTTGTTCTGAAGGACGGAACCCGCGAAGTCGATTTTCTTTTTCTTGGCTGGGGACATACGCCAGCGGATGGGTATGTCTGGCTGCCCAAGGAGCGCGTGCTGTGCACCGGCGATGCCGCCGTTAATGGGCCACGCAACAAGCTATGGGATGCGAATCTCGCCAACTGGCCGCGCGCCCTCTCGAATGCATTGCAGCTTAGGCCGCTCTACGTGCTTCCTGGCCACGGGGATGCCGGCGGCATTGAGATTCTAACCGGCCAGCGCCAATTCCTACTTGATCTGTACAGCGCCGTAAAAGAGCAGGTGCAGACAGGGAAGACTCTAACCGATATCCACATAAAACTACCTGAGCGCGACAATAACTGGGTCCCGAAGGATCTTGCCTGGGACATAGAAGCCACTTATACAGAGATAACTCACCACATGCCGGCGGGGGCTGTGGAGCATGTTTGGAAGTGAGGGGGACAGCTTCTTAGCTCCTAGCTTTGCCTTTGGCGTTACCAGAGACCGACGATGAGCAGGACTGCGTAGAGCGAAGACAGGGCTAGCGCGCGTTGGCCTACGGATTTGAGCGGAAGCTGGAGGCCCTCAGCGTTGCGCTGGCGGTGGAGATCGTAGGCGTAACCCATAACAGCTATCAGCAGAGCCAGCGCGAGCCATCCGTGATGGAAGACGATGGCGATGACTGCGGCGCAGGCTAAAGCGACAAGCGAGATTTGAGCAGCGCGGCGAAAATTTTCGCCGGCTGGCGCAGTCGAGCGCAATGCAACGCGCGCGTCGAGGCGTGCGTGTACGACCAGGATTCCCGCCGTGGCTTGCAACGCAAGCAAGAGCCACAACCACCAGCACCAGGATGCGATCGTTCCGGTTGCCGAGAGCGATGTGGCCAACGAACTGGAGGTGAGGGCCGCCGCGCTCGCGATCTGAAACAACGTGGACCGCTGACGGTTCTTCACATTGATGGCAATCGCGAGAACCGAAAAGACAGCAACGCCCGAGCCCATGGCCACAAGCGCCTTGAAGGGCCAGGAAGCCATCAATACCAGTCCGCTCAGGATCAGGAGGACGGTCCAGCCCGCAAACCAACGAATCGCGGGGGCGGTTTCAGGATGCCACTGCTTCCAGACAAAGCGCTGACGCGCCAATACGACCGCGGGGTCTTTGGCGGCTAATGCAGCGAATGCGGCAGTGATGGTGGCGAGTTCGCTCCAGCGCCACCCGCGCGAAAGAATCGCGGCGCAGACGATGGGAGTGAAGAGCATTGCGGTGGCCCCGTGTTCGCGGGGAAGAAACCAGGTGCTCTGCTTCTGCGGGCGGACGTTGCTGAAGACTGCAGATTCTGTCGCCATAGTGCTCCGATGCGTTGCCTGACAGTGGTAACTGTCGCACAGGGATGATGGCGTGTGCTGTGACTTAAGTCCTATTGCGGAGAAATTCCGGCGCTTAATGTGGACCCTGGAAGGATGCCATGTCGACTTTGTCCCCATCCGAGGTTGAGGTTTCATCAGCCGATTTCGCGCCGGCTAAACCGAAGAAAACTCTGGTACGTAGAGTGCTGCCCGATCGTTCGCAAAAGGTTCGGCGCGCAGTGCAATTCGCATTTCTTTTGCTCAACGCAATTATCGGAGTCCAGTTTGTCCTGTGGGTCCGCTATTTCGAGAGCCATGGCAATTCGCACTATTTTGAGCGGCCTGCGGGTGTGGACGGCTGGTTGCCAATCGCGGGGCTGATGAACCTGAGATATTTTGCGGTCATACGCCAAATTCCGCCGATTCATCCGTCGGCGATGGTTCTGCTGTGTGTGTTCCTTCTGTCGAGCGTGCTGGTGAAGAAGGCGTTCTGTTCGTGGCTGTGCCCGGTGGGTACGGTCTCAGAATATTTGTGGAAGCTGGGACGCAAGGTGGGGCGGCGGAACCTGGTTGTGCCGAGGTGGCTGGATGTTGCGCTGCGCAGTTTGAAGTATGTTCTGCTGGCTTTCTTTGTCTACATTGTCTTCACGATGCCGGCGATGGACCTGGGGGATTTTCTTGCTTCGCCGTTTGGGATTGTGGCGGACGTGAAGATGCTGAACTTCTTCCGCTACATGGGCACGGTGGGCATGATCGTGATTTTAGCGATGGTGGTTCTGTCGGTGCTGATTCAGAATTTCTGGTGCAGGTTCCTGTGTCCGTACGGCGCGCTGATGGGGATTGTTTCCGCGCTGAGCCCGGTGAAGATTCGGCGCGACGCTGAGGCGTGCATCGACTGCGGTAAATGCAACAAGGCTTGCCCGTCGCAACTGCCGGTGGACAGGCTGGTGCAGATCAGGTCAGTAGAGTGCACGGGATGCATGGAGTGTGTTGCGGTGTGCCCGGCGGGAAATGCACTGCAGATGGCGTTGCTGCCGCGGAAGACCGAGACGACAGCGGTTGCACGTTGGCGGGGACGTGCGCTGAAGCCGCAGATGGTTGCGGTGGTGCTGGCGGTGGTGTTCTTCGGATTGATTGGCGTGGCGCGCGCTAGTGGGCATTGGCAGACGAACATCTCTCGCGAGATTTATCTCCAGCTGGTGCCAAATGCGGAGAACATCGATCACTGATTCCGATCGCGAGTGGCGCTGCGGTTCTTCGCGCGATTCATCTGACAGAAGGTGTTCCTGCCGGCCCTACGGGACGGCTAGCACGAAGGAAGATGCAAACCCCGGGTGCCGTCCACTGTAGCGGACTTTACCCGGGGCTATTTTCCTGTTCTCCCTAACGGGAGACTACGGCGCGGCGGTTAGTAGTGCGCTAAGGCCGGCCTTGTCTTTCACGACGATCTGGCGGGCGTCTACATCGAGCAAGCCTTCGGCCTGGAGGCGCATAAGGTTGCGCGAGACCAATTCGCGCACGGTGCCGAGCTGGCTGGCGAGTTCCTGGTGGCTCACGGGCAGATGAAATTCGATTCCCTGCGGAGTTTGTTTGCCTTCGCTTTCAGCGAGGCGCAGCAACAGGGCGATCAGGCGCTGGCGAATTGTGGTAAAGGAAAGCTCTTCAATGATGCCGACGAGCCTGCGCAGGCGCGCGCCGACGACGGCCAGCATCTTGAGCGCAACTTCGGGATGCTCCATGCAAAATGCCTGAAAATCCTGCCGCGAGATAAACGCAATCTCCACATCGTCGACGGCTATTGCGGAGGCCGGGTAGCGTCCGCCATCGAAGACCGGGAGCTCGGCTACGGACTCGCCGGCCTGGTTGATGGCCAGCACCTGCTCGCGCCCGTTGACTGAGGTCTTGAAGATGCGCACCTTGCCATGCGCGATGATGTGCAGGCCATGGCAGGGCTCGTCTTCAGAGAAGAGCAACTCACCGGCCGTGAAGTGTTTGCGCACCGTACGCGCTGCAAGCATTTGAAACTCAGGCCGCGACAGGCTGGAGAGAAGCGCGGTTTGTTCGAGGATGGTTACCAGATCGGTGCGGGGAGGGGACATGGGGAAGAGTTTATCGCAAGGCCGTGATGGTTGGCCTCAGATTTGTTTTTGTCTGAGTGACTAAAGTCGCTGTGGCGCGTGCGCATTGCTCTTAAGGTGAATGCAGGAGAAAAACATGACAAGCCCCACACAGACCGTTCGCGAGATCGCACTTGAACAACCTCACTCCATCCGCGTCTTCGAGCGGTTTGGCATCGACTATTGCTGCGGCGGGCGCAAGCCGCTGGCAGAAGCGTGCGTTGAAAAGCAACTCCCGGTCGATGAGGTGTTGGCGGCGCTTGAATCAGCCTCAAACTCAGCCGCGCCCTTGCCCGTTGACTGGTCGCAGGCCACGCTGGGAAAACTGATTGACCATATTGTCGCCACGCATCATGTGTATGTGAAAACGGAGTTGCCGCGGCTGGCAGTGTTGGCACAGAAGGTTGTAAATCGCCACGGCGATACGCAGGCGCATTTACCGGCAATGCAGAAACTGCTGGCTCTACTCGACGAGGAATTGATTCACCATTTGGGCAAGGAAGAGCACGTGCTGTTTCCGTATATCGCCAAGCTTGAGGGAGCGTTGATTTCAGGCGGAGCGCATCCGGAGGCGTGCTTCGGGAGCATTGAGAGTCCCATTGCGATGATGACGAGCGAACATGATGCGGCGGGCGCGCTGGTTGCTGAGATTCGCCGGCTGAGCGAGAACTACACTACACCAGTTGGCGCGTGCCCGACCTATCATGCCTTCTATGACGGACTGAAGGAATTTGAGCAGGATTTGCATCAGCACATTCACCTGGAGAACAACATTCTGTTCCCGCGGGCGATTGCGATGGAAGCGGCGACGGTTAGGGTTACTGCGTAGGCGTCGATCGAATGCGCTAGTCGAGCTTGCGGTCCCAGGTTTCGAGGGTCTTCTTGAACTCGAGCATGAATCTGCCGGAGTCGGCGCCGTCGATGAGGCGGTGGTCGAAGCCCAGGCAGTGCAATTGGACGGAGCGGATGGCGATGGAGTCGTTGCCTTCTGCATCGGTGAGAACGACGGGCTCTTTGCGGAGGCCGCCGATGGCGAGGATGGCCGACTCGGGCTGGTTGATGATGGGCGTACCGAACTCGCCGCCGAAGACACCGGCGTTGGTGAGGGTGAATGTGGAGCCTGACGTTTCTTCAGGCATGAGCTTCTTGGTGCGGGCGCGGTTGGCAAGGTCGGCGAGGGTGCGGGCGAGGTCGACAAAGCTACGCTGCTCGGCCTGGCGGATGACGGGCACGATGAGTCCCCACTCGAGGGCTACTGCGATGCCGAGATTGATGTTCTGGTGGTATTGGATTGAAGTGCCTTGAAGCGAGGCGTTGACGATGGGGAAGCGGCGCAGAGCCTCGATTGCGGCGGTGGCGATAAAGGGCATGTAGGTGAGGTTGAAGCCGTTGCGCTGCTGGAAGGCGGCCTTCTCGCGCTCGCGGAGACGGACGATGCGGGTCATGTCCACCTTGTAGACGGTGTGGACGTGCGGGCTGGTGCGGACGCTCTCGACCATGCGCTGGGCAATGATGGCGCGCATTTTGGTCATGGGGACCAGGTCGCCTGAGAGCGGCGGAGGGGCTGCGGCGGCGGCTCGCGAGCTTCCAGGACTGTGCTGGCTCAGATGGTGGAGCACGTCTTCCTTGGTGATACGGCCATCCGACCCGCTGCCCGCTATCTGGCTCAGATCAAGATTGTTGTCCTTTGCGATGCGCCGCACCAAAGGCGACGAACGGACTTTCCGACCGTCGTTGCCCGTGACTGGCGCAGCAGCAACCGAAGCCGCTTTTTCTGGCGCGGCAACCGTGGCTACTTTTGCTGCCTTCGCACCGGCAGCAGGAGCCGAAGCCGAGCCGCCAATCACCGCGACCACCGTATTGATGTCGACCGTGGCGCCTTCAGGAACACGAATTTCGGTGAGCAGCCCGGCGACGGGGGCGGGAATCTCTGCGTCCACCTTGTCGGTGGAGATTTCAAACAGCGGCTCGTCCTTCTCGACGTTGTCGCCGACCTTCTTGAGCCATTTGGTGATGGTGCCTTCAACGATGGACTCGCCCATCTGGGGCATCACCACGTCCGTTCCGCGTGCCATCTGCGGCGAGGCCGACTTGGCCGCCGACGCTGAGGCCGCCGATTGAACCGCTGCCCCGCCGATCACCGCAACCACCGTGTTGATGCCGACCGTGGCTCCCTCAAGCACCTTGATCTCGCTCAGCACGCCGGCCACGGGCGAAGGAATCTCCGCGTCAACCTTGTCAGTGGAGATTTCGAAGAGCGGCTCGTCCTTCTCGACGCGGTCGCCTGCTTTCTTGAGCCATTTGGTAATGGTGCCCTCAACGATCGACTCGCCCATCTGGGGCATGATTACGTCGGTTGGCATGAATCCTTCTCTCCGCGCTTCAGAATGCTTTTGCGGGCAGTTCCTGCCGGATTATAAATCGCTGAACATGTGCTGGTGGAACAAGAACCGGCTGTCGAGCCGAAACAGGCAGTGTGCCTGAGGTCTGGTCCGCCGCGGCGGATGAGACCTGGGAAGCTATTGACTGCATAGCGAATTGGATACTCAGGCCTGGACGGGACGTTCCTTTGTTTGCAGGAGACGTTCAACCTCGTGCGGAACCTGCAGCGGTATGTCCTGAGCGGGAAAGCTGGGCGGATTCGTGGGGGCAGCCTCCGCCTGGGTGCGGAGCGCATCCAAACTCTCGACCGCCAGCACCTGCTCGCCGAAGACGAGGCCGAACTGACGGGCCGCCTGGTGGGCTACGGACTCAAGGCTGGGCAATGCTTCATTTGGGTCCGCGAGTGGCAGCGATCCCGCAAGGGCCTGAATCTCGTTTTTCAAGCTGGTGACGGGCCGGTCGGTGATGCCGCAGGGATTGATGAGCGCAAAGTCACGCAGATCGGTAGTGACGTTGAAGGCGAATCCGTGCGACGTGATGCCGCGGGAAACATGAATCCCGATAGCGCCGATCTTCCGACCTGCAAGCGGCTCGCTCTGTGCACAACTCTCGTCCGAGGGGCTGCCGTCAGGAGGGCGAAGACCGCACCAAACTCCGGTTAGCCCGCAGATGCGCCCAGCCGGAACGCCAAACACCCCACAGACCCGGATCAGCGCCTCTTCCATCAGGCGAACAAAATCGACGGGCCCCAGTCGCCCGCCCTTCGGGTTCCGCAGGGTGCGCAGATCGAAGATGGGGTAGCCCACCAGTTGGCCGGGGCCGTGATAGGTTACATCGCCGCCGCGGTTGATTTCATGCAGCGTGACGCCTCGGCTGGCCAGCAGTTCGTCCGAAGCTAAGATGTTGGCACGGTTGGCGTTGCGTCCAAGCGTCAACACTGGTGGATGCTCGAGCAGGAGCAGCACATTCTCAATGCGGCCTTTTAGACGAAGCTCCGCAATCTCCGCCTGCAGGCGCAGGCCCTCGTCGTATCCCACGCGCCCGAGATAGAGGTACTCAATCATCGTTGCTCTTGATTGTAGCGACCGGGAGTTCGACTGGGCTGTTTGGCGCCCAGTCCTATATGCTCAGTCGGACACGCGTTTCTGGAAGAGCCCCGCAAAAGCGGTGCGGACCGGATACGCCACCAGACACCAGAGTATGACCACCAAAGCCGCTACGGGCAGACCGCTGGGAGCCATCAGGATATGCACAAGGCAGATGTTGACGATCACCGGAGCCAGCAAGGCCAGGGCAAGCGGCACATATCGGTTAATGAGCAGCAGAATCGCGGGAACGACTTGGAACAAGGCCACCGCATAGATGTAATGGGAGGCAAACAGCGCACCTGAAAACTGCCCCATGGTCCCGGTGGGCATTGGCGCGTGGAGGAAGTTCAGGAACAGGTTGGATCCGAAGAACAGGAAGATCAGTCCCAGCAAAAGCCGGGCAACGAGCGAAACAAATTTCATGGAGGTCTCCTTGAAATGAGGTGAGGTCCGGGGACTCGTTCAAGGGAGCTGGTCGAGAAGGCCCTGCGGCAAGTTAGGAAATCCTTCCGCAATCAAATGGATGGCCGACCGCCGGTCATCGATTCAAATGGTTCGAGATCGCAGTGCGCCGCGATACCAGCGGGCAAATCCCAATCCACGGTACACTAGACCTAGGCAGGAGGACCGGGCGGTCGCTGCCGGGGGCTCGGGAGACCGGGTCGCCCGGGGGAGGAAAGTCCGAACTCCGCAGGGCAGTGTGCCGGATAACGTCCGGGACGTGGGCTTTAAGGCTCATGGACGGCCAGTGCCACAGAAAAGATACCGCCTCGGCTACCCCTCTCGCCTCACGGCTTGAGGGCTTCCGGAAGGGCTCTTCAGGTTCGCCTGGACGGCCAATCCCGCCGGGGTAAGGGTGAAATGGTGCGGTAAGAGCGCACCGCTCCGACTGTGAAGCCGGAGGCAGGGTAAACCCCACACGGAGCAAGACCAAATAGGGAGGGAAGCACCGCTAAAGAGCCAGGTGGTGCTGCGCATCGGCCCGATGCGGTAAGGCGGCTCGAGCAACTGCCGAAACCTCCGGGTAGGTCGCTGATGAGTGTCCGCGGCAACGCGGCGCCTAGAGGAATGACCGCACACGACAGAATTCGGCTTACAGGTCCTTTTGCCGAATTTAAGGTCCCCGACGACAGGTCTTCGTCGTTGGGGTAACAAACACGAGCCCCGACTGGGAAGTTCCCGGCCGGGGCTCACCATTTTGGGACAGTGGAGCAAGCGTGCCTGGCTGGGAGGGCAGAGCCAGTGCTTGAGCAGGCCGCAGCGATCGAGAATGCCGGGTGCTGACGGGCTAATCGTGACTGAAGAGTTCGCGAAAGTCCTCGACAAAGCTGATAACCACGACGACCGCCGAGCCGACCATCCCGATCAGGAACACTGCCGTGAGGAGACGTATAAAGAATGTGGCCAGTTGAGTCATGGAACAAGTGTGCTCCGCAACCTGTCAACAATTAATAAGGTGCGCGTAAGGGTTTTATAAAAGGTGGCAGCGGTTGAGAATGCCGGCCAGGTGCTGGCGGGCGGTGGGGACGAGCGACGACACCTTGCGAAACCTGCGGCCGATTGAGGCGATTACGGTGCGTAACTGATCCTTATCGTTCTCGGCTTCCAGATCAGGCTGCGATAGGATCAAAACATGTTACGAGTGAAGCGTTTGGAAGCGGGCGCACGGCTGCCGGTCGTGGCGCATCCCGGCGAGGACCTGGGTTATGACCTGTTTGCACTTGAGGGCTCAGTGCTGGCTCCCCGAGCCACGATTCGGGTGCGGACCGGCATTGCCGTCGAGGCCCGCAACCCGGCAACTGGTGCACCGCTGGGACTGCTGGTGCGGGACCGCTCGTCGATGGCTTCACGGGGGATTGCGACCACCGGCGGCGTGATTGACGCAGGCTACCGCGGCGAAATCATGGTGCTGATGACCAACCTGGGCGAAACCGCCGTGGAGCTGAAGGCCGGCGAAAAGATCGCACAAATGATTCCGGTTCCCGTGTTGACGGGAGTCGTGGAAGAAGTAGATAGCCTTGAAGACTCGGCGCGGGCGGAGAAGGGATTCGGAAGCTCGGGGCGGTAACGCAGCCCCTAACCTCTAGCTGAGAGCCGACTTCCGTCAGCCCAACTGCAAAGGAGGATTCCACATGATTACGATTCTTGGAGCGGGAGGCGCGATCGGCAATGAACTGGTCAAGCTCCTAGCCGCGCGCAAACAGCCGTTCAGACTTGTGGCCAGGAATCCAGTCTCGAGCCCCGGCGCTGCCCAGGTCGTTTCCTGCGACCTCTCTGACCAAGACCAGACCATCCAAGCCGTGGCAGGTTCCAGTATCGTGTATCTTCTCGCCGGTTTGAAGTACGACCACAAAGTCTGGGCGGAGCTGTGGCCTCGCGTCATGGCCAACACCATCGAGGCGTGCAAGCACGCGGGCGCAAGGCTCATCTTCTTTGACAACGTTTATATGTATGGCAAAGTGGCCGGCGCCATGACAGAAGATACGCCGTTCAATCCGAGCAGCAGGAAGGGAGAGATACGCGCGAGGATTGCGACCTCTCTCATCGATGAGTGGAAAGCTGGTGGCCTTACGGCCATGATTGCGCGGGCAGCGGATTTCTACGGGCCGAATGCGAAGACCGGAATACCAAACGTCATGGTCTTTGATCCGATGAGCAAGCAGCAGAAGGCAATGTGCCTTGTCAGCGATTCCCTGCCTCACTCCTACACCTATACCCCCGACGCGGCGGAGGCGCTGATGACGCTGGCCGCGAGTGATTTGGCCTGGAATCAGACATGGCATATGCCGACGACGCCAAACCCTCCCACCGCAAAGGAATTCATTGCCCAAGCGGCCGAGGCAATGGGCGTGCCGGCAAAATTCCGCGTGCTGAGCAGGCCGATGGTTCGCATTGTCGGATGGTTCAATCCGTTAGTGGGTGAAGTGTATGAGATGCTCTACCAGAACGATTCACCCTATCTGTTCGATTCATCGAAATACGCAAAGGCTTTCGGGTTTTTGGGAACGCCATATGGGCAGGGGATTCGGGAGACAGCGGCGTCCTACGCGAAGACCGCTTGACGAGTTCCATTTCATCCGTGGAACGATGAAAATGCAGCAGGGATGGGGCCCTGGCTGGGAGCCGGAACCAGCGGCTGCGGCGCTACGTATCGTTAAGTGATAGCTGCAAGGGTTCAGTGCGCCTCTGGGGCGGAATGTAACTGAAGGGTTGAGTGTTCCGTCTGGAGGAATACCCATTCTTCTTGATGCAGGGGCTACGGCTGGGCGCGGATTACGTACACTGTGGGTAGTGGGCCGACGCCTGGCGCCACGACTGGAATTGCAGGAAGATGATCGCTCCGCCGTTTTTTCAGGCGGTCGTGCTGGGCCTGGGTTGGCGGGGAAAGCGGTACGAGGAAAGTAGAAGCATGCAACTCACTGAGGCATTCAAACTCGCGTTGCAATCTCTGTGGGGCAACAAGATGCGGAGCGTGCTCACGCTCATCGGCGTGGTCATGGGTGTGGCCTCGGTCATCATGGTCATCACACTGGTGAACGGCGCAAACAAATACGTGAGCACTAAGCTGTCAGGGTATGGCGCCGATGTGTTTACCGTGACGCGGATGTCCAGCATCATCTTCTCTGCAGACGACTACTTCCGATATCAAAAGCGCAAGGTGATACGCATCGAAGACTACGAGGCAGTACGGGAAGGATGCGACCTGTGCAGCGAGGTTGGCGCGATGCTGAGCAGGTCGACAACCGTGGTAGCCAACGGCCACTCCAGCGACAATACCCAGATACGCGGCTACACCTGGACGATGCCGTCGCTGCACAACGTCGAAATTGCGCTGGGACGCGGCTTTACGCAGGGCGACGAGGACCACGGAACGCATGTCGTAATCGTAGGCCCCGACATTGTAGACAACCTTCTGGGAGCGGGCGACCCGATCGGCAGAGAGATCCGGGTCAACGGCACTCCTTACACCATCGTGGGCGTGGGTGACCGCCAGGGCAAGACTCTCGGACAGTCACAGGACAACTGGGTGGCAGTACCCATCACCACTTACCAGCAGACGTACGGATACAACGAATCGGTAAACATCTACTCCCGCGCCAACGGCAACGCCGACGTAATGGAGCGGGCCCAGGACCAGGTGCGCGTGATCATGCGCTCGCGCCGTCACGATTCGCCCGGAACTCCGGACGACTTTCAACTGGAGACAAACGACACTTTCCTGGACATTTGGAAGCAGATCAGCTCGCTGTTTGCGACCGTGGTGCTAGGACTTGCCTCCATCTCGCTGGTGGTGGGCGGCGTGGTGATTATGAACATCATGCTCGTCTCGGTCACCGAGCGCACACGCGAAATCGGCGTACGCAAGGCGCTGGGCGCCAGGCAGCGCGACGTTCTACTGCAGTTTCTGATTGAAAGCGCCACCATGGCAGTGACCGGCGGAGCCATCGGTGTGATGTGCGGAATAGGCGTTGGCAAACTCATCACGATTGTCATAGGTTTTCCCACCAGCGTTCCGCTCTGGGCAATTTTCCTGGGACTTTTCCTGGCCGGCGCCGTAGGCATTTTCTTCGGCGTTTATCCAGCAAGCAAAGCAGCGAAGCTGGACCCTGTGGTGGCGTTGAGAGCTGAGTTATAAGGGCAGCTTCCAGCTTCTAGCTCTCAGCTGTTAGCTTTTTTGAGGCTGCTCGGTAAGGTTGGTAGGACATTGATACTTTGCTGGGCCGGCCCTACCAACTGAAGATGACGTGCTTTTAGCTAGAAACTAGCAGCCAGGAGCTGCATTTATGGCGCAAGGACAGACCGGTGAATCCGTCAAGATGGCTTTGAACACGCTGCGCGCGAACAAGCTGCGTTCGGGGCTGACCGTCCTGGGAATCGTGATTGGCGTGACCACGGTGATCACCATCTCTTCGGTCATCAACGGACTCAACAACCGGGTGGCGGAGTTCGTCAATTCGCTGGGCTCGAATGTTTTCTGGGTCTTTCACATGCCGGTCATCGGCGTGCGGCCGACGACCGAGCAACTGACACGCAAGAAGCTGAACATCGACGATGTGATGGCTCTGCGCATGCTTCCGCATGTGGTGGCCGCTGATGGCGCATACCAGCATGTCAAGCGGCAGTTCCGCGTGGGCAACGTCGACGTAAAGTACGGCGGCAAGAAGGTGTCCGGAACGATCCTGCAGGGCACGACCGCCGAGGTCGGCGATGTGAATGACCTGACCTTCATTCAGGGCCGCCTCTATACCGACGAGGAAGATCAGCGTGGCGCCCACGTCTGTGTGCTGGGCCGTGATACCTGGGAGGAGTTGTTCGGCGACCAGAACGCAATCGGCCAGGAAGTGGCCGTCGAGAGCGGTCTTTACACCGTTATTGGCGTGCTGGACAAGCGCAAGCAGCCCTTCGGCGGTGGCAAGAATCCCAACGACAACGTAGTTGATTTCCCGTTCGGCACTTTCCACAACCTGCATCCTGAAGAACAGGATTTGTGGGTCAGCGTGAAGTACGACGACGCCAAGAACAAGGCGCTGGTGGAAGAAGAGATTCGCGAGTTGATGCGCATTCGGCGCAAGGTGAAAACGCAGGCAGATGATAATTTTGAAATCTTCGGGCCTGACTCGCTGACCAAGTTGTGGGACCAGCTGACGAGTGGGCTCGTTGCCTTCATGATCGCTGTTTCAAGTGTGGGATTGATGGTGGGCGGCGTGGGCGTGATGAACATCATGCTGGTGAGCGTGACGGAACGAACCCGTGAGATCGGCGTTCGCAAGGCGATCGGCGCAACCAAGAATACGATCCTGACGCAATTTACTACTGAGGCGGTGACGCTGTGCGCGGTGGGCGGAATTGTGGGCGTGCTGCTGGGCGCGATGATTACGTGGATCATCTATTTCCTGCCCATTGGGCTGCCGGCCACGCTCTCGACCATGTGGGTGACGATCGGCTTTGGCGTCTCCTGCGCGATCGGGTTGCTGTTCGGAATTTATCCGGCGTGGAAGGCGGCGAATCTGGATCCGATTGAGGCGCTCCGATACGAGTAAAAAGTGTCCGGGCAGAAGTGGGCAGGCAGTCGCTTAAGTGGTTGTTTCGAAAGCATCAAATGTTCGCTTAGGTGGTGCGTATTACTCCGAAATGTTCGCTTAAATGGTTACGAAATGGGGGCAAATGTTCGCTCAGATGGTTGCATTTCTTTGAGGGGTTAACCCTTTTCAGGACCGAATTTGGCGTTTTGGCTGCTCACAAGGTTCCGTCTGTGAGCGAAGGGTTGTCTGTAATTTCCCGAAAAGCGGCCAAATCAGGCTTAAATGGGGGAAATAGGGCTTAATTCGACCAAAATGCGTGGTGTTTTTCCCGGTTTTGCTGACTGTGGTGGGATGGCAGAGGTCAGGAGTCAGGGATCAAGGGGTCCGGGGGTCGGGGCTTGGGTTCAGTCACGACGGAGCGGATGGGCGGTATGAGACAAATGCAGCCAGTCAGCCCCGCTCACGCGGGGTTAGCGAGTCAGCAAGTCAGGGGACCGGGATATTCGTCCGATCCCTGTTTCAAAAGTTAGACATTCTGGCCACAGCCCTGGGACACGTAGCTTCGGTCACCTCTCTGATTCCCTCTTTTCCGTTACACTTACCCCTGTGATGCCGCACGCTTTGGCTCTCGCTGTGGAGACCGCGACTACGGTGCTGGCCGTAGCCGGCATGGGCTACTTTCTGGCGGCGATTGTGGCAGCGCGGGTTTATCTTCGCGAGCGGCGCGCGCCACTCCCGATTTTTGCGCCCGGCGTAAGCATCCTCAAATCCCTGAAGGGGTCGGACCCCGGCATGAGGGATGCCTTTCGCAGCCATTGCCGGCAGAACTATGGCGGCGAGTTCGAACTGCTGTTCGGCGTTTCGTCGCTGGACGACCCGGCTGCGGCTGTCGTGGAGCAATTGAAAGCCGAATTTCCAGAGCGGCCGATCCGCCTGGTCGTATGCCCGGAGCGGCTGGGAACCAACGGCAAGGTAAGCACGCTGTTTCACCTGTCTGGCCATGCACGCTACGATTTTCTGCTGATCAACGATTCGGACATTACCGTTTCTCCTCGCTATCTGGAGCGGGTGATGGCTTGTTTTGGGGCGGCGGGCAATACCTCAGGGGCTGAAGCTCGTACCGTTCAATCAAAGCCGGTGGGGATGGTAACGGCGCTTTATCGCGGGCGCGCGCACGGCACGCTGGGCTCACGGCTTGAGGCGTTGGGGATTGCCTCGGACTTTATGGCCGGGGTGCTGCTGTCAAAGATGATTGAGGGCGGGCTGCGCTATGGGCTTGGTTCCACGCTGGCCGTGAGCCGCGAGGCGCTTGAGAAGGCCGGTGGGCTGTTGCCGCTGGTGGACCATCTTGCCGACGACTACGAGCTGGGCGCACGCATAGCGAAGGCCGGCTACCGCGTGGTGCTGAATGCGGAGGTGGTGGAGACCGCGATTCCGGCGTACGGCTGGAGCGGCTTTGTCGATCACCAGGTGCGTTGGGCCAGAACAGTGCGCGATGCGCGGCCGGGAGGCTACCTGGGCCTGATGGTGACGCATGGGTTCGGTTGGGCGTTGCTGAATCTGGTGACCAGCGGGTTGAGCCCGGTGAGTTTGTGGCTGCTGGGGCTGAGCTTCTTTCTGCGGCTGGCGCAGGCCATGACGGTAGGCGCGGAAGTACTGGGCGATCACGAGGTGCTGGCCAGCCTGTGGCTGTTGCCGCTGCGCGACGTGGTGCATATGGGCGTGTGGGTGGCGGGGTTCGCAGGGAATACGATCGTGTGGCGCGGGGAGCGGTTTGTGTTGAAGGATGGGAAGCTCTTCGGGTAGGGATCAGAGATCAGAAAAGCCCCTCGGTTGAGATTCTGCCTTTCCCACCCTTCGCCCAACCACCCCACGGACGAAGACCTGTCTGCGGGGGCCCCGGCAGCGCGAAGGATGGGGCACGGGAAATTTGGGTACCACAGTTGCGTGCTATCCCAGGTCTCAAAATCGAGACCTGGGGCACCCGGTTCTAGTCGCCCGTAGTCGTTGATACTACTTTTTCCTCGGCGCGGATGGCTTCGGTGTCGATGGAGAGGCAGGAGCCGAGTTCGTTGAAAAGCTTCTCCCAGCGCGGGCGGTCTTCGTCGGCCAGCTCGCTTAGCGAGTAGCTGGAGGTGCGCAGGACTTCGTACCAGATGTTCTGCGCCTGCCAGAGATTGGGCTCGAAGGGCAGCTCCAGCAGGACGCGGGCCAGCGACACGGCACGTTCCAGCATCTCCAGCGAACCGGCAGACATTTGCAGTTCGACCATGGCGCGCTTCATGCGCTGATCGGCGATGTAAGAGAGATTGGCCGTTTCAAGCTGCACATGATCGGCCTTGGCCAGCGAAAGGTGGGAGCGCAACTGGGCCCTTTCAATGGGGTCGCTCTCAAGCGCGCGGCGCAATCCAGCGTTGACGGCGAAGCCCGCCGCGAGAGTAAGCGCAGGCGGTTTGGGCAGTCCTGCCTGGGCCAGGTAGTGGAGCAGGCTGGCGTGGTCCTGATAGATGGTGGTGAGGGAGCTTTCAATATCCCAGAGCGTGGAGTTGAGGATGAGTTGCACGATGCGCCGCTGCTCGTCAGTAAAGAGCGAGGTGAGCGAATAGTCAGCGCGGCCATAGTATTGATCGAGCAAGCGGATGACATCAGGAAAGTCGGCGCGCTGCACCTCTGCCGCGGCCTGCTCGGCAAAAGCTTCGAAGCCGGCGGCATCCTGATCGCTGTATGGCTTGACTGCCGCAGTTATGTTCTGGTCGCCGAAGTGCAGAACCGCGAAGGAGAAGGTCTTGTTGTGACCGGTGATGGCGCTGGCAATGTGCGCGCGGCCTACCGCAAGCCGTCCGCGTCCGGAGGTAGAGATGTCGTAGGAGATGCGGCGAACGTGGAAGCAGAACAGGTCAGTCTCCTCGGCAAAGGAAGAAAAGACCGAACTGATAGCGTAGTGAGCCACCACCTGTTCCAGGTGCAACTCCATGGTGGCCACGCAGGCCTTGTAGATTTTGGCACCGTCACCGGCACTGGGCACGTTGGAGTGGGCCTCGGCGAGGCGGGCAAGAAAGGCCGACTCGAGCGGAGCGGCCTGCTGGCCAAAGAGCTGCTGCGCCAGTTGCAGCACGCGCGCGGCGTAGGCGATGATCTGCACGGTCTCGATGCCGGAAATGTCGTCGAAGAACCAACCGCAACTGGTGTACATGAGCTGCGCATGGCGTTGCATCTCCATGAGCTCAAGCGCGCGCACCTGTTCCTCGTCTGAGAGCGTACGGTTCGACTGTGTGCGGAAGAAGCTCGCAATGGACTCTTCGCCGCGGTCGAGCAGCACCCGGATATATTCGTCGCGCGCTGCCCACACATCGGTGAAGAGCTTTCCGCCCTCCTGCTCAGTGAGCGGGGTCAGAGCATCGCGCAGCTCGTCGAGGGCCTGGCGCAGAGGTGCGCGCCACTCCTGGTTGAAGCCGGGCTTGCCGCCATTGCAGCCGCAGTTTGAGCGCCAGCGCTCGACGCCGTGAACACAGCTCCACGAGGTGTTGTCGACGATCTCGCACTCGTATTCCGGTGAGAACTGTGAAAGGAAGCTGGCGTAGTTGGTGAGCTTTACAGTCTTGTCTGCCTCAAGCAGGCGAAGTGCGTAGGCGAGTGCCATTTCGCCGTGCCTGTGATGGTGGCCATAGGACTCGCCGTCAGTGGCGACGTGAACAAGCTGGGGCGCGGGGCTTTCTTTGAAGCCGGATTTGAGGCGCGCGGCGAAGTTCTCTCCGGAGTTGAGCAGGCCTTCAAACGCGATGGCTCGCGAAGCGGGGCCGTTGTAAAAGAAGACCGCAATTGAGGCGCCGGAGTCGAAACGCACCAGGTACGGGCGGGTGGTATCGACAGAGGCATCGGGCGTGTTTGTCCATTCAGCATCGTTTTTCCCGCCGTCGAATTTGTGGGGACGAATCCGTTTGCACTGATGAGGCGCGAGCAGCGTGAACTTGATGCCGTGCTGGGCCATGAGCTCAAGCGATTCAGCATCGGCCGCGGTCTCAGCCAGCCACATGCCTTCAGGCGACGCGCCATAGTTGTTCTCGTAGTCGGCGATGCCCCAGCGGATCTGCGTGATGCGGTCGCGGCGGCCGGCCAGCGGCAGAATCATGTGGTTGTAGACCTGCGCCATGGCCGAACTGTGGCCGCGATAGCTCTTGCGGCTGCGGCGCTCGCCGTCGAGGATCATGCGGTAGGTGCGGGGCGCGTTTTCCTTGAGCCAGCTGAGCAGCGTGGGGCCGAAGTTGAAGCTGACGCGCGCGTAGTTGTTTACGATGCGGATGATCTGATTTTTGATATTGACGATGCGGGCGGCGCCGTTGGGGGCGTAGCACTCCGAGCAGATGCGGTCGTTCCAGTCGTGGTAGGGCGCGGCTGAGTCCTGGGTCTCGACCGTTTCCAGCCATGGATTTTCGCGTGGCGGCTGGTAAAAGTGACCATGAATGCAGACGAAACGCTTGGGTGCGGGCATGAAAAACAGCTCCTAGCTTCTAGCTCTTAGCCTCTAGCAAGAAGTTCGCGAATTCCGAGGCCTTCAAGAAGGCATTCCTGAATTCCAATCCGTGATTATTTCGATCGTTATTGAAAACCGCAATTGCTAGAAGCCAGAGGCCAGGAGCTAGAAGCTGCGTTTGATTATTTTAAGCTCGACCGGCCTGTCGGTGGGGTGCTCTTGGCCAGATCGCATGCCCGCCAGAGATACCAACTGGCCACGGAGCGGAATGGCGCCCAGCGTTTTCCCCTTTTGAAAAGCACGTCGGGTTTGGGCAGGTCTTCGGCGGCCAGCGGGCGAGTTTTTGGGAGGCGCTGGAAGGTGAGCGCATAGCCCTTGCGGACGCCGTAATCGGTCACCGGCAGTACGTCGGGGCGGCCCATGCGGAAGATGAGGAGCATTTCGACGGTCCAGGGGCCGATGCCGCGGACTTCGGTGAGGCGTTCGACAATGTCTGCGTCGGGCATGCGGCGGATGGCGGCGTGGGAGGGTACGGTGCCGTCGAGCGTGCGGGCGGCGAGGTCGCGGAGAGCCTTGATTTTGTTGCCCGAGACGCCGGCGGCGCGGAGGGGCTCATCGGGCGTATCGAGGATGAGCTGGGGTGTGGGATCGCCTCCAAAATACTCGCGGACGCGGCGATGGATGGTGGCTGCGGCCTTGCCATGCAGCTGCTGGTAAATGATGGACTCGAGCAGCGATTCGAAAGGCGAGGGTGCGGGGTCAAGGCGGAGCGCGAAAGGGCCGGCGCGGTCAATGAGAGCGCCCAGTTTGGGATCGGCGGCTTTTAGATGGGCGACTGCCTCAATGGGGTCGAAGGGAAGCTTGCGGCTGCGGCCGTTGTTGATCATGGGAGGAGTTTATCTTAAGTGCCGGAAGAGAATTAATTGCGAAGAAAACTCACATGCGCGGGGCTACTGCCGGGCTCGCGGGCGCAGTAGTACTATGCTAGGAGTCCACAGGAGCAAAGGAGAGATCGATCTATGAGTTTCAATCGATTAGCGATTGCGACAGTTGCGCTCGTCCTGGGAGTTACAGGCATGAGTACGGGCCGCGCATACGGTGCGCCCGCGGGAGCAGCCGCACAGGGATATGGGCAGGATCGCGGCGGCTGGGATACGCCGCCGCAGGAGCTGCAGGATATACAGCGGCGCGGTTTTCGCGATGGGATTATTGGCGCGCAGAAGGATTTTGACAATCATCGCCAGCCGGACCCCAACAACCGCGACGAATATCGTCGTCCGAGGCTTCCGCCCGAGCAGCGGGAAGCGTACCGGGATGGATTTCGGCGGGGCTACCAGCGAGGCGTGGCCCACCTGACAGGCGGAGATCAGCCAGGGATGCATGACGCGGATCGCGGTGGCGGTGGACGGGATATGGGGCGAGATCCGGGACGCGATATGAGACCAGGGCCTGCGCCTGGACCGGGCAGCGATATCCGGCGGCGAGGCTTTCAGGAGGGAATGGATGGTGCGCTGAAGGACCTTGACAATCATCGCCGGCCGGACCCGAACAACCGCGATGAGTATCGACGTCCGAACAATGTGCCTTACCAGCTAATGGATGCTTACCGGGATGGCTTTCGGGCTGGGTACCAGCGCGGCATCGCGGTGCTGACGGGCGGACCGGGAAGCGATCGCCGGTATCAAGGGCCGGGCATGGAGATGAGGACCCGTGGTTTTCAGGATGGAGCGGAGGGCGCGATCAGGGACTACGACAACAACCGCCGGCCTGACCCAAACAACCGCGACGAATACCGCCACCCGAACAATGTGCCTTACCAGCTAATGGATGCTTACCGGGATGGATTCCAGCGCGGTTACGCGGTTGTATCAAAAGAGCTGATGGGCTATTCCGACCATCGCTGAAACGGCAAATACAGAAAGGCGTTGCACGGATTCGCGCCGCAGGGTTTCCGGTTGAACATGTGAAGCTGGAAACTCTGCGGCGCGAATCCGTGCAAGAAGGAAGCTACGCATGAAACGTCGCGAGTTTGTGAAGACCATGTCTGTGGCGGGGGCAGGGTTGTTGCTCCAGGGGCGCTCACCGTTTGTATTGCGCGCGGAGGAAACGAAGCCGGACGCGGAAGTGAAACGCGTGTTGGTGATGTTCAAGTGCCACTTCGATGCGGGGTTTATCGACACGCAGTACAACGTGGTTCATAAATACTTCAACCAGTATTTCCCTCATGCGATCGAGATTGCGCGCGCGGCGAACGCCGGGGGCAAGCGGCGTTATGTGTGGACGACTGGTTCGTGGCTGCTGTTTGAATACCTGGAGCAGGCTTCGACGGCGGATCGCAAGACGATGGAAGAGGCGATTGCGCGCGGCGACATTGCGTGGCACGCACTGCCTTTCACGTGGCAGACGGAGATGATGGACCAGTCGATGATCGAGGGCGGGCTGGCGCTGTCGAAGTCGCTCGACAAGCGGTTCGGCAAGGTGACAACGGGCGCCAAGATGACCGACGTGCCGGGACACACGCGTGGCATTATCCCGCCGCTGACGAAGCACGGCGTTACGTTTCTGGAAATCGGCGTGAACGGCGGGTCGACTGTTGCGCAACTGCCGCCGATCTTTCTGTGGAAGGATCCTTCGGGCGCGAGTTTGCCTATGATGTATCACTGGGATTACAGCGGGGTGGTTCGCGTGCCTGGCTCGGATCTTGCCGTGGTGACGCGCGTGCGAGACGACAACAGCGGGCCGCATACAGCGGATGAGATCGCAAAGATTCATGCAGAACTGGCGACGCAGTTCCCGAATGCGGAGATTACTGCGTGCAATTTGTCTGACATGGCGAACGCTATTGCACCGTATCGTGACAAGCTGCCGGTGGTGACGCAGGAGATTGGCGATACGTGGATTCATGGATGCGCGAGCGATCCGCTGAAGGTGGCGCGTTATCGCGAAGTTGCGCGGCTGCGCGAAGCGTGGATTGCAAAAGGCGCCTTTGAGGTAGGCGACGCGACTGACCTTCAGTTACTGCGGCACTTGCTGCTGGAAACCGAGCACACATGGGGCACGGACACAAAGACGTGGCTCGATTTTGATAACTACGAGCCTGCCGATTTGGCGCCAATGCTGGACACGAAGAAGTACAAGGTGGTGGAGTTCAGCTGGATTGAGAAACGGCAGGACTTGCTGGATGGCGTGGCCACGCTGCCGGAGGCACTGCGCGAAGAGGCGCAGCTTGCCATCCAAGGACTGAACCCTGGCTGGCCAATTGTGTCTCCGAAGGCGGTTGCGGGTGCAGCGGGAAAGCCGATTGAGACTGCGCACTTTATTGTCGGGATCGATGCGAAGAGCGGGGCAATTACGCGGCTGCGCAATAAGACGACCGGGCGCGAGTGGGCCAGCGAAAAGAATCCGGTCGCGCTGTTCACTTACCAGACGCTTTCGCAGGAGGACTTTCAGCGCTTCATGGGAAGCTATCTGACGACGAAGGCAGATTGGGCGCAGAAGGATTTCGGGAAACCGAACATTGAACGGTTCGGTGCGAAAAATCAGAATTGGCAACCGGAATCTGCCGAGGTGAGTGTGGAGGAGACGGCCGAGGCGCATCGCATTGTTGCGCGGCTGGAATTCAAGGACGATGCGGCATTTGCATCAGGGCGCGCGGCCTTCCCTCGCAAAGTATTCGTTGAGTTGGTGCTGCCAAAGGCTGAGCCGGTGATTCATCTTAACCTGTCGTGGTTTGGGAAGCCGGCTACGCGAATGCCCGAAGCGCTCTGGCTAACCTTCAATCCGATTGTTGAGGACCAGAAGGGGTGGACGCTGGAGAAATCTGGCGAGGCCATTTCGCCGTTCGACGTGGTGGCTTTAGGGAACCGGCAGATGCACTGCCTGCAAAAGGGATTTGCCTACAAGCAGGGCGGAGATGAATTCGCGGTAGAGACTTTGGACGCGCCGGTGGTGGCACTTGGCGATAAAACGCCATTGGGCTTCACCCGCAGCCAGCCGGATTTGAGCAAGGGAATCCACTCGTGCCTGTACAACAACGCGTGGGGGACAAACTACATCATGTGGTACGGCGAGGATTTGCGCGCGCGCTATGTGTTGAGGGCGTAGCGAAGCAGAAGTTGGTGATTCGGGGCTGAACAGGCGGCGGAATTTTACAGGGGACAAACACGTTGCGGAAAAAGCGCGGAGTTTGAAGAAAGCGCAGGAAAGCATACCTCAGGGGCTAAGGCCCCGGTTGATTTGGCAAATCGATCTGTCGGGGTTAAAACCCCGACCTACCTATCGAGCCCTGTTACAAAGCCTCTGGTTTTTTGCCTGAGTCAGTTTTTCCGCAGCCAATGTAGCCAAACGGGAAAGATTTTGCCGGCGTTTCGTCGTGGGTCTGGCGGCGTGGGGAATGTTTGCCTTGTTACGTTCGCGTGGCCTGCGCTTGTACCATTGAGTGAAGAAGCGGAACAGGAGCTCGAAGACCATGAAGATGCGGCCGGGAACACAAACGGGATTTCTGCTGTGCGGCAAGGAATGGATCGACGGAGAAGCGCTTGAGGTGAGGTCGCCGTGGGACCAGGGGCTGGTGGGCCGGGTGACGATTGCAACCAGGGCCGACGCGCGCCAGGCCGTGAACCACGCCGTGGCCAGCTTGCGGCGTACGCGCGCACTGCCGCGCTGGAAACGGCGCGAGATTCTTGAAGATGTGGCTGCCGCGCTGATCGAGCAGAAGGAGCGTTTCGCGCAACTGATTGTGGCTGAGGCGGGCAAGCCGGTGCGACAGGCACGAGTTGAGGTGGATCGCGCCGTGGTTACCTTCAAGACGGCTGCAGAAGAATCTGCGCGGTTGGGCGGCGAGAGCCTTCCGCTGGACCTGACGGAAGGTAACGAGGGCCGCTGGGGACTGGTGCAGCGTTTTCCCGTCGGGCCGATACTGGCGATTACTCCGTTCAATTTTCCGTTGAACCTGGTGGCGCACAAGATTGCGCCGGCGCTGGCCGCAGGTTGCCCTGTGATTCTGAAGCCGGCGCCGCAAACTCCATTTACTGCGCTGGCGCTGGGCGAGGTGATCTTGAAGGCGGGCTGGCCCCAAGAGGCGCTGGCAGTGTTGACGCTGAACAATGCAGACACCGCGTGGCTTGCCGAGAAAGAAGATCGCGTGAAGCTGGTGAGCTTTACGGGCTCGGCGAAAGTGGGTTGGGATCTCAAGGCTCACTCCGGACGCAAGCGCGTGCTGCTGGAACTGGGCGGCAATGCGGCGCTGATCGTCCACGGGGACTGGCCTGATCTGGAAGAAGCGGCCTCACGCACCACGCATGGAGCTTTTGGTTTCGCGGGCCAGTCGTGCGTCAGCGTGCAGCGCGTGTTTGTGGAGCGCAATGTGTTTCAGAGTTTCCTATGGAAGGTTGTGGAACACACGGCCAAGCTGGTATCGGGCAATCCATCCGATGAAGCAACCGAGGTGGGCCCGCTGATCCGGCAAAGCGAAGCGGAGCGCGTGGAGGCGTGGGTGAAGGAGGCTGTGGAGGGCGGAGCCAAGCTTATCGCGGGCGGCGAGAGGCAGGGCTCGATGGTAACGCCCGCAATCCTGACCGGAACCAAGCCCGGCATGAAGGTGCGCGATGAAGAGGTCTTTGGTCCGGTAGTGGCGATCGAGCCTTATGACGATTTTGAAGAGGCACTTGCCGACGTGAATCACTCGAAGTATGGATTGCAGGCCGGCTTGCTGACGCGCGACGCAGGCCGCATTCTCACTGCCTATCGCGAACTGGAAGTGGGCGCACTGATTGTGGGTGACAGCCCCAACTGGCGCCTGGATCCGATGCCTTACGGCGGAGTGAAGGAGTCGGGCCTGGGCCGTGAAGGCATTCGCTTTGCGATGGAAGAGATGACCGAACCGCGCATGCTGGTGATGACGGGAATCGGATAGAAATTAATGCGTTGCTGCAGCAGCTTACTTTGCAGCGGAGTCCAGCATTTGCTTCACGTCTGGAGCGTGGGGTCCTTCGGGGGCAAGCTCGAAATATTTGTCGAGTGCGTGACGCGCCTCGGCAGAGATCGCGATTTTGCCATTCGCGTCGATGGTCGCTTCGCCAAAGAGCACTGACCCGAGAATGAACCAGGCATCGGCTTTCGATGGATCTGCTTGCAGACTCTTGCGGCAGGCCGCCGCCGCGTCGGAAGGAAGTTCTTTGCATGGGCGAAGGACACTTGCAGCGCTACGGGAGTGGCAATTAATGCCGGGACCACGTGTAAGTTTCTTTGTGGGGCGTTCCCGCGCTGCAGTGATGATAGACGGATGCAACAATCGCGCGGCGCATTGGACGGCGGCGAATGGGGTGAGCGCGGGAAAGAAGAGCCTGCAGATTACTTATATTTTTACTTGCCCTTGGTCTTGGCTTTCTGAGCGGCCCAGCGCTTGCGCTGCGCGTCGGCAATGCGCTTGCGCG